>DASVSS010000238.1:0-4415 GCA_036387945.1 Tepidisphaeraceae bacterium | reverse complement strand
CCGCTGCGCAGCTGCGTCGGCGGCCGCCACAGAGTGTGAATCCCTATTCGATAATTGACGGATAATCATATTCCCTGCCTCGCGGTGTCCGCACTGCACGCTTAGTGAACGGACAACGGATTCGGCGATTTTCAACGATTTGAAACGCTGACTACGCCCGTTGATCGATAGTCACGTCCCGGTTTTTTTGCAGGAGTCGCCATGTTGCCGCCCCGTGTTCGTCCCCTTCGTCGTGTCTTCTTGGCCTTGCTGTGCGCCTGTGTGATCGCGATCACCACGGCCGGCTGCCAGAACGATAAGGAATCCAAAACCAGCGCGTCCCAGCGGAGTGGGATGTGGCGATCGGCCGTGTCGTCGCAGCCAGTACACGGCGGGCCGCCCACCCTTTTCCTGCAGCCCCAGGCCGGCGCAAGGCCCACTGCGCTAACGACCGAACAAAACGCCAAGTCCTGCTCGACGTGTGCCACGCTCGCCGGCGAGTACTTCCGCCACGGCGGCCTGCCCGCGCGATGCACCGCTTGCGACGCCCGATTAGACGCCCTCGTCGACCGCAACTGACAGACAGTGGCGGGAACTCAGACACCCTTTCACGCGAACGAATCGAATGGAGATTGCCATGACGCTCTCGGAAAAAATTACCCCCCCTTCGATCCTCTCTGACGGACTCGCCTACGTCTCGGCCCGCGATTTGGCGGCGCGCGTTCGCCGGCGCGAGATTTCGCCCGTCGAGGTCGTCGACGCCTTCATCGCCCGCATCGAGGCCCGAAACCCGAGCCTGAACGCTCTGGTTTACCTCGGCTTCGACGACGCCCGGGCGCGGGCGAAGGAGGCCGAACGGGCCTTGATGGCCGGCGGGCCCCTCGGGCCGCTGCACGGCGTGCCGACGGCGATGAAGGACGTGTTCGACTTCAAGCCGGGCTGGCCGTCCACACTCGGCGGCATCCGCGCGCTCAAGGACAATATCGCCGATTCCTATTGCGCCTTCGCCGAGCGCATGGAGAAGGCCGGCGCGATCATCCTCGGCAAGACCAATGCCCCGACGCTGGGGTTCCGCGGCACGTGCGACAACTACCTCTTTGGGCCCACCCGCAACCCCTTCAACCTCAATAAGAACTCCGGCGGCTCGTCGGGCGGCAGTGCCGCGGCGGTCGCCGACGGCCTCGTGCCGCTGGCCGAGGGGACCGACGCCGGCGGCTCGATCCGCATCCCCAGCTCCTGGTGCGGCGTCTACGGGTACAAAGCGTCCTTCGGCCGCGTGCCGTTCCTCTCTCGCCCCAACGCCTTCGCCCCGAGCACGCCGTTCTTCTTCGAAGGGCCGATCACCCGTACGGTCGATGACGCGGCGCTGGCACTGACCGTGCTCGCAGGTTACGACGCGCGCGACCCGTTTAGCCGGACCGGGCCGGTGCCCGACTTCACCGCCGCCACCCGCCGCTCGGTCCGCGGGCTCCGCATCGCTTACAGCCCGAATCTGGACGTGTTCCCCGTCGAATCCCGCGTGGCAGAAGTGGTCGCCCGGGCCGTGAAGTCGTTCGAGGACGAAGGCGCGATCGTCGAGGAGATCAAGCTCGGCATCAAGCACGACCAGCGCGAGTTGAGCGACGTCTGGTGCCGGCAGTTCACGCCGATCCAGTTGCAGACGTTCGAACAGTTCAAGGCCGCCGGGCTGGACCTGCTCGGGGACCACCGCGACGATTTCCCACCAGAATTCCTCCGCTGGGTCGACGAGGGCAAGACCCAGACGGCGCTGAGTTTCTTTCGCGATCAGGAAGTTCGCACCGAAGTCTTCGACGCCATCCAGAAAACGCTCGGCACGTACGACCTGCTCGTCACCCCGACGCTCGCCTGCCTGCCGGTCGACAACGCCGAGGGGGGCAACACCAAGGGCCCGACCTCGATCAACGGGGTTGAGATCGACCCACTCATCGGGTGGTGCCTGACATACTTCATCAACTTCACAGGCCACCCCGCGGCGTCGATCCCTGCCGGCATGGCCGACGGCCTGCCGGTCGGCATGCAGATCATCGGCCGGCGCGACGCCGACGTCGACGTCCTCGCGGCCAGCGCCGCCTTCGAGCGCCTACGACCGTGGGACGCCAGCTACGCGCTCTGCCGCGAGCGGCCGTCGTCTCACAGCCCGTCGTGAAAATCCGGTCGGGGCGCGATGCCCACGCCGCCCCTGGCTCAAGCGGCTAGGCGCGATGCCTGACAACGGGGTGCGGGTCCGACACAACCTCAATCCCACGAGACGGGCATCGTTCAGAGACACTGTCGCCGTGGGTTCCTCCTTGGAGGCGAAGGATAAGCCGTCGTTGGCCTGGCCGATCGCTTCGTCCCGCTCCTTCGTGTTCCGCAGGCGGTTGTTCGTGCTGCCGCCGCTCTGGCTCACCGTCTGCCCGAACGCCTCGTACACCGTGCTCTGGGTGAAGGCTGAACTGTAGTCGGCGTCGGCAAACGCCTGCTCGGCACCGATCGACCAGCCCCCGCAGCCCGCGAAGATGTCGACGACGGCCGGGGCGTAGAGCCCGGCGAAACCGTCGGCGCGGTGGATGTTGGGGGCGGTGGTCTTCACGCCGCCCCCGCTTCGGCATGGAGAGAGAAGGCGAGAGCGCAGCGAACCGCCCGAACATGTGCACCCGAATGTGCGCCTAGATGGAGGGGGTGGCCGGGCGACTTGTTAGGTAGCCGCCGGTAGTCGCGAGTTGTGAAGGGATCGAGTTTCGGCCCGCTAACACCGTCATGAGACGTAGCATCGCGTACATCAGCGTACGCAGCGCGTGTTAGGGGCGGAAGCTCGGCAGGTAGGACTCGAACCTACAACCATCCGGTTAACAGCCGGATGCTCTACCATTGAGCTACTGCCGAATTGTCCCCGGCCTGGTTCTTCTGCCGGGACGGGGAGTTGTACCGCACGGGCGCGGGGGTTTCAAGAACAAGATCGGGGCCGCGTCGGCCGCGAGTGGCAGGGCGTCAGGGAAGCACGTCGCCGCGGGTGGTGCGGACGAAATCGAGGTAGCCCTTCTTCCACAGGTACGCGAAGCCGATCGCCAGCACGCCCAGGAACAGCAACATGTCGGCCAAGGCGACGCCGCGGAAAGTGAAGGCGTCGTCGCCGGGCGTGCCGGGGGTGAACTGTTCGGCGGCGCCGTACGCGACGGCCCAGGGGTAGAACAGCACGACTTCGACGGCGAAGACCAGGTACACCAGCGCGACGACGTAGAACCGCAGATCGAACTGCACCTGCGCCGGCCCGACCGGCACTTCACCGCATTCGTAGGCCTCGGCCTTGGTGGCGTTGTCCAGCCGCGGGCGGACCAGCCGCCCGGCGACGAGGGCCGCCACGAGCAACACCGTGCCCACGAGGATGAACAGATATACCGACAGCAACGGCACGGCATCGACTGTAGGCCCGCGACGCCAATGCCGCAACGACGGCGCGATTGCCCGGTGTTAATGGTCGGCGCCGATCATCGCCGTCATCCGGCGTCGGCTTCCAGAGCAGCATCAGGGGCGGCATGCGGGGCGGCGTTAAGGCCGGCAATCGGCTTGCGGGCGGTGATCTGCAGATGCCCGGCCCGGGCGCAGGCGGCTGGGTCTTTGGACAGCTCGCGCTCGAGCTTGAGCAGGCGCTCGACTGCCGACGGCTGTTCGAGCAGCTTGCGGTTCTGCCGCACGGGCAGGACGGATTTGCCCAGCACGTCGAGCACTTCCAGGCCGGCATTTTCGAACAAGCGGCGCAGGGCCGCGGGGGTGAAGGTCGTCAGCTCGAACTGCTCGCGCACGTCCGGGGTGAGCCAGTGGGTTTTGCCGGCGCGGACGAACGCTTCGAGCGCGTCGAGGTTGCCGCGGTCGATGTAGTAATCGATCGCCGCGAACTTGTTGTCGGCCGTGGCGATCACGATCCCGCCGGGCTTGAGGACGCGGGCGAACTCGCGCGCCGCGCGCACTGGGTCGCTGCAGATCGACAGCGGATCGCCCATGGCCGTCACCAGCGCGAACGCGTCGGAAGGCAGATCGGGCATGTGGACGATGTCGCCGACGACGAGGGTGGCCTTGCTGGCGCGAGGGCCCATGCCCGCGAGCTTCTCGCGCGTCTGCTCGATCATCACCGGCGCGTGGTCGACGAACGTCGTGGCGAAGCCGCTCTTAAGCAGCTTCAGTCCCCACTTGCCCGTGCCGCAGCCCAGGTCCGCGCACGCCGCCGTCGCGTCGCGCGGCAAGTGCGGCTTGATCGACCGCCACGTCAGCTCGTCGTGAAAGGCCCAGTACGCGTCGTCGTAAATCGCGTCGTACTGCTTGGCGACGCGATTGTGATACCGCTCGGAGGCGTTGCGGGGCATGGGAAAAGAGTAACCGCGCACGAAACGATAAACGAGCGCCTCAATGAACGGGCGGGCGCGACCACGCGGCGCGCT
>DASVSS010000237.1:0-3323 GCA_036387945.1 Tepidisphaeraceae bacterium | reverse complement strand
GTGCAACTCGTGCCCCGGTGCACGACAGTCTTTGTGAGGGGTCGGCGGACTATGTACCGCCGGCCGACCAGGAGATGGACATGTTTGAACGTTTCACGGACCGAGCCCGCAAAGTCATGGCGCTGGCCAATCAGGAAGCCCAACGCTTCAACCACGAATACATCGGCACCGAGCACATCCTGCTCGGCCTGGTGAAGGAAGGCTCGGGTGTCGGCGCGAACGTACTGAAGAACCTCGACGTCGACCTTCGCAAGGTACGTCTGGAAGTCGAGAAGCTCGTCAAATCAGGGCCCGAAATGGTCACGATGGGCAAGCTGCCGCAAACCCCCCGGGCCAAGAAAGTGATCGAGTACGCGATCGAAGAGGCCCGCAACCTGAATCATAATTACGTCGGCACTGAGCACCTGCTGCTGGGCCTGCTGCGCGAACACGACGGCGTGGCGGCACAGGTGCTGATGAACCTCGGGCTCAAGCTCGAGGAAGTGCGCGAGGAAGTTCTCAACCTTTTGGGAGCTGGTGTGGAAAACGAAGAACCCGCTACGCAGGAAAAGTCCGGCGCAAAGAGCAAGAGCAAGACGCCCGCCCTCGATTCCTTCGGCCGCGACCTCACCGAACTGGCCCGCGAGAGCCAGCTCGACCCGGTCATCGGCCGCAAGAACGAGATCGAGCGCGTCATCCAGATCCTCTGCCGCCGCCAGAAGAACAACCCAGTGCTGCTCGGCGAGGCCGGGGTCGGCAAGACCGCGATCGTCGAGGGCCTGGCCCAGATGATCATCAGCAACAACGTGCCTGAGATCCTTCACGACCGTCGCCTGGTCGTGCTCGACCTGGCGATGATGGTCGCGGGCACGAAGTACCGCGGACAGTTCGAAGAGCGCATCAAGGCGGTCATGAACGAAGTCCGCCGCGCCAAGAACGTGATCCTGTTCATCGACGAACTGCACACGCTCGTCGGCGCCGGTGGCGCCGAAGGGGCGATCGACGCCAGCAACGTTCTCAAGCCGGCCCTGAGCCGTGGCGAGATCCAGTGCATCGGCGCCACGACGTTCGACGAATACCGCAAGTACATCGAGAAGGACGCGGCCCTGGCCCGTCGCTTCCAGTCGATCCATGTCAACCCGCCCGGCAAGGAAGACGCCGTCGCCATCCTCAAGGGGTTGCGCGACCGTTACGAAGCGCACCACCGCGTGCAGATCACCGATGCCGCGATCGAGGCGGCCGTCGAGTTGTCGGATCGCTACATCACGCAGCGCTTCCTGCCGGACAAGGCGATCGACGTGATCGACGAGTCGGGCGCACGGATTCGCCTGCGCAGCATGACCAAGCCGCCGAACCTGGCGGAACTGGAAGAGCAGATCGAGCGGCTGAGCATCCAGAAGGACGAGGCGGTCAAGAACGCCGAGTACGAGGAGGCCGCCCGCCTGCGCGACACCGCCGAGCAGCTTCGCGCTAAGAAAGAGGAGCTGCAGAAGCAATGGCGTGAACGGGCCAAGGAGATCGATGGCGTGGTGGACGAGGAAGTCGTCGCCGAAGTCGTCAGCAAGATGACCGGCGTTCCGCTGACGCGTCTGGAAAAAGAAGAGGCCCAGCGCCTGCTCGAGCTCGAGAACGAGTTGCACAAGAAGGTCGTCAGCCAGGACGAGGCCATCAAGGCCATCTCCAAGACGATCCGTCGCAGCCGCGCCGGGCTCAAGGACCCGCGTCGGCCGATGGGCAGCTTCCTGTTCCTCGGGCCGTCGGGCGTCGGCAAGACGCTGCTTTCCAAGGCCCTGGCCGAGTTCATGTTCGGCGAGGAGGACGCGCTCGTGCAGATCGACATGTCCGAGTACATGGAGAAGCACAACGTCAGCCGGCTGATCGGCGCTCCTCCCGGGTACGTCGGATACGAAGAAGGCGGCCAGCTCACCGAGCGCATCCGTCGCCGGCCGTACGCGGTCGTCCTGCTCGACGAAATCGAGAAGGCGCACCCCGACGTCTACAACATGCTCCTGCAGATCATGGAAGAAGGCCGCCTCACCGATTCGTTCGGCCGGCACGTCGACTTCCGGAACGTCGTCATGATCATGACGAGCAACATCGGCTCGGAACTGATCAAGGGCGGCGGGCAGACCTTCGGCCTGCAGGCCCGTAAAGGCGGCACCGAGGAGCGGAATTACCAGGCGATCAAAGACACCGTGATGAAGGAAGTCGAACGCTACTTCCGGCCCGAGTTCATCGGCCGTCTCGACGACGTGATCGTGTTCCGTCCGCTGGGCGCCGAGCAGCTCAAGCACATCATCGAGTTCGAGCTGCGCAAGGTTACCAAGCGCCTCATCGAGCACGGCATGAAGCTGGAGCTGACCGACGAAGCCAAAGAGTTCCTCATCGAGAAAGGCACGAACGCCGACTTCGGGGCACGGCCGCTGCGCCGGGCCCTTGAGCAGCACATCGAAGACCCGCTCAGCGAAGAGCTGCTCCGCGGCAACTTCAAAGGCAAAGACACGATCCGGATCACCGTCAAGCAGGAAGAAGGGGCCGAAAAGCACCTGTACTTCGAATCGCTTGAGACCAGTGCGAAGACCGACGAGCCGCAACTGGCCCAGGCCGGCAGCGACGCGACCTGATCGGGTTGGCCTTGATAGCAGTCATAAAGAAGCCCACGCCGAACGGCGTGGGCTTCTTTATTGGCGGAAACCAACAGCGAGCGCCAAATCCGGTTTCTCCCCCACCGGGGGAGGTTAGGTGGGGGCGGGCGGCCGCCTCATCGCAATCAAACGCCTAGACGTTCTGCCCTCTCCCTACCCTCTCCCGGCGTACCGGGCGAGGGGTTTGTTTCCTGGGCATCAGCGGGCCGCTATTGCATGGCGTTTGTCGTCCCCACCTGACCTCTCTCAGAGGGGAGAAACCAAGAGGCACGATGATTCGAACGCGATCACGGAGCGCCGGCGATGATCTCCATCGGCACGCTCGTCTCCGCCACGCGGTTGGTGTCCTGGTCGATGACGGTGAGCTTCACCGTATACGGTCCGACGTTCAAATTGCCGGGCAGCTCGATCAGGCGGCAGAGGAAGAAATCGCGGCGCCGCGCCCGTGACGAATCGGAAAAATTCAACCGGATGGGCTTGATCGCGGCGAAGCCGCTTTCGGTGTACAGGTTCAGCTCCAGCGACAGTTTCGTCTCCCACTTCCCGCCCGGGTTGAGCTGGGAGGAGAAGTTTTCGACCTCTGTGTAGATGACGAACTTGCTCGGCGTGCCGGCGGCGAACTGGGCGCGTTCCATCGGGGTGTAAACCCCGAAGATTTCGACCTTCGAGCAGATGGCCGCGACCGGCAGCGCCAGGTCC
>DASVSS010000236.1:0-26855 GCA_036387945.1 Tepidisphaeraceae bacterium | reverse complement strand
GGCCCCGGCCGGATCGGTTTTCAATCCTCGTTCGATCTTCCCGTAAAGCTCTTGCAGCGAAGTCGTCTTGCCGGGGTCGGAGTTCATCGTCCGCATCAGTGCGGACTCCGCGTAGTCGGCGGCGCTGCCGAACATCTCCGACTTTTGATCGCCGCGAATCTGGCCCTTGATGATGGCCTTGTACCGCTCTTGGACTTCTTTCCGCCGCTCTGGGTCGTTTTGCACGGCCTCGTAATCGTCGAGGTACTGCTGCTGCAATGCCTCCACGTCGGCTTGGCCGTTCTTGCCCTCGGACCGCAATTTGGCCTGTCGCGTGCCCGATCGGTAGCCGCGAAGAGAGCGAGCACGGTTCTGGTCGTTAGCGGCCGTCTCCGCGCCTTCTAGCTCGTCGATCGCCTTTAGCCCGGTGTCGCCGTCCTTGTTCGCTATGATCCTCGCGGCCTTGCGCCGCTTGATGGCGTCCTGCTCGGCTTCGTACTCCCGCCCGCCCATGCGGTCGCGGATGCCCGACGCCTCGCCCTTCATGTCCTCGGCCGTGACACGAGATTGCCGGTCGATCTTGGCCAGGTCGATCGCCCGCTGCCGGATGAGTTGTTCGCGCTTCTGCCTTCGATCAGGAGCAAGGCGGCTAACAGGCTTCCACGATCCGTCCGCTTCCAGCAACGACTCTTTCTGCACGTCCTCGCGAAACTTGTCCTCCACCTGCTGCCGCTGCTCCGCCGCGCCTCGTCCGTTGAAATCGGCCTCTTCCTGCCGGGTGCCACGCATCTCGCCAAGAATGGCCCGCGTCCGCTCGGCGTGCCTCGCCCGTTCGGCGGCGGCCTGGCCTTCGATCGTGATCTGCTTGCTCGTGCCGTCGTCGGTCGTACGGACCATCTTGGCCCAGTGCTGCCGCAGAGCCAGTTCTTCGGCCTCGTGGTGTCGGCCTGCGGCCCGCAGGCGATTCACCGCCGCCTCGTCCAAGATGTCCTGGTCCTGCTCGGCAAAGTCGCGCGTGATGCGGACGCGCTCGGCGGCTTTCTGGGCGACCGCCGCGTTCTCCGCAGCGCGTAGCGCAGCCAGCTTTGCGGCCTTGTCCTCCGCGGACGCGACCGTGCTGTCTTTTACCGCCTCGTATTCGTCACGACGCTTGCCGACGCCGTCATCGATCTCGCCCATGCGGGCCGTGATCGCCTCGTCGCGTCCGAACCGGCGGCCGGCCTGTTGTTCGGCGGCGGCCTGAGCGCGGCGGAATCCCGACGCCTCGTAGCGGTTGCCGATGACGGCGAGCTTCGATTGTGTGGCAGCATCCTTCGTCTCACGCTCGGTTTCGGCGTTGATCCGCGATGTCTCGGCCGCGCGCTTGTCTTGGCCGTCTCGGTTCAAGCCAATGAGCTTGCCGCGCATGTTGTATCGGTACTCCTCACCTGCCAGCTCGCGGTGGAGCTGGCTTTCTTTTTGCTGCTTCCGAAGGGCGATCGCTTCCGCCGGGTCGTACGTCCGCGCCATCGCCGCCTGGTTGTACGCCTCGCGGTTGCCGTAAAATGTTTCCTCCCGCGTCTGTGCGCGGCGAAGGTTCCGCTCGGCAAGGGAAAGGTTCGTTTGGAACCCCTGGCCGATCACCCAGTTTTTTGTCGAGCCGGCCAAGTCAGCCACGCCCGCGATCGCGCCACCGACGACCGGGATCGCGTTCGCCGCCGCGTCGGCATTTTTCCATCGCTGAACATTTGCGTGTGCGCCCTGCGTTGCCATCGTCCCTTGCGGGTTGTTGTAGGCGTTGCCTGCGTTGGTCAGCAGGTTTGCGCCCACGCCGACCAATTCGCTCACGGCGTAGGTTCCACCTACCGCGGCTAGTCCCGACGCCAGTTGGCTTCGCTGCCGCCCCGTGCGGCCGGCGGCAGTTCGGTCCGCCCGCGACCTCGTCTGTTGCAGGTACTGCCAGCGCATCCGTTCATCGTCAGTGCCCTTGCCCGCGCCGTTGTCGTACGCCTTCGTCCATTCGTCGCGTGCGGTTGTCACCTCATCCAAGGCGCGCTGCATGCGGCTTCGAGTCTGGCGTGTGGCAGATGCTGCCCGTGGTCCTACAGTACGCGCAGGAGCGATCGGGCCGCCGCCGCCGTTTCCCCCCGCGAGGTTCGCCAAGGCCGCAGCAATGGCCGTAGCCGCGTCCGCGCCCGCATTACGGATCGAATCGCCGATCGCCTTGGCCGCCGCGGTTCCGTCGAGTGGCGGGACGGGTCCGTTGCCGCCGGGGCCACGCTGCATAAACGCCGGGTGCGTCATGCTCATCTGCCGCATGACCGCGGCCTGCGACATGCCGGCCAAGCTCTGCGGGTTGATGCCCGGTCGGCCGTTTTGCAGGGCGAGCGATCCGCCCCCGCCCGTGGTCGCGGAGTTGTTGCCCATCCGCGTCGGTGCCATCGGCCCGATACTCGCCAAAAGCTTTTTCCACTCCGCAACGTGCGTTCGCGTCTCGGCCGTGATCCCCCGCAGAGTCGCAAGGTATTGCTTCCCGTCGGCGATGAAGTCGGTGGTTACTTGGATGTCACTCATTGGATTCAAACTCCGGTTCGTTGAGGGCGTCGGTCACGCGCGACGAGTCGATCGGTTTGCCTAGGTGCCGCAGCGCGATTGCCGCAATGCCACGCGGGCCGATCGCCCGCAGCTCGGACGGTCGCACGTTGGCAGCCTTGGCGAGACTCAGCAGGTATTTGACCTTCGCTTCCGTTCGGATTCGTTCTATTTCTTGCTGGTCATTTTTAACGCCTAGCTCCATCTCCACCTGCGGCCACGTCAGAGCGTCGATGTCGGCTGTTCCGAGTCCGCGTTTTCGGAGGGCTTGGCCGATGGCGTTGAAGTCGACGCCGGATCGGCCTGATTCATTTGGCCGGCGTCGTTGCCTTTTTTTTCGTCGAACCCGAACAGCTCCATGATCGCCTCGCGCACCTGCCAGATATTCTCGTCGGTAATCATCTTGCGCGCGGCCTCGCGCGTGGCGGCCGGATGGAACCGCTGAAGGCACGCCCACAGCAGCAGCGGCGTGAGCGAGTTGTCGCACAGCACGGCGTACATGTAGCCGGGGGTGCGCCCGTTGCATGTGGGGCAGGTCGGTCGGCGTACAGTCCGCGTACCACTGGGCTAGTTCGACGTCGTGTTTCGTCCATTGAACCATGATGCTGACGTCCTTTACCTCATGCCCCGCGGGCTTGATGGTCAGTTCGGGCATCGTCGCCAGCATTTGAAGCTCGTCCGTCTGCTCATGGCGTTCTAGGATCGGTATGTCGCTCGCCATTAGGTCGACAGCGTCGGCGAGTTTGTTGCACGCTTCCGCAACGGCGTCGATCCTGCCGGACGCGGGCAACTTCACTTTTCTTTCCTGATACTTCAGCAACAACTCCCCGTACGCGAAAGCCACGCCGGACAGGCCGGCAATGCGGTCGTAGGCGTCGTGCGCCATGTGTCGGAATTGCTCCGGCGATGGGGTTTTCGTATCGTTGCTCATGGTCATTTCCTCACGGGTTTTGACTACCGCCTCCGGCGCGTTACAGCGCGTCGGGGGCCATTGAAGGGGCCGGACGCCCGGCCACCTGCTGCGAAGTTCAGGACGTGCGGCGACGGAAGCGGGTCGCACGCTTCATGCCACCAGCGATGGCCCGCATTCGGGCGCGGCGTTGCGGCTTGTTCTCGCCGCTGCGGTACTCGCCGGCGAACACGAGCAATGCCCGCGTCCGTTTGCACGACAGCACATAACCGACCATCAGGGCCGACAGCACGCATCCCGTGGTCTTGCCGGGAGTCACGCGCCGGAAGGCGCGAGCGACGACGGGATGCACAACGGCGTTGATGCGTGACAATGAAGCTCGAAACCGTCCCATTGCTGATTCCTTTCGAGAGAGAAGCCATTCAGGCCACGGCGCATTGAATGGCGTCGGCCTGACTCAGCACGAACGCGCGAATGTCGCCATCGAGTGCCGTTTCCTGGACGCGATTCGTGGCGGCGGGTCGGCAGGCGGTCGTGATCTGGTCGTGCATGCGCTGCGCGTTGGCGCGAATGACAGCGGCCCGCTGAATCTC
Source organism: Tepidisphaeraceae bacterium (assembly GCA_036387945.1). Lineage (GTDB taxonomy): Bacteria > Planctomycetota > Phycisphaerae > Tepidisphaerales > Tepidisphaeraceae > DASVSS01. Next base: position 22,802 of record DASVSS010000236.1, on the reverse strand, counting down.
GGCCATTTCGGCTTCGGCGCGTTCGGCGTCGGCACGGTCCTCATCGGCGTCCATCTGCGCCGCGTACATCGCGTCGATGTCGGCATCGTCGATCGGGGTCTGGCTTTCGAGGAAGGCGTCTAGCCCGGCGTAAAAGTCCGCCGCGACCGTGGCCGGGGTCAGCTTCGCCAGTTGGGGGAAGTAGGCGCGCGTGAGGGCGTCGGTTTCGAGCGCCTGCAGGTTCCGCCCGACGCGGACCTGCTCGGCAAGCTGTACGTCATCAATCACCGGCACTTCCGGCGGCAGGTCATAGAGCTTGTCGGCGACGATGCCGGCAAAGCCTTCGGCCGCCATCGGCTCGGGCCAATACTTCGCCGTCAGCGGGTGGACGTCGGAACGGAAGAGCGAAACGAGCCGGCCGTCGCACTCGCCGATCATCATACGGCATCGATGAACACGATGCGGCAGGGGTTTTCGGAAGTAGACGCGCGGGCGGAATCGGATACGGTAGGCATGTCGAAACCTCTCATCAGGTTTTGGCCGCGTCCTCGGGTGCTTGTAACACCGCGAGGACACTTTTTTCATACCGCACGCTGCGGCATGTAATGCAGAGATTTTACACTATCGCATGTTGCGGCGTCAAGCTTTAATAGTTACAATTTTTCCATGTCGCTGGATTACGAAAAAATCAAACTGTTGCGGGAGAGGTTGAAGCTCACGCAGCAGGAAGCGGCAGACGCGGCCGGCTTGGGCACTCGTCAGCGATGGAATGAGATTGAGGCGGGCCGCAGGACGAACATCGAGCTTGCCACGCTCGACCGCATCGCGGCCGCCCTCAGGGTGAAGGCGAAAGACCTCCTGAAGTAACCCTATTGGCGGTGTGCGCGGTTGGGCGTCTCGACCCAGCCGCGGAGTAGGATCATCTTCGCTAGCCACGCGGATGCGTTGGACATTGGGATGATGAATCCCTCAGTCACGACGAATAAATACGACCACGGGTCTTGTCGGGCGATCGTGGCTGCTGCGGTTTCGTGCTCCGCGTCGTTATGGAAAACCATCCCATTGATGAACACGTCAAGCAGTTGGGCCGGGTTCAATCTTGCGTCACCCGCCGGGGTTTGCATCCGGTGAACCATGGGCATGGCCTTGCCGGCGCGGATGGCGACGATGTCTTGCTTGAACGAGACCAACGATGGTCGTAGGTCCCCCGCGTAGCGCCCCACGATAGCTGCAACGCGGTGAATGAATGCCGGCTCTTTCTCTGATATGATCCGCCGCAGACTTGTAAGACAGGCCAAGAATTCGTCCCAGTCATATTCGGGCCGAGTGATCTTCGGCGTTGCGGTCAGCAGGTTTTCACCCCGAATCACTGCCGGACCCCTGGCCGCAAGGCGTTGAATGAACCGACTCGTTTCCATGGCCTCCTGAGCCGCGACGAACTGGCGGAGCCGGAAAAGCTCGTCCGGGGTCGGTTGCATGGTCATGAGGATACTGGGTTAGCTCCTCATCCGCCCAACCTCCCCCTCAATCCGCTTCAACGCCGTCTGCAACCGCTCCCGTTCTCCAACCGATCGCGGCCCGGAGCGTCGCCGCGAGGGTCGGATTCAGCGTCACCCACTCCACCACTGCCCTGCAAACCCCTGTTTTTCGTGGGTTTGTTCGAATCCCTCATGGCCCATTCGCGGCGCTGCGGACTTCCGGCGTCAACCGCTGCCTTCTCATGAAAGCGTGCGACGATAGCGTCGCAGTTGCGCCGTTTGTTTTCCCGACGATCAGCCGCCGGTTTGGCCCCCTTGCGTCCTCCGCGGATGGCGCTTGGCAGGGTGCGCTCGCCGCCGACAGTGGCGCAAGGGCTAACGACGCCGGCTAGGAAACGGTACGAGGGCAATACCGGTTCGAGCCGCGCTATTGGGGCGCGGGTGTGCCGCAGCGGGTGCAGAATTTGGCACCGGGGGCGAGCGCGGTCCCACAGTTCGTGCAGAACTTGCGAATCGACGCGGGGGCGGGGGGCGCGCCCGGGGCGGACGGCGCCGGGGCGGACGGTGCGGTCGTGCCGGAGGGAACGGCGACGGCGTTGAACGTGACGGCGGTGCCGGTGCCGGCGTTGATCCACAGCGGCTCTTCGAAGGTCTGCCCGGCGTAGGTGGAGCGGATGCGGTACTTGCCGGCGGGCAACTCAACGGCGGAGCCGAATTTTCCGGCGGCAACCTGCTTGCCGGAATCGTCGACGACGGTGAAATTCTCCGGCGTCTCGAACACCGCCGTGCGCAGTTCGCGCACGAGTGAATCGAGGTTCGCCGCGGGCAGGTATTGCCCGCCCGATGCCGCGGCCATCGCGTTGAGCTGTTCGGTCCAGTCGGCGCGGTTGATGTCAAAGCCCACGATCCGCAGGCGCACGTTCGGCAGCTTCGCGTATGCGGCGGCGGCGGCGACGGGGTCGCGGCGCGGCTGGGTGTCTTCGCCGCCGTCGGTGAGCAGCAGCACGGTGAGCGGCTCGTCGGCCGTCGCGGCGGGAAGCTCGGCCCGGGCCTGTTCCAGGCTGTACGCCAGCGGCGTCTTCCCGCGGGCGCGGATGCCGCCGAGCAGCTCCAGCAGCTTGTCCTTCTGCAGCTTGTCCATCGGGACGAGCAGCTTCGAATCCTCGCTTGCGCCTTCCTCGATCGCCCGCTTGCGGTAGCCATAGGCGCGCAGGGCGACCTGCGTGTTGGCCGGCAATTCTTTAACGAGCGACGCCAGCGCGTCGCGCGTGATGTCGAACTTCGGTCGCCCGTCCAGCTCTTCGAGCATCGAGCCGGACGCGTCGAGGATGACGTAGAGCTTGCGGCCCGGCGGCAGCGCGACGGCGGTCGTGAGCGTGCCGGGGCCGGATCGCTCGGGTTCGGCCAAGGTCTCGGTGGCGCGGGTGAGGAACAGCAGCGCAAAGCTCGTGGCGATGCGGCGGTCTGACTCTTCACTGGCCCCGCTCCAGTCGCCGTCGGGCTGCTGATTGCCGACGAGGGCGCTGGCGCCCAGCGGGTACCACTCGTGCTCGCCAATGAATTCGGTGTCGAGGATGCGGCCCACGCGCTCGAGCGAGTAAAGGTAATAGAACACCCAGCGGTTGCCGAGGGCGGGGTTTGCGCCGACGGAGAAATTCGCGTTCAGCCAAGCCAGGCCGCGTTCGATGCGCTCGTCAATGTCACGGGTCTGCTCGCCGCTGCCGAGTTCATGGCGTGTCAGGGCCAGCGCGCAGATGCCTGCGCCGGTCATGCTGCCGTAGCCGCCGGACCCGGTGGTGTAGGGCCAACTCCCTTCTTCGGTCTGCCGGGCCTTGTGCAGGGCCAAAGCCCGCTGCCAGAGGTCGGTCGACGATTTCATGCGCCAGCGGCTCGCCGCGTGCAGGCCGAGGATCGCGTACTGCGACGCGGAGTTGTCGCCGTCGCGCACCTTGTCCTGGGGTGTGACGCGCTTCATGGGTTCGGCGACGTCCGACCCGTCGAGCGGGCGGCCGCCGGAAACCTGCAGCACCTTCGTCGCGCCCGCCGGCTCGAATAGTTTGGCGTCGAGGGGCGCGCCGTACGCCCAGGAACCCTCGGGCCCCTGGTTCTCGACCAGCCAGCGCGCGGTCTGTTGCATCTGGGGCAAAAACGTCGGATCGCCGTAGGCGGCGACGAGCATGCAGAAGAGCCCCGCCTGGTAGGTGTCGTGCTGCGCGTTCACGCGGTAGGAACCGAGAAGCTTGCGGAGCTGGGCGTCGAAGTCGGGAAACTTTTTGTGCGCGCCGCTGTGGACCAGCGCCAGCGCCGAAAGCACGTGCACATGGTCGCTGCCGAACGCCTCGCGGCGCTCGCCGAGGTCTTTGGTCTTGATGTAGTTCCAGAGAAACGCGCTGCCCTTGTCGATGGCCTGATTGACCTGCTCGGGCTTAAGGCCGACGCCGGCAAGGCCCTTGGCCTTGAGATTGGGGCGAACGGGGACGCGGGCGGGGAAGCGTTTGCCGTCGACTTCGATGTTGGCCGCCTTGGGCATGGCGGCTGGCGCGGTTTTCGCCGCTTGCGCGTCGGGTTTTGTGTTCGGCGCGCCCGCCGGTGCGGCGGCCGGCGCGCCAGCGGCGGCGGCAGGTGCGAGGCGGGCGAGGGCTACGATTTCGGCCTTGCTGACCCCTGTGTACGCGAGGCGCGGGGCGGTTTCGGTGTCGGGGAGTTGGTACGCCACCTGGAACGACCGCCGGTCGTTCACGGGGATCCACACGAGCGGCGCGGGCCGGTATACGCCGGCAAATGTTGCCTCGTCGATGGCGGTCGGGTTGCCCGCGGCATCGGCGAGCTTGAGCTGCTCGGCGGTCTGGAAGAACTCACCGGCCTCGGCGTTGCGATTCTGCACGGTGACATCGAGCACGACGAAACGCTTGCCCTCTTCGGGCGCCTGGCCGGCGATATCAGGCGGTGACGTCTGGTCGGTGATCGTGACGGCAAAGACGCCGTCGTCGATCCTGGCGAGCGCCCGCTTGTTGGCCAGCAGCGGCTGCTGGCCTTCGAGCGCGACGGTGATCCCGCGTGGCCGGACGACCTTCGCCTCGGGGGTTCGGGCGTTGGGGAAATCGCACCGCAGCTCAAGCGATTTGGCGTCCTTCGGCGCGACAAACACCACCCGGCCGCCGGTCATCACGTCGGGCAGGAACCGCGGCGCGGGCGACAGCGTCGTCGCGGGCTGCGGCACATAGCCGTAGAGCCCGTCGGCGACGAGCTGCAGGTACTTATGGGCGTCGGTCCAGTCGGCCACGGTGCCGACCTGCAGCTTCTGGCCGGGCTTGGCGTCGGGGTTGAAGCCGGTGGCGTCGGCGGGGAACTTGAACTGGCTGGTGGCGCGCACGTCCATGCTGACAAACGTCATGCCGGCGGGCGCGCGTTCGCCGTTAAGCTCATCGGACTTCTTCAGGTCGTACACCGCCAGCTCGAGGACTTCGTTGCGCAGCGGCCGCGTGATCGGCTCCTGCGGCGGCAGCGGCTCGACGGCGGCGAGCACGGGCAGTGTGAAGTGGCCGTGCGCGTAGTCGTACAAACGGAGCGTAAGCTCGCGCGGCGGCGCGGCGGCGTCGATCTCGTACACGAGCTTGCCGGCGACGCTCATGCCGGCGCGAGGCAGGTTCAGTTCGCCGCCCGGGTCGAACACGCCCGCGGCGTCCGACTCAGAGGGCGCGAGCACGCGCCGCCCGTTCTCAACAAGGTACAGGTGGTCCGACAGCTTCGGGATCAGGTACTGAACCGGCACGAGGCGGTCGCGCACCATCTGCGGCGTGAGTGTGTTGCGGAACTCCACGTCGAGTACGAGGTACTTGCGGCCTTGCGGCGCGGCGCGGCCGGCGAAGGCGTCGAACACCCCCGCCGAGCGCACCGTGGCAACGGCTGCGCGGTTGGCGGCGCTGACGCCGTGGGGCGCCAGGCCGTTCGTCGCCAGGGCCGTCGGCGGCGTCAGTGGCTGGGGCGCGGGGGCTTCCTTCGACAGCGCCGGCGGCGTGGGGCGGAAGCCGAACTGCTTCGCCGCCGCGACGTACGCCGCCGACAACTCGGCGGGCCGGTCGAGCGCCACGGCCAGCGCCGGCTTCGCGGCGTCCGCCGGTCGCACGCCCAGCGCGCGACCGCCCGGGGGCACGCGCAGCGCCAGTGGCAATCCTTCGACCGCCGCGGCACCCCCGCCGCGGCCGGAGACGATCACCGCGTCGACCGCCGGCGTCTCTTTGACAAGGGCCGCCACGTCGGCCAGCGGCGCGTCGGCCAGCAGCACGACCGCGTCGACGGCGCCGGCTTCGACCAGCGCCTTCGTCAGCGCTTCGCGCGGCTCGATGTATTGCAGGCCGGCCATCGGTTCGAACTCGGACTTGGTCGCAATGCCGATCACGGCCACGCGCTTGCCGCCGCGCTCGATGATCGCATGCGACCGCCACGGCGCCGGCTGCCCCTGCGACGTAAAACTGGCCGAGACGAGCTTGGCCGCGGCCGGGGCCAGCGCCGACGGCTCGGCGACAAGGTCGCGGTGTGCGAGGTTGACCACGTCGACGCCCGCGGCGTCGATCAAAGCGGCCGTCTGGGCCCCCGCGGTTTTGGCATCGGCGCCGCCGACGGCGCGCACGCCGCCGGTGATGACGTACAAGCCGTCGGCGGCAGCGGCTTCGGCGGGCAGCTTCGCGCGGCCGATCTCGGCCGACACCCAGTCGATCACGTCACACGCCGCCACGACCGTCGGCACCGGCCGCCGCACGTCAGCGGCGCGTGCCGACGAGACGCAAAGGATCGCCGCCATCAGAACGGCCGCGCGCGTTGGATAGTTTTTGATTGCGTTCACGTGAGCGTCCTGAGGCGTTAGCGGCCGGTATAGAGGATGGGGTCGTCGCCGTTGGCGAGGTCGTACAGGTCTTTTGCGCCGCCGAGTGCGTCGGCGATGGGGCCGATGCCGATGTCGAGTTTCTCGATCACTTTGAGGTCGGAGTCGAGCCCGCCCTCTACGCCGCCGGGGATGCCGTGGCCCGAGCCGGGGTTGTCGGTGCCGGTCATGCAGAGGAAGAACTGCTGGCCGATGTCTTTCTGCGACGACCCGCCGAGCACCTGGTTGGACATGCCGACCATGCACTTGAGGTTCTCGACGTTTTTCTTGGTGATCTGCAGGTACTCCATCGCCGATTGCCCTTCCCCGCCGTCGCCGCGGCCGATGGTCGTGCCGGTGCCCAGGTCCACGCTCCACCACGCGCGCGGGCTCTTCTTGTGCGGGAAGACGAGGGTGCGCCCGGGCTCGTTACGCCCGAGCGACCACGCCACCAGCGCCGGCGGCGCGGCGGCGGTCGTATCCCCCGCGGCGGGGACGGCGAGCGGCGTTTGCCCGCCGACGCGCGCGTCTTCGAACGCCGAGTACGCGCCGCGCGCGCCCAGCGCCGGATCGATTTTGCGCATCAGCGCCGATTCGAGCACCGTCGACGCGATGCCGAGCGTCGCGTTCGCCTGCGCCGCTGCGGCGGCGGAATCGGAAGAGCGCGGCAGCAGCAGGGTGTCGTCAAAGGCCACGTCGATCGCGTGGCGGGTGACGACCGTCTTGTCGGCCTGCCCGGTGGCGACGCGCACGTTGTGCAGCACCACGCACGGCCCGCCGAGAAGGGTGAGGCCTTCATTGCGGGCCAGAATCCGCTGCGCGGCCATGAGCCGCAGGGTGTGCCAGTCGTAGAGCATCATCGGCAGGCGCTTGGCGTCCTCGGTCTGCTCGAAGCGCTTGGGCGCGTCGTCGGTGAGCAGCCGCGACATCAGCGGCGCGTTGCGGGTGACGGCATCGAGCAACAGCCACGACGTCGCGTGCGGCGACACCGGCGCCGCCGCCACCGCCATGTCGGCGGTGAAGACCGGCGTCGCGCCTTCGATCGCCCGGCCGTAGATCATGCGCTGCTGCACGCGCGGCGCCTGGCCGGGAAGCGTCAACTGCAGCGTCAGCAGGATCGCGTCGATCCGCGACGTGGGCGCTTCGGGCTTCGCCGCGTCGTCGCCGCCGAATCCTAAACCGCCCATGCCCTTGCCGACCGCCCCGCCGATCTGCGAAGCGTTGTCGACGCGCCCGTCGGCGGCGACGTTCATGACCTGGCCGGTGAGATCGAAAACCTTCGACCCCGTCCATTCGTCGCCCGTGCGCAGGATCGCCTGGAACTGCTGGAAGCCGCTCACGAACTTGTGCCAGTCGTCCTTCGTCCACCGCACGACAGGCTTGGCCGCAGCGGCTTCGTCGCTGGGCACGATCTCCAGCCGCAGCGGCGAACGAAAGAGCGACCCCAGCGCCGCAGACTGTTCGAGCAACACCACCGGCTCACCCGGCGGCTGGTCCTTTTCCGAAACGGTGAACGCCAGACGCACGTCGAACCGCGCAACGCGGTCGGCCGGCGCCTCGTCGTGGCTGACGGCCGTGGCGAGTCGCTCGGCGTCGAGCGGCGCGGCGTCGGGGCCCGTGGAGAGGATCTTCTTCCCGTCCGGCAGATCGACCTCGACCTCGACGCGCTCGCCGGCGCCGGCGAGCAGCGTCTTGTGCCACGCCTCGATCGTCTGGCCCGGCTTGCCGAGCGGCTCAAGGGCCGCGAGCAGGCGCGGCGTCTCGTGCGCCCCGGCATCGAGGGCTTCGCCGACGAGCCCGTGCAGCCGGCTGCGCTCGCGCTGGGCGTACAACTTGCGGTTGTCGGCCGGCAACTGAAACTGCTGCGAAAGCTTGCCCGGCCCCGACGCTTCCATTGTTTCGGGCGCTTTGGCGTTCATCCCCGCGAACCACGGCGCCACCACTGCCGGCCGTTTAAGAAACGCGGCAACGACCGCGGCGGCTTCGTCCGGCGTGCGCGCCGCGACTTTCAGCGTCGACTTGTAGCCCGCCTCGGCGAGCAGCGCCCGCAGCAGCAGGGCGCGATCCCAGTCCCCGCCGGCGCGCGACGCCAGCGTCCCTTCGGCGCCGCGCACCGCGCCGGTGTACGGCTCGTAGCCAAGCCGCTTCACATGCGCCGCCAGCGCGTCGGGCTCGGTGCCGACGATCATCACGATTGACGCCGGCGAGAACGGGCAGCTTGCGGGCGTCAGCACCTGGTCGCGCGCGGCCTTGGTGAACTGAAGATATCGCTCGGTCGCGCGCTTACGGGCCTCGCGCTCCTCCTGTTCCGTCGGCGCAGCGGCCGCGGCGGAACACAGGAACAGGATCGCGGCCGAGACCGCGCGCCGACGAAAGAGGGTTGAAAACATGATGACCCGTGCGAATGAGGAAATGAAAATCAGCCACAACGCAACGATCGGGGCCCTGCCGACCGCTCGTGGCGCGGACCTGATACAAACAACCGCCGGCGAAGCGTGCTCAGTCCGCCCACTGGGCGCGAGCGACGGTGAAAAAGGCCAAGCCCTGCCGTCCCGCTCACCGAGTAATGCCGCCAATCCTGTCCCTCCCCTGCGGGGGAGGTTAAGCGGGGGCGGGCGGACGCCTTATCGCAATCAATCGCCTTAACGGCTCAAGCCCTCTCCCGACCCTCTCCCGGAGTACCGGGCCAGGGGTTTGTTTCTCGGGCATCGGCAAGCTGCTATTGCACGTCAGGGCTGCCCCCACCCGGCCTCTCCCGCAGGGGAGGGGCCGGAGGCGATTCACGATTCGTTCAGCAATGCCGCGGCCGAACACCGGCGTGGACACCGCAAGGCTCCGGCCACGAACCCTCTCCCGCGCGGACGCGGGAGAGGGAATCAGACACGGCAGGAGAGCGAGCACGAGGGTGCTCCAACCACTTACTCAGTCTTCGTGCCGCACGAAGCGCAGAACTTGGCGCCGGCAACGAGTTCCTTGCCGCAGTTGGCGCAGAACGCTTTTGCCGCCGCCGGCTTGACCGCCGGGGCTGCGGCGGCGGGCGCTACGGCCGCGGCCGCGGGGATGGCGGCGGCGGGCGGCGCGGTGGCGGTGGTCTCCTGCCGCACGCGGCCGCTGGTCAGGAAGCGGTCGAGCTTCGGCAGACTCTTGCGCAGCGCGTCGTCCAGGGCCAGGCGCAGGATCTTGCCCTTGTCGTCCTCGTCGATCTCGATCTTGGCGTCGGCTTCGGCGCTGGCGCCAAGGATGTCGAGGCCGAACGCGCCGGCGGCGTCGGTCTTCTTGTATTCGCTGAAGCTGCTCATCACGACTTCACCGGTCGTGGGGTCGACAAGGCGGATGTCGACGCCGGCCTCGGTGGTGATGACGATGTCCTTCTTCTTGGCGTCCGCGCCGCCGAGCTGCACGAGCCCGCCGACCTGCCCAAGGCCGAAGCCGCGCGACGTCTCTTCCCGCTTCATGCGCAAGTTCGTCACCCGGCCCAGCAGCAGGTAATCGACGCCGCGCACCTGCGCCGACTTGGCCATCTCGCCGGGCTTGACGATCCCTTCGAGATTCTGCTCTTTGAGCAGTTGCTCGAGCTGGGCGCGTTCGATCACGCGGAAGCGATCGGTCGCGTCCATGAGCGTGGTCATCTGGTCGGCCGCTAGGTCGTTCAGGTCCGTTCCGCCGCCGCCAAAGCCTTCGCCGGTCTTGACGTTGAACGGCGGCACGCCCACGCGCGGCTTGGCCGCCGCGGTCGGCGGCGCGTCATACCGGCCGACATTGCTGGTAACGGCGTCGGACCTGGCCGATTCCGACGACGACGCGCACCCGCTCGCCAGGCCAAACGACGCGATCGAACACAGCGCCGCAACGCGCGCCAGCCGTGCCGACCAACCCTTAACGCCCGTCCCTCTAACACCTTTCTCCATTGCTTCGCTCCTGAACATCCAAAATGGGGCCCGTCTAAAACACCGGGCCACAACGGAAACTGACACCAGTCCCGGCCCGGAAATCGGTGGGTAAATTATCCGAACGGGTTCGATCGCTCAAGCGAATACTGTTTTTGCGATCGGCACGGGGTTTGGTCCCCTTTGGCTGATCACGGAAGGGAATTGACGGCAGCAGTCCAGCAGATGCGCTGCCATGGCTGTGGCACGGGCGTTCCGCCGGGATGAAGTGGGACGGGAGAATAAACTAGGCCGCTTTGGGGAACCCGATCGCCGGCGTCGGCCGGGTCTGGCAGGCGGCCATGCGGGCGTAGACGCCGCCGCGGGCGAGCAGCTCGTGGTGCAGCCCCGCTTCGGCGATGCGGCCGTCTTCGAGCACGAAGATGCGGTCGGCGCCGGCGGTGGTGCTGAGGCGGTGGCTCACGAGCACGATCGTGCGCCGCCCGCGCAGGGATTCGAGCGTGTCGATCACCTTCTGCTCGTGCTCGACGTCCAGGGCGGCGGTGGGCTCGTCAAGAATGATGACCGGGGCTTCGGTCAGCAACGCCCGGGCCAGGCCGATGCGCTGCCGCTGCCCGCCGGAAAGGTTGGCCCCGCCCTCGGCGAGAACCGTGGCCATGCCCTCGGGCAGGCGGTCGATGAAGGCGATCGCCCCGGCCTGCGCGGCGGCGTGGCGGATGGCGGCTTCGTCGGCATCGGGGCGGCCGTAGGCGATGTTCTCGGCGATCGTCGCCGGCAGGATGACCGGCTCCTGCAGAACCACCGCGACGTGACGTCGCACGTCCGCGAGCTTGATGTCACGCAAATCGATGCCGTCGAACAGCACGCGCCCCTGCGTAGGGTCGCAGAAGCGCATGAGCAGGTTCAGGATCGTGCTCTTGCCCGCGCCGCTCTGGCCGACGAAGGCGACAAGCTTGCCGGGCCGGATCGTCGCCGTCACGCCGCGCAGCACGGGGTGATCATCGCCGTACCCCAGCTCCACGTCGCGCAGGGCGATCACGCGCGGCTTGACCGGCAGCGCCATCGCGTGGGGGGCGTCCTCGATGCCGACGGGTTCGTCGAGCACTTCAAACACCCGCCGGGCATTGGCCACGCCGCTGGACATGTTGGCGACGAACCCCGTGATCGTCCCCAGCGGCCCCCACAGTAGCCCGAGATACGACATGAACACGCCCAGGTCGCCCACCGACAGCCCGGTGCTGCGGGCACGCACGAGCACGCCGCCGTAGCCGAACACGATCGCCCCGCCGAGGGCAAAGATCGTTCCGACCACAAGGTTGTAGGCGAGCTGATGCTTCATGTGCGACAGCCACGCCCCGACCATGCTGCGGCTCACGCCCTGAAAATGGCGCTGGTCGTGTGCTTCCTGCCCGAACGCCTGCACCAGGCCGACAGTTGCCAGGGATTGCTGCACCGAACTGGTGAACCGCGCCTCGGCTTCCTTCACCGCCGTGATGCGCCGCGTCAGCTTTTTCGACCACAGCAGGTTCACCAGCACCAACAACGGCGCCACGCTGAGCGTGGCGGCGGCGAGACGGGGGTTGAGCGAAAAGAGGATCCGCGTGGCCACGCAGAGCGTGACGACCGCGACGGTGGTGTTGATTAGCACGCCAAGTATGAACTGCAAACCCCAGGTGTCCTGGGCGACGCGGTAGATGGTGTCGCCCTGCGGGCGCGAGCGGTGGAAACCCATCCCCAGCCGCTGCAGCTTGGCGAACAAGTCGAGCCGCACGCGCTGCGTGCCGCGCCAGTTGATGAGGTTCCAGTTGGCGGTGGTGGTGGTGCCGATGAGGTCCTGCAGGAATTTCATCGCCAAGCCGATGACGGCCAGGCCGACGATCTGCATGGACGGGTCTGCCGGCAGCACGCTTAAGAACCTGCGGTGCAGCGGGTCGCCGTTGCGCGAGCCGTCGCCCAAGGCCGAGTCGATCATGATCGCCCACGGCCAGGCCATTAGCAGCCCGAGGCCGGTCGAGCAGCCGATCAGGACGAACTGCCCCGCCAGCAGCGCCCAGTCGGCACGGAAATACGAGATGACGCGCTGGAGAAGGCGGAACACGATATACGACCCTCGGCAACAGGAAACGAGCAACGACTGCCAGGATGGTTATCGGTTAAAATTTGTTCAAGCTTTCCTATTTCGGACCGGATTAGCCTCGGACGCTGCCGCCACTGGGTTTACGCACCAGGATTTTCGACTACTTGCGCTTAGGGGGCGGCGGGCTGTCGATGATCTGCTCCCGGGCCTTGGCGACCCGCGCCGCGGCCGGGGTGGTGGCGTCGAGGGCGTGGGCTTCGTCGAGCAGCTTGATCGCCCGCGGGTGATCGCCGTTGCTGTAGGCGATCTGGGCCTTGAACGCCATCAGCAACTGCTTTTGCTCCAGCGTCGGTTTGGCTTCGATCAGCAGGCGATCGAGCAGGGCCGTCGCGTCGTCGAAGCGGGACTGGTCGAGCAGCGGATAAAGCTCGCTCTGCACGACCTGGTCGATGTTCGCCTCCGTCAGCCGCGGTTGGTACTTCGCGGCAAGGCCGGCGGTGTTCTGCGCGTCGAGGCGGACGATCTCGGCGATCGTGGGCTTGTACCACGCCGCGGCGAACCCGCCGACGCTGACAAGCGCGCGGTCCAACTGGCGGGCGCGGTCGACGCCGGTGAGCGAGGCCGCGGCGGCCATCGCCGCGTCGCGCTCGGTCTTCTGTCGCCGCAGCGTTTCGACCAGCCGCAAGCAGGCCGCGACGTCGCCGGCGGGCCCTTCGGCCCGGGCGTAAGGGCGGCCGACGGAGTCGAGGGTGACGAGCGTCGGCAGCGACGTCACGCGCAGCTTCTCGCCCCACGCCGAATACGCCGGGTCGACCGGCCGCTCGTTCTCGCGCCCGGCGGGGAAATCCGCGCGCACGAGCACGAACGACGCACCGGCCGCGGAGACGAACCCCGCGTCGAGCAGTGCCGGCTGCACCGCGTCGGACGCGGCGTTCCACCCGCTGCCGGAAAACCAGACGAGCGTGTCCTTGTTTTCCAGCGACGCCGTTTGCAGCGCGTCATCGATGCGCGTCGACCACCCTGCCGGGCGCGTCGCCGCCTGCGCGATGGCCGCGGCGGTCGAGCAGAAGACGGCAAGCAGAACCGCGAACGGGCCGACGGATTGAATCATAGGAAAGTTCCAGGGGAAAAGCGTGTGTGCGCGGCAATGTGAATGCGCTCCGCACGAATTCAGACCGACAGGTAACGCGAGATTTTCGCCTCGTCGACTTGCGACCGCTCGTCTTCGTGCACGACGCGGCCGCTTTCGATCACAAGGATGCGGTCGGCGATTTCGAGCGTGAAGCTCAGCACCTGCTCGCTGACGATGATCGTCAGATCGCGCATCTTCTTGATCTCGTTGAGCGCGCGGGCGATGTCCTTGATGATCGACGGCTGGATGCCTTCTGTCGGCTCGTCGAGCAGAAGCACCTTCGGGTTCGACACCAGCGCACGGCTGATGGCAAGCTGCTGCTGCTGCCCGCCGGAGAGATTGCCGGCCTTGCGCTTGCGCATTTCCTTCAGGATCGGGAAGAGGTCGTAAATGTACGAAGGGATCGATCGCTTTCGCACGGTTTCCAGCCCGGCCTTGATGTTCTCTTCGACGGTCATCACCGAGAACACCTGCCGTCCCTGCGGCACGAAGGCGAGCCCTTTTTTCACGCGCTTCCAGCTGTCGAAGTCCGCGACCTGCGCGCCGTCGACTTCGATCGTGCCGGCGCGGCTTTTGAGGATGCCGATGAGCGATTTCATCAGCGTCGTCTTGCCCATGCCGTTGCGGCCCATGATCGCCAGGGTCTCGCCGCGGCGTGCGCTGAAGCTCATGTCGTGGATGATCTCGCTTTGGCCGTAATTCACGTGGAGCTGGTTGACGTTGAGCATGGGTGAGACTCTTTTTCTGCCTGCACACTAAAAAGTGAGCGCGCCGGTTCGGATTCGATTCAGGATCAGTGACCCAGATACACTTCAATCACTTTTTCGTTCTTCTGCACTTCGTCCATCGAGCCTTCGGCGAGCAGCTTGCCCTGGTGCATGACGGTCACCTTGTGGGCGATCTCGCGCACGAAGTTCATGTCGTGCTCGATCACGAGCACGACGCGTCCCTTGCAGATGCGCCGCAGCAGTTCGGCCGTCTGCTGGCGCTCGCGCACGCTCATGCCGGCGACGGGCTCGTCGAGCATCACCATCTGCGGGTCGGCGATCAGCAGCATGCCGATCTCCAGCCATTGCTTCTGCCCGTGGCTGAGCAACTCGGCAGGCGTGTGGAGCAGGTCGATGAGGTAGATCTCTTTGGCGACTTCTTCGACACGGTCGATGATCTCTGCCCCGCGTTTGAAGAACAGCGAGCCGAAGACGGTGCGCCCCTTGGGGTGCGAGATCTCGAGATTCTCGAACACCGTCAGCTTGGGGTAGATCGACGGCGTCTGGAACTTACGGCTGATGCCCATCTTCACGATGTTCTGCTCGGCCTTGCCGAGCACTTCGTGGTTTTTGAACATCACGCTGCCGCCGGTGGCCTTGGTCTTGCCGCAGATCAGGTCCAGCAGCGTGGTTTTGCCGGCCCCGTTCGGGCCGATGACGACACGGACTTCGTCGTGTTCGACGTAAAACGTCAGGTCATCCACGGCCTTGAATCCGTCGAAGGAGACCGTGAGGTGTTCTACGCCGAGGGCGTAACTGGAAAGATTGCCCATGATTCAAAACCTTTTTCGGAATGGATGAACGCCAATACGCGATGGAAATGCCGAGAAAGAATGAACGCAGAGGCGCAGAGGCCGCAGAGAAGAAAAGAGTGAGCCACGAATAACACGAATCGAAGCAGCTTTTTCATGTTCAATCGCAGCTTGACTCTCGCGCCACTTATCTTGCCTTTCTCTTCTCCGCGGCCTCTGCGCCTCTGCGTTCATTCTTTCTCCGCATTTCCTTGGCGATCTTGGCGTCTTGGCGTTCATGATTTAAAAAGTCAGCTGCCTGTCGGCCCCGGATTGATCTGCATTCCCGCACCCGGGCCAGGGGCACGGCGGCCGCTGGTGCGGACGAGGGCGGCGCCTTTGATCACGCCGGGCACGACGTAGTCGTCATAGATGCCGGCCAGGCCGTTGGGGAAGAACCGGGTGACGGCGATGAACACCGCGCCCATCAGGAAGTACCACATCGCCGGGAACTCTTCTGAAAAGTACGTACGGGCGAAGTTCACCAGCAGCGTGCCGTAGACCGCGCCGATGAGCGACATGCGCCCGCCGACGGCGCAGAAGATGACCATGTAGATCGACGGCTCGATCGTCACCAGCTTCGGCGACATGAAGCCGACGTTGAGCACGAACATCGCCCCGCCGATGGCCGAGATCACCGACGCCAGCACGAAGGCGAAGCGTTTGATGTTCGCGGGGTCGTACCCGGAGAAGCGCACGCGGTCTTCTTCGTCCCGCAGCGCCACCAGCAATCGCCCGAGCTTGCTCGTCAGCACCGAGCGGCAAAGCAGGATGCACCCGATCAGGAGCAGGACGGTGGTGTAGTAGAGGACGTACTGCGCGCTTTGCGTGCGAATGTCCCAGCCGAGCATCGTGCGCAGATCGGTGATTCCGTTGATGCCGCCCGTCCACCCCTGGCGGGTGACGAACAGCATCTCCATGATCCACGCCAGCGCCTGGGTGATGATCGCGAAATACACCCCCGCGACGCGGCGCTTGAAGATGGCGGTGCCGAGCAGGAACGCCAGCACCGACGGCACGACCAGCACCAGCAGGATCGTCATCGGCAGGCTTTTGAAGCCGAGCCAGAACCACGGGAGCGTGGTGATCTGGTTCCAGTCCATGAAATCGGGCAGGCCGACGGTGGTAAGGGCCTTCATCTGGTCCGAGCTGGCTTCGAGCGCGATGTTGCGTGCCGCTTCGAGCTTGAGAAACGCCGCCAGGCAATACCCGCCGAGCCCCCAGAACACGCCCTGGCCGAGACTGAGAATGCCGCCGTGGCCCCAGCAGACGACTAGGCCGATGGCGACGAAGGCGTAGCTGAGGTACTTGGCGACGTTGTTGACGCGGAACACGTCCAGCGTCGCGGGGATTACCACCAGCAACAGCACCGACAGGATCAGCAGCCCGTAGCCGCCTTTTTTTCCGCCGAGAAAGAGCGTGGCGAATTTAGTCATGACTGCTTCCTGCAAACGGACGTTCGGATCGACAGGCGAATCAGCGTCGGACGCGCGCGGCGATCAGGCCCTGTGGGCGGATCATGAGAATGACAATGACGGTCAACAGCACGAAGACTTTCGCCAGCACGCCGGTGAGGAAGAACTCGAGAATCGACTGCGCCTGCCCGATCGAGAACGCGGCGATGAGCGTGCCGATGAGACTGCCGGCCCCGCCGAAGACGACGACGATGAAGGTGTCGACGATGTACGCCTGCCCCGCGGTCGGCGAGACCGACCCGATCGTGGTGAACCCTGCCCCCGCGATTCCGGCAATGCCGCAGCCCAGGGCGAAGGTGACGCGGTCGGTCATCTTCGTGTTGATCCCCACCGCCCCGGCCATGGCGCGGTTGAGCGTCGTCGCCCGCACGCGCAGGCCCCAGCGGGATTTATAGAGCAGCACGTAGATGACGATGAGCATGCCGATCGCCATGCCGAGCAGAAGCAGGCCGTTGAGGGGGATGTCGACGGCGGCGTCGGTGACCAGGCCCCACTGGGTCATCCGCTCGGTCAGGTCCCACGAGCCCATCAGCCATTCGGGCAGCGTGGCCGAGGTTTCGCGGGCGCCGAAGAACTGGCGGAAGCATTCCTGCATCACCATGCTCACGCCCCAGGTCGCCAGCAGCGTGTCGAGCGGGCGGTTGTAGAGGTAGCGGATGAGCGACCACTCCACGAACCACCCGACGATGAAGCAGGCGACGAACGCGCCCATCACCGCCAGCGGAAAGTAGTACGCCATGAACCCGGGATACGCCTCGGCCACCCACGTCGACATGAACGCCGTGACGTACGCGCCGAGCGTGAGAAACTCCCCGTGCGCCATGTTGATCACGCGCATCTGCCCGAAAATGATCGCCAGGCCGAGCGACATCAGCAGGAAGACCGAGAACAGGCTCAGGCCCGCGAATCCCTGCATGAGGAAGACGGCTTTGTATTCTTCCAGCGTCGATTGCGCGAGCATGGGCAGAAGGATGGACGTCATGCGGACTCCGTAACAAAGAGCGATTCAAAGCCGGAGCGCGGCGGTCAGGCTGTGCGCCGGCGGATGTCCGGTCCCCTCTCCGGCAGACGCCAAGAGAGGGGACCGGACGTGTCCGACCGATTACTGGTAACCCTGCGGGAACGGGTTCGGCTCGATCAGGTCCGGCGATTCCGCCAGCACCTTGAACTGCCCGTCGGCGAGCATTTCGCCCATGCGGGCTTTGCTCCACAGGTGGTGGTTCTTGTGGATCTTCACGTAGCCTTCGGGGGCTTCCTTGAATTCCACGCCTTCGCTGGCGACGGCGATCTTGTCGACGTCGAAGCTGCCGGCCTTTTCGACCGTCGCCTTCCACAGCCACGGCCCGAGGTAGCCGGCCTGGGTGACGTCGCCGATGACGGCGTCTTTGCCCCATTTGGCCTTGAAGGCCGAGACGAACTTCTTGTTGTTCTCGTTGTCGAGGCTCTGGAAGTACTTCATGCAGGCGTAGAAGCCTTTGACGTTTTCACCGCCGATGCCGAGGACTTCGTCTTCGGTGGTGGAGATCGTCAGAAGGATCTGGTTCTTCTTCGCCAGGGATTCGCCGGTGATGCCGGCGGCCTTGAGCTGCTTGTACCAGCTCACGTTCGAGCCGCCGACGACGATCGAGTAGATGCAATCGGGCTTGGCGAGCTTCACCTTGTTGATGAGCGAGCCGAAGTTCGTGTGGCCGAGCGGGTAGTACTCTTCGCCCACGACCTTGCAGCCTTTAAGAAACCGCTCGATGTGGATGCGCGCGATCTTGTTGCTCGTGCGCGGCCAGATGTAGTCCGAGCCGATGAGGAAAAACGTTTTGCTCCCCTTTTCCTTATGCGCCCAGTCCAGGCCCCAGATGATCTGCTGGGTGGCCTCCTGGCCGGTGTAGATCACGTTCTTGGAGGCTTCGAGGCCTTCATAGAACGTGGGGTAGTAGAGCATGCCGTTCTCTTTTTCGAAGATCGGCAGCACGGCCTTGCGGGACGCCGACGTCCAGCAGCCGAAGACGGCGGCGACTTTGTCCTGGATGAGCAGCTTCTTCGCTTTTTCGGCGAAAGTCGGCCAATCGCTGGCGCCGTCCTCCTGGATGATCTTGATCTTGCGGCCGAGCACGCCGCCGGCGGAATTGATCTGCTCGATCGCCAGCTGCTCGGCCCAGACCGAGCCGGTCTCACTGATGGCCATCGTGCCGGTAGTGGAGTGCAACTGCCCGACGGTGACCTCGGTATCGGTCACGGCTAGGCCCGTGGTGTTCACCTGCCCGAACGTCGTCGCCGACGTGGCGACGATTCCCGCGGTGAGCGCGGTCGTGGCAAGATGCCTGGTCGCCCAGCGGGCGACACAATGTTTCAGAGCGGACGTCATTCGCATGCAGTTCTCCTTCAGGAAGAAAGCGGATCGGTTTCGCATTTGGAGTCGGTCAAACACGTGCGCCGCGATCGGGCACAAACCGTGTTCGGGATCACCGTCGCACGACGTTCGGCGACGCGTGTCGGAGAACATCACTCACAAATCCTGTACCACACTCGATTTTTTAAGTGACGTGCGTAACGAATTGTGCCGACGCGCGACGCGGGTGCGCCGCGACAAATGCGGCGATATCGTGCTGTGAAGGCGCGTGCCGTCGCGCGATGGCGCTCCGATCCGACAAAACAAGATGTGCTTCGTTCGAAGCCGCTGCGCGTCGAACGACTGCGCAGTAACTGAACACCTCGGCCGCGAGTGACGCGGTAAACGACAAACCGCCCTGCTTACGCGCAGCAAGTATTTTGCACATCTCGCGCAACACGCCTTGCCACTGCCGTGAAAGTGCGCGCCTGTCGCGCGGCGCGAAGGTTCATCACGCCCCGCGTCGCGCGGCGGGGGCACACGACATAGCAGGCAGAAGCACGGAGGAATGCGCCTGGCCCCTAGGCGCTGACGCCGTGATCCGTCGCCTGCCGGCCGCGGCGGCAAGGCAGTGGCATTGCGTTTGCGGAATGCCCAGCGTGCGCGCGGCCCTTCGTCGTGCCGATCGTTTCCTTCGTTTCGAAAGTGAACTCATGAAGACGCTCATCAAGACCGACATCGGCACCGCCCCAGAAAAGCAGGACGTGCTTCACAACCGATGGCACCCCGACATCCCCATTGTCGAATGGGTCAAACCCGGCGACGAATTCAGAATCGAGTGCATCGACTGGACCGGCGGACAGATCAAGGACGACGACTCGGCGACCGACATCAAAGTCGTCGACCTCAGCAAGGTGCATTACCTCACCGGCCCCGTCGGCGTGAAAGGCGCCGAGCCGGGCGATCTGCTCGTGGTCGATCTGCTCGACGTCGGCGTGCTGCCGGATTCGCAGTGGGGCTTCACGGGCATCTTCGACAAGCAGAACGGCGGCGGGTTTCTTGACGAACACTACCCCCACGCCCGCAAGGCGTGCTGGAATTTCAGCGGCATCTACGCCAACTCGCGGCACATCCCCAAGGTGGAATTCGCCGGCATCATGCACCCGGGCCTGATCGGCTGCCTGCCTTCGCACGCGGAGCTGGCGAAGTGGAACAAGCGCGAGAAGGCGCTGTTCGACACCAACCCCGGCCGCGTGCCGGCGCTGGCGACGCTCCCCTACCCCGAGACGGCGCACATGGGCCGTCTCAAGGGCGACAAGCTTGCCGAAGCCAAGGCCACCGGCGCTCGCACAGTCCCCCCGCGCGAGCACGGCGGCAACTGCGACATCAAGAACCTCACCAAAGGCTCGCGCGTCTACTTCCCGGTTTACCAGAGCGGGGGCGGCCTCTCGATGGGCGACATCCACTTCTCCCAGGGCGACGGCGAAATCACCTTCTGCGGCGCTATCGAGATGGCCGGCTATCTGGATCTGCGCGTCAACGTCATCAAGGGCGGCATGGCCAAGTACGGCATCCTCAACCCGATTTTCGAGCTCAGCCACCTTCAGCCCAATTATTCCAATTACCTCGTCTTCGAAGGCATCAGCGTCGATGAGCAGGGCAAGCAGTATTACCTCGACGCCCACGTCGCCTACCGGCAAGCGTGCCTGAACGCGATCAACTACCTGAAGAAGTTCGGCTACAGCGGCGAGCAGATTTACGCCATCCTCGGCACCGCGCCGGTGGAGGGGCGCATCAGCGGGATCGTCGACATCCCCAACGCCTGCGCGACGCTGGCGATCCCGACGGAAATCTTCAAGTTCGACGTCCGCCCCAACGCCGATGGGCCGGTGAAAGTGATCGACGGGTCGATCGATCTGGCGAAGGTGACTTAAAGGCTTTCCAGCAACCGGCACGCCGCCGCAACAGCGACGGCGTGCCACGCGGGGTTGCCTTCGTGACTCGTGGCGCGGGCGTCTCGCCCGCCAGATATCTGGTGCAACATCCAGCGGGCGAGACGCCGCCCCACGGGTTCTAAAGTCCGGGGACGCGTGAAACGTTCATCATTTGGAGCGACGGATGCCTTTGTACGAATTTCAGTGTTCGGAATGCGGATCGTTCGACGTCTTCCGTCCGATCAGCCGCGCCGCCGAGCCGGTCGCCTGTCCGACGTGTGACGCCGAGGCGACGCGCGTCTGGTGCGCGCCTGCGGTGGCGAGTCTGTCGCCGCTGCAGCGCAGCGCCGCCGAGCGGAACGAAAAAAGCCGTCACGAGCCGCACATGTGCAAGACCGGCTGCGGCTGCGGCGGCCGCCGACAGGCACCGGCCCCGACGGCCGAATCAGACAAGCTCGGCGGCCGCACGCGGCACGCCTACACCGGCTCGCGGCCGTGGGTGGTCGAGCATCGTTGATGCCGTTGGGTTGTTGAGTCGTTAAGTGGTGGAGTTGTTCGGTCATAGCCCGACAGACCTGCACCGTCGTAAGTCAACTCAGTGGACCGTGTCCGCCGGTGATTTCCGGTCCCCTCTCCCGGTACGCCGGGAGAGGGTTAGGGAGAGGGCCGGGCGGCAATCGACAAGGTGCGATGAGGTCTTCATCCAAGGTGCCGTCTACCGCGCCATCAGCGAGATTGGTGCGGTTTATCGCACCCTGTGAGTCCCCTCGTCAGCCCGAGTCCCTCCCCGCAGGCACGCCGGAAAAGGAAAGCGGACGCTCCTCACTTCCAACGTTCCCCATTGTCGCACCTAGCGGAACGGCCCGCCTATCCGCTAGCCTGTGCGCCCCGCCACAACGGTGAGCGGAAAGCAGGCATGCGGGAGTGCGATGAGCAGTTACAACCTGACCCACCTGAGGCAGCTCGAGGCCGAGAGCATCCACATCATCCGTGAGGTGGCGGCGGAGTTTCAGAACCCCGTCATGCTCTACTCCATCGGCAAGGATTCTGCCGTCATGCTGCGCCTGGCGCAGAAGGCCTTCCACCCCGGCCGCCTGCCCTTCCCGCTGATGCACGTCAACACGACGTGGAAGTTCAAGGAGATGATTCTTTTCCGCGACCGCTACTGTCGCGAGAACAATTTCGACCTGATCGAGCACATCAACGCCGAAGGCGTGGCCGCGGGCATGAACCCGTTCGATTACGGATCGAACAAGTTCACGGCCGTGATGAAGACCCAGGCCCTGAAGGACGCGCTGAACAAGCACAAGTTCGACGCCGCCTTCGGCGGCGCCCGCCGCGACGAGGAAAAGAGCCGCGCCAAGGAGCGCGTCTACAGCTTCCGCGACAAGCTCCACCAGTGGGACCCGAAGAACCAGCGTCCCGAGCTATGGAGCCTTTACAACGGCAAGATCAACGCCGGCGAGAGCATCCGCGTCTTCCCGCTGAGCAACTGGACGGAGCTGGACGTCTGGCAGTACATCTATCTCGAGCAGATCCCCCTCGTGCCGCTTTACTTCGCCGCCCCGCGCCCGGTCGTCGACCGCGACGGCACACTCATCATGGTCGACGACGACCGCATGCGCCTGCTGCCGGGTGAGACGCCGATGACTAGGACCGTCCGCTTCCGCACGCTCGGCGATTACCCGCTGACCGGCGCGGTCGAAAGCAACGCCACGACGCTGCCGGAGATCATCCAGGAAATGCTCGTCGCGCGCAACAGCGAACGCCAGGGCCGCATGATCGACCACGACGAGGCGGGGTCGATGGAGCAGAAGAAGCGGGAGGGGTACTTTTGATCCGCGGGCTGACTTTACTGAAACAGCGCCGACAGCGTACGCACGACTCGCTTGGCCGTTGCGACGTCGAACTGTCCGAGCTTGCGGATCAGACGCTGTGATTTGCCCGAATTCGCCCCTCGGGCCGTGCCTCGCGTGCCTGACTTAGCCGGGATCGGCTTCCGTCGCTTCTTTGGAGTATGCGTTTAAGCAGGGGCAGTCATAAGCACATTGTAATTACGCCGCTGCGTACCGGTAAGGACGCTTTTGTCATGCACCCT
>DASVSS010000235.1:0-6196 GCA_036387945.1 Tepidisphaeraceae bacterium | reverse complement strand
AAGCTGCGTCATCTCGCCGAGGACGTGGCGCAAAAAGAGATCGGCCGCACGGTCGCGTACACCACGAACCTCGACCACGCGCTGGGCGACGAAGAGAACGGAATCTTCTTCGACGCCAGCGGCACGCTGCAGCGCGCCGGCTTCATCGAAAAAGCCGTCAAGGCCAAGAAGGCCATCTACTGCGAAAAACCCACGGCCACCGAAACTAAAGAAGCGCTGCGCTTGGCGCAACTCGTCGAAGACGCAGGCCTGAAGAACGGGGTCGTGCAGGACAAGCTGTGGCTGCCGAGCTTCCGCAAGATCGCGATGCTGCGCGAGCTTGGGTTCTTCGGCAAAATCCTCAGCGTGCGCGGGGAGTTCGGGTACTGGGTCTTCACCGGGATGGACCTCGACCAGCCGGCGCAGCGCCCGAGCTGGAACTACCGCGCCCAAGACGGCGGGGGCATGATGATCGACATGTTCTGCCATTGGCAGTACGTCATCAGCAACCTGTTCGGCCCGATCAAGAGCCTCGTCGCCTACGGCAACGTCGACCTGCCCGAGCGGCGCAGCGAAGACGGCAAGCCGTTTAAGGCCACCGCCGACGATTCGGCCTACGCGATCTTCCTGCTCGAGGACGGCACGGTCTGTCAGTTCAACAGCAGCTGGTGCACCCGGGTCCGCCGCGACGATCTGCTGACGATCCAGGTCGACGGTGACAAGGGGACTGCTGTCGCCGGTTTGCGGGAAGTCGTCGTGCAAAGCGCCGCCGAGACGCCCAAGCCGGTGTGGAACCCCGACATCCCCCAGCCGATCGATTTCTATGCCGGCTGGCAGAAGGTGCCCAACAACATCAACTACGACAACGCCTTCAAGATTCAGTGGGAGATGTTCCTGCGCCACGTCGTGCTCGACGAGCCGTTCCGCTACACCCTGCGCGAAGGCGCCAAAGGCGTGCAGCTGGCGGAACTGGGGATGCAGTCGTGGAAAGAGAAGCGGTGGGTCGACGTGCCGTCGCTGTGACGCGCGTCGCGCAGATTCGCGTTTTTGCATACTCTGCGGAAGAGGTGCAGCGATGCCATCACCGTTTCCGGGAATGAATCCGTATCTCGAGCGGCCGGACGTTTGGTTGGATTTCCACAACCGCTTCGTGGTTCGCTTTGCCGACCAACTCGCCGGTGACGCTGGCGTGGTTACGCCGTTCGAATCGAACACGACATTTATCTGCGGCGTCCTTCGACCGAGGACCAGAGCGGCTTGATCCGCACGCTCCGTCGGGCGGATGCCGCGATCGAACTTCAGTCGACCCGTCATGACGCGGCCACGCAGCCGAACGTCGGCGTGGCGGTCATGCCCGCACCGGTTCGCTTTGCGATGCAGCCGGAAGTCGACGAACTCAAAGTCCCCCGGATCGAAATCGTGTGCCTGGATGAGCGGCAGGTCGTTACGGTCATCGAGTTGCTCAGCCCGATCAACAAGCGATACGGTGTGCACCGAACGGGCTATGGGGAGAGACGTAAGGCGCTGCTTTACAGCAATGCGAATTTTCTGGAGATCGACTTGCTTCGACTCGGCGGACGCATGGACGAGATCGCTATGCCCCAGTGCGATTACGCCGTCGTCTTGCACCGGACGAGTGGTCAACGCGAATTAGAAGCGTGGCCGATCGATTTACGCGAGCCGTTACCGGTGGTGCCCGTCCCGCTTCACCCACCGGATACGGACCTCCCACTCGATTGGAAGGCCGCGTTACATGCGACTTACGATTCGGCGCATTACGAAAACTATCTTTACGATCGGCAACCTGAACCGCCATTAAGGCGCGAAGACCACGAGTGGGCACGCATCATTATTGCACAGGCGGCGCCGCGCTGAGCACTTGCCGATAAATCCCGATCAGCGCGTCCACCCGCGAATCCCACTGGAACTCCCGCTCGGCGCGGCGGCGGGCGTTGTCGCTCATCTGCAGCATCAATTGCGGATCGGCGGCGAGCTTTGTCATGGCCGCGGTGAGGCCGCTGACGAAGCCCTCGCGGGTGTCGGGCTTGACGAGCATCCCCGCGGCGTCGTCGCCAACGTAATCCGCGGGGCCGCCCCAGTCGGCGGCGATAACCGGGACGCCAGCGCTCATGCTCTCCATCACCACCGCGCCGCCACACTCGCGCAGGCTCGGGAAGACCAGCGCGTAGCACTTAGCGAGGATGGCCGCCGACTCGCGGTAGTTGCGGTAGCCGTGGAAGGTGACGTGCGATGCGATGCCGAGTTGCCGGGCGATCGCTTCGAGCTTCGGGCGTTGGTCGCCGTCGCCGATGACGTCGAGGTGTGCGTCGTACTGCTTGGCCAGCGGCACGAAGGCTTCGAGCAGCAGGTCCACCATCTTAAAATCGACCAGCCGGCCCAAGAACCCGAACCGCGGCTTGTCGCCGGCGGTGATCGAGCGTGGGGTGTCCCAGCTATTGAGATCGACGGCATTGGCGGTGAGCTGAATCACACGGCCCTTGATGCCCGGTGGCAGCGCGCGGCGCGTGCGCTCGTTGCTCACGAGCACCACCGTCGCCTTCTGCTTGCCGCGGACGAGGAAGTTCGCCACCTTCCCGCCGGCGCGGCCGACGCCCACCGACAGCTTCACGAGCTTGTTCTCCATGTACGAAAACGCCGGCGGGTAGTTGATGTCGCCGTTGAGCGGGCCGATCACCACCGGCACGCCGAGGTCCATGATCCCCGATGGCTGCTTCGGGCTGATCGGCACGGGCTGGTGGACGATCTGCACGCCGTGGTTCTGCACGAGGTCGCGCAGCTGCGCGCGCTGATGGCGGTGCGTCCACAAGATCGACACGATGCCGAACGTGCTGATCGCGAACTGGTGCGGGAACGGCTTGCTCATCTTGTAGAGCGCCTTGTGCCACCACGTATCGGGCGTGAAACGCACGCGGGCGATGTCGTCGCCAAGGATCTGCGTCAGTTCGCCGCGCACGCGTTCGTGGGTGCAGAGGAACACGTTCATCCCCCGCGACCGCATCACACGGAAATAATGCACCGGCCGCGCCGATTCGCCGCCCTGGCGCAGCGAAGCGTTGTCGCACACAATCGCCACGCCGGGCAGGGCCGGGGCGTCGAGCGAAGCTTCAGGTGCTGCGGGCGGGGCGGGTGAGGGCATCGGCACTCTCGAGTTATCGGCGAAACCGGCGTCGCACTTGGGCGGCAAAACTCTACAGATTCACTGCCACGGTGTATACGTCTCCTGTCCCCTCTCCCAGTACTCCGGGAGAGGGTTAGGGTGAGGGCTTGGGCTTCAAGATGCCTTGTCGTCCGAAGACCCCCTCCCTAGCCTCTCCCGTGAGTACACGGGAGAGGGAATCAAACCTGACGCGATCCCGTGGTGAAGGAAATGATGATGCGACCCGCCGATCTATCGAAGTGCGCGATCCACACGATGACCAACAAGCCCTGGACGCTGGCCCAGTGCTGCGACAAGTACTCCGCCGCCGGCGTCGGCGGCATCAGCGTGTGGCGAAACGTGATCGAGCCGATCGGCATCGCCGAGGCCGCCCGCATCGTGCGCGGCTGCGGGCTCAAGGTGCCCGCCCTCGTCCGCGGCGGCTTCTTCCCCGCCCTCAGCGCCGAGGTGCGTGACAAAGCGCTGTACGACAACAAAGTCTGCATCGACGAAGCCGCCGCCATCGGCGCGGAGATGGTCGTGCTCGTCGTCGGCGCCATCGTCGGCATGCCGCTGGACGAAGCCCGCAAGCAGGTCGCCGACGGCATCGCAAAGTGCCTTGCCCATGCCGAGCAGAACAACGTCAAGCTCGCCATCGAGCCCCTGCACCCCATGTACGCCGCCGACCGAAGCTGCATCAACCGCATGAAAGAAGCCCGCCTTGTCTGCGAGCAACTGCAAAGCAAATGGCTCGGCATCGCCTGCGACGTCTACCACGTCTGGTGGGACCCGGACTTGCAGCACGAGATCGCCCTCGCCGGCCAACAAGGCACCCTCTTCGGCTTCCACGTCTGCGACTGGCGCCCCAACACCCGCGACCTCCTCAACGACCGCGGCGTCATGGGCGAAGGCGCCATCGACCTCAAAACCATCCGAAGCTGGGTCGAAGCCACCGGCTTCAACGGCTTCAACGAAGTCGAAATCTTCTCGACCGAGCAGTGGGCCACCGACCAGGACGACTACCTGCGGCGGGTGGTCGAGGCATACCAACAGAACGTGTAGAGTGGGCACGGCGCACCATCGCCAGCGGGAGAGGTAGCGGTCTGCGGACTAATCCTTCTTTTGCTCCGCCACAACGTCAAACCCGCGTTGTCCGCTGACTCGTTCATTCGCGGCGCGAACCAGCGCCCGTTTTCGATGCTCGTCGCGGATTTCCATAATGTGCCAACCGATCAGCAGGGCGATGGGCAGCCAAAGCGGGAAAACCAAATTCAGCCCGGTCAACCGTACCCTTGTCGAGGTCTCACGCGGGGAGAATGTGACGTCGTAAGGAAAAATCCGGATTATGCCGATCGTCGTGACGGCGCGAGGCATCGATGGCGACGGATGTTCCTGCTCAAATGCTCGTTGGGACTCGATCGCGAACGAGAGAACCAAATTGCCAATGACCCTATCGTCTCTCAATTGGGCGGGCACGAAGCTTAGGGCGATCCATAAAAGAAAAAGAACGAAAAGAATGGCGATACGAAGATAAAAACCAGCCCGCCGCCAGCGACTCAAACGCAACGCATCTCCTTTTATTGCACGTTGATATTCTCGGTCCCGGACGCGATACCGTTGACAAAGGTGCGAATTTGGAACGGACGCCCTCCGCCCGGGCCAATCGTGAGCGTGGCAGTGTACCGACCAGGGCTCCCGGCAACCGCGGTTGCCGCGGTGATCGCATCTCCAGCAACCCCGCCGAATATCTGCAGCGTCGGCGTCACGCCGTGGCTGGCAACGCCGTCTGCGTAGGCGGTCATCTGGATACTGGTGTTATCACCGGGTTGCCAATTCCCGGGGTCAGTGATGTGTACCGTCCAAACGACCCGATTCTGAACCTGAAGCAAGGCTGCAGAGGCAGCCGCATTGATGCCATAGCCGGAGCCGCTTTGGGCGGTCAGGACGACTGTTTCATCGGATTCAGGGACGCCGTCCAGGATGGGCTGGATTGAAAAGGTATTGGACGCCAAGCTGTCGGCTATCGTCGTCGTCGTCGTCGGCAGATCGCCGGTGTAGTCGGTGCCGCTGGTCGCGGTGCCGCCTCGGGAGAGGCTCACCTCGGTATCGGGAATCGCATCGTCTCCGGCGCTAGCGCCGACGTAGCCGCTGGGAAGGTCACGACTGACTGCGAACGTCGTCGGCGTGGTGCTGTCTTCGCTCGTCGTGCCGCCGCCGGTGACGCTGACCGTTGGGGTGTAGATCGACACCCACAGATCGATCACGACCTGTGCGTCGGACGGCAGGTTCACGGCCGCGACGTTGACCGTGACGCTGCTGCTGTCGTGGGCCTTCCACGCGCCGTCCTCGTCCAACGGGACGAAATCGCCGATTGAGTCGAGTCCGGCCTCGATGACCGTCGTGCCGAAGGTGAAGGTGATCTTAGCGTTGGCGGCCGGTGTGATGCTGGAACTCACGAAGCCTCTGCCGGTGATCTTCACCATCGAATGGGCAGGAAGTTGCTTCGTGAACGTGGCCGTCGTGCCTTTCTTGTAGATGACGTCGCCGATTTCGTCGAGGGTATCGCCCGGCACGACGAGGGTTTCCCCGGAACCGCTCGTGCCCCAATGAGTATCGGGGCCGTATGACGTGCCGTACACCGACGTCGTGCTGAGCAACCTCCGCGGTTCGAGCGTATCAAGGCCAAAGAGTTTGCGTGGAATGGAACGGCGGCTCGACTCGTGGCTCTTGGACGACATGTCTTTCCCCACTTCAGTTGTTTTGCGAAACGTACTCGCGCGAACGCAGTCGAAATGGTGAGTCGTCAGTATCCATAAATGTCGCCTAGCTTGTCAATGATGAAGTTTTGATTGTTCCCAGTGGAATGGGTCGCATAGGTGTCGGAGTTTGTTTCGCGTAGCTCAAAGCTCAGAATTATTTGCGGATTTTCGCCGACTTTTCCGGGCGGCGGCGGTAAAAATGAGGGATGGCGACTGCGGGCTTTTCTCGCGGGGCGGGGGCTGGCGGTTGGGCCGGAAAATGGCGGCGGAAGCTGGGCGGTTTACAGTGCCGCCGGAGGCG
>DASVSS010000234.1:0-1994 GCA_036387945.1 Tepidisphaeraceae bacterium | reverse complement strand
GCAACAAAGCGCCGCTCCGGTTCCTCCCCCGGAGGGGGAGGAACCGGAAGCGGATTGGCGCTTTTATGCGATGAAGCGCCGGCAAGTGCCCCCTCCCTGCCCTCCCCCGTGTACGGGGGAGGATCGCGCTTCGCCGCATCTCGGAAAGCGGGCCGTGATCTCTTCGGCAGCGGAGGGACGAGAGACACTCGCCCTGTCGCTGAAACTGGGCTATTCCACGCCCCCCGGCTTGGCGCGGATGTCGGCCAGGGCGCGGGTGGCGCGGGCATTGCCCGGGGCCCGGCGGACGGCTTCGGCGGCCTCGCGTTCGGCGGCGGGGAGATCGCCGAGCGCGGCCAGGGCCGTCGCCAGCGCGACGCGGGCGTCGGTGTTGTCCGGCTGCAGGCGCACGGCCTCGGCGAAGCGGGCCGCGGCGAGTGGGCGGTCGCCGCGGCGGGCGTCGAGCACGCCGAGGTTGTAGTGCGCCTCGGCCTTGGTCGGGTCGATTTTGATGGCCGCGCTGTACTCTGCGGCGGCGGCGGGAAGGTTGCCGCCGCGGGCGAGCAGGTTGGCGAAGTTGTAGCGCGACTGATAATGATCCGGCCGCAGGCGGATTGACCGCTCGTAATAGTCTGCCGCCCTGGCGATCTCGCCGCGCTGCACCAGGCTCGGGGCCAGGTGAATGAGGGCCAGCCAGTTGTTCTCGTCCGCCGCCAGCGCTTGCGTGAAGAGCGTGTCGTTGTTGCGCCACACGCGCTCCTGCCGCAGCGTCAGCAGCCCCAGCGCCACGGCCACCGCGGCGGTAAGGGCCGCGCCCGCCCACGGCGGGGCGCGGCGGCGCGAGAGGTGCTCGGAAACGCCCCACACCACGGCCACGATCAAACCGATCCCCGGCAGATACATATAGCGGTCGGCCATCGCCTGAATCCCGACCTGCACCACGCCGATGACCGGAACGAGCATGCCGCAGAACCACAGCCACCCCATCAGCAGGTAGGGCTGCGCCCGCCGCTTCCGCCACGCCACGACGGTGATCGCCACGATCAGCGCCGCCGCCGCCAGCGCGATCCCCAGCGGCCAGCCGCCGGGGTGGATGTACAGCACCGACAGATCGCTCGGCCAGACGGTCTTAGCCAGGTAGCGCGGCACGGCGACGACGGCGTTGGACAACCGGCCGCCCAGCGGCAGCTTGGTCGTCAGGCCCATGGCGCCGCCGTCGCGCTGCAGCACGAACGTCCACGTCGCAGCGATCGCCGCCAGGGCGAAGAACGGCAGCTTCTCCAGCGCCAGCCGCCACCACTTGATCGTCTCGGCCCGCCGCAGCGGCCACACATCCAGCAGCAGCAGCACGCACGGCAGCGTCACCAGCATCGTCTTGGACATCAATCCCAGCGCGTGCGCCACCACCGCCGCGACGTACCAGATCATCGCCCGGCGGCGCGTCCAGGCGACGTACGCCCACAGCGCCAGCAAAAAGAACGTCCCCGCCAGCACGTCCTTGCGCTCCGCGACCCATGCCACCGATTCCACGCGCAGCGGGTGGACGGCAAACAGCACCGCCGCCGCCAGGGCGCGCTGGCGCGAACCGGTCAGCGCGCTCACCACGATCAGCACAAGAACGGCGTTGATCGCGTGCAGCGCCGCGCTGGTGGCGTGATGCCCGCCGGCCCATAGGCCGAACAGCGAAACATCGAGCATGTGGCTGAGCCAAGTGACCGGCAGCCAGTTGGAGAAAAAATCCGTCGTGAACGCCCAACGCACGCCGTCCAGTGTCAGGCCGCGCTGCACGGTCGGGTTTTCGGTGACGTACTTGGGGTCGTCGTAGTTGACGAAGTCGTTCTGCAGGATCGGCAGGTAGAGCGCGAACGTGCCCAGCAGCACGGCGGCCAGAACGGCGAAGTCGCGGCGGCGGCGAGGGTCGTGGGCAAGCGGCGAGGTCATGCGGACGTCATCGCTCCGTCATCGCTCGTTGTACAACCCGTGGGGCGGGCGTCCCGCCCGCCGGCAAATTCACC
>DASVSS010000233.1:0-4698 GCA_036387945.1 Tepidisphaeraceae bacterium | reverse complement strand
AAGCCGATTTCACCCACACCAACGCCGCCGGCGCGGCGTTCAACGCCCAGTGCGTGGTGGAAGGGATCAAGTCGCTGCAGGATTCGCCGTTGGTGGCGTTCTTGAAGCCCGGTGCCAAGTAGCCCGCAAGCGCGCGGAATTTGTTGTGGTAAGCCTGCCGGAGTGAGACAACTTCTCCGCCGTGGTCATATGCGGTTTGTGGCGTGGGCGTCTCGCCCACGTTCCCATTTGAAGCGGCGAAGCAAGTGCGGGGAAGCTCCAACCCCCGCCGGAACGTGGGCGAGACGCCCACGCTACGGAAGTCGGGATCGTCCAGAGATTAGTGGCCGCTCGGAACGCTGCGCCCCCGGGACCCGTGGTCAGGTCTTTACGCGATCGATCAGGAAGACCGACAGCGGCCCGAAGACAAGGATCGGCGCCCACGCCGACAGCGCCGCCCAGCGGTCGGCCCAGAAGGGGCCGGTCAGCAGCGGGCGGTCGGCGATGCTGCCGCAGATGAAGATCATCGCCATGCACAGGCCGACGAGGATCAGGCAGCGCATCACCGCGTACTTCGTCTGCCCCGGCTCGCGGATGAGCACGCTGCTGATCGCCAGCAGCACCATGATGATGTTGAGCAGCAGCTGCGCAAAGCGTGCATGCTTCACGCGCAGCAGATCGTTGCCGCCGTAGATCTGCGTTCGCTGGAGCAGCTCGTTGATGCGCGGCGTGGCGAGCAGCTCGACGAAATCGCTGGAACGGAACAGCGCGATCTCCTCGGGCGTGATGTTGCTCTTGTACTCGGCGACTGCGACCGTGCGGCGCGTGCCCGAGCCCGGCGCGATGCCGGTCGTCAGCCGGCCGTCTTCGAGGTCCCATCCGCCGGTGGCGGGGTTGAACTTGGCGAACGACGCGGTGATGTGCCCGCCGAGGCCGTAGGCGTCCGGGGCCGCCGTTCCGCCATCGCCCCGCGGGTTGAACAGCAGCACGTCGAGCTCGCTGATCGCCGCCGGCGTGGCGGAGGTCGGCGGGTCGTAGCGGGCGCCGTACAGCAGGCTGCCCTTGTCGTCCTGCATGGACTGGATCGCCCTCGCCTGCCGTGCGTCGGCCTGGTCCGATCGCGCTCGGGTGAGCTGCGGGATGATGTTGGGAATGACCAGTTCCTGATTCAGCAGCGGCAGCACGATCGAGACGATCACCGCGAAAATGATCGCGGGCGTGGCGACGCGCACGAGGTGCATCCCCGCCGCCATCATGGCCGTCAGTTCGTTGAACCGCGAGAGTCGCAGGAACGTGAACGCCGCCGCCGCCACCGGGATCACGCCCGAGAGCTGCGCGAAGATGCGGAACGACTGGAAGAAGTAATACCCCGCAATGTTCCAGACCGTCGCCGACGCCGACCCCGTATCCCGACTGACCGCGAACTCGTCGAAGTTGAACACCATGTCCAACACGATGTAGAGCCCGATCAGCACGAACAGGCTGATAAGGTAGTTCTTGATGTAGGCGGTGAGGATGTAGCGGGTGATGATTCGCAAGGGAGGAGTTATTAGTGGTTAGGAGTTAGGGCTCGCGCGTTTGACCTTCACACGTTTTCGAAGGGTGCTCGTCATTCGGCTAAGCATGCGCGACTTCTTCAGCTTCACGCCACAGCGGGATCGTCTGGTCGCGTTGCAATAACTCCACACGGACGGCAATGGTGAGCTGGGTCTCGAGTTCCATGACTGACCCGCGGGCGATGCTCAAAAACTGTGCGAACTCTTTCGTTGAGTTTCGACCGTATCCTTCTGCGATGTTCGATGCGATGGAAACTGAACACCTTTGCATCTGGGACCTCAAGCCGAATTTTTCGACTTCAGGCAAGTCGCGGCAAACAATGTACACGCCTTCGGCGAGACCGATTGCCTTCTGCCAAACCTTGAGATCGCGGTAACTTTTCACCATCTCAATCCCTTCAGCCGGCGAACCCTAATTCCTAACTCCTAACCACTAATTCCTTCCCTACATCCTCCGCAGCCGCTGCAGCAGCCCCACCGCGATCACGAGCACGATCGCGTTGCCGGTCCAGATCACGATGAGGCCGAGCTGGACGGGGTTCTTGAAGTTGGCGCCGATGTTGGTGGGGACGTTTTCGCAGATGTGCTGCCCGGTGACGACGAGGACGATGCTGAGAAGGGCGGGCACGACGCTGACGGCGAACGCCGTGAGGTAGTTGCCGCTCTTGAACAGCACGCCCAGGCCGTAGCCGACGAGCGTAAGGACCAGGCAGCTGATGGCGAAGCTGATGCGGCTGTGCATCTCGCTGATGATGCTGTTGTCCTGCTTGATCTTGTTGCGCGCCAGCATGCGCCGCTGGTCGGCCGAGACGTCGGGGCGGCCGAGGTACTCGTTCACGCCGCGCTGGCGGATCGCGGCGATGGCCGGCGGCATCACCACGCTGAACGGGCGCTCGAACGTGTCGCGCACGGCTTTCTCGCCGTTGATCAGCACGACGGCGTCGATAAGCTCGATGTTGATCGCCAGGCGGTCGTCGTCGTTCTCCGGCAGCACGCGCAGGCGGGCCTCACGCATCTCGCTGTCGATCGACGATTGCCCGTTGCGGCGCGTCTGCTGCAGGCGCACGGCGCCGGGCCCTTCGGAGTCGCCGGTCAGGACGAGACGGTTGCGCTCGATCGCCGTCGTGCCGCGGCCGGGGCGGAGCTTGTAGACGTCTCCCTCCGGCGTGGTGAACGTCGCTTCGCCGCCGCGGCGGAGTTGTTCGTAAACGCTTTTCAAATACTCGTTCTGCTGGTCGACGCGGATGACGTCGCTCAGTGCCTCGCTCATGCGGCGCGACTTTTCAGGATTGGCCCGCAGCTCGTTCAGGCGGCGGAAGTCCATGAACTTCGTGTTCTCGCGCAGCGGCGAGCGCAGCTCGAAAGGCCCGAACTCGACAGCGCGAATGCCGCCCTGGATGGCGGAAGTCTCACGTCCGATGACGCTGCGCGGGAACTTCACGCCGTTGGTCAGCCGCGCCTTGAGTTGCACGGGCATTTCCTGGCCCTGGTCGTCTTCGGGCTGGCGAATGTACGCGGTGGCCGACTCCGCGACGTAGAACTCGGCGGGCACCTGCAGCTTGCTGTCGTCGTCGGACTTGTCGAATGTCACGATCGACACGCCTTCGAGCGTGACGACCTGGTCTTTATCGCCGGGCTTCTGCGGCTCAAGCCGGGCGGTGCGGGCGCTGATCGTCAACGGCTGCGCGCCGGTCTGCTGCAAACGCACCTGGTGCTGCTGCTCGATGCGGTTGACGATGAACTGCCCGATGTTGGAGACGACCGTGCGCTCGACCTTCAGCGTGGCGGCAGGCACGAGAAAACTCAGGAACGCCAGGCTGACGAACGACACGATCAGCCCAAGCACCAGCGCCGGCAGCCCCAGCCCGAGCGGCCCGAGGCTGATCCCCGCGGCGCGAACGGCGGTGACTTCGTTGTCCGACGCCAGCCGGCCGTAGACGACGGTCGTGGCGAACAGCGCCGCGATCGGGAAGCTGTAAGTCGTCATCGCCGGCGTGGCGTAGGCGAGCATCTTGCCGATCTGACCCAGATCGAGCCCCGTCTCGGTCAGCGGCCGCAGCAGGCCGCCGAAGCTCATGATGTTGGCGATCACGCCCGAGGCGAGCAGGAACACGCCGATTAAGTTCTTGAAGACGTACTTGAAGAGGGTGGGGCTCATGGGCGCGAGGCCCCGCTGTGCGTCGCCCGCGACCTCTGGTTCCTCCCCCTCCGGGGGAGGTTAGCCGGGGGCGTGGAGCGTGGAACCATTCGGTCCCGCAACGATACCCCACACCATGCGTAGCATTGGAAATGTTTCGCAACCGCGCGATGAGGCGTCCGCATGCCCTCGCCTAACCTCCCCCGGGGGGGGAGGAACCGGAATTGCACGGACGTCGGATCGCTCATCGTCGCGCGCCTTCGGCCGTGACCACGCCGGCTTCTTCGCTCGGCTTGAGGATGACGCGCGCGAGCCGGGCCACGCCCTCGGCGATCTGTTCGATCGGCGTGACGGCGTAGCAGAGGCGCATGTGATTTTGCGGGACGACGAACTCGTCGGCGGCGGCGAAGCAGTACTCGCCGGGGACGTAGAGAACGCCTTCGCGCAGCGCCGCGTCGAACATGCCGCCGTGGCGGCTCGTGTCGGCGTCACGGGGGAGCGAGAGCCAAACGTACAGCCCGCCCTCGGGCGTCGTCCATTGCACGCCCTCGACGCCGTCGAACGCTTCGGCCAGCGCCGCGAGCATCGCGTCACGCTTGGGCTTGTAACCGGCGTGCACGTCGGCAAGGTGGCGCTCGTACGTACCGTCGAGCAGGGCTTCGAGCACGATCTGCTGGCAGAGGTGGGGGGAGCCGAAATCGTGGTTGCCTTTTTGCTCGAGAAGCTGCCGGGCGATCTCCGGCGGGGCGAAGACGTACCCGAGCTTCAGGCCGGCGGCGAAGGGCTTGTCGAACGTGTAACAGCTGGCCACGAACGCGTTGTCACGGTCGAACGATTTAACCGACGGCAACGCCGCGCCGTCGTAGCGCAGTTCGCGGTAGGCGGCGTCTTCGATCACGACAATGCGATGATCGCGGCTGTACTTCTTGACGATTTCCACCAGCCTCTCCCGGCGGTCGAGCGAGAGGGTCAGGCCGGTGGGGTTCTGGAAATAGCTTTGGCAGTAAACCGCCTTCACGCGACCCA
>DASVSS010000232.1:0-13844 GCA_036387945.1 Tepidisphaeraceae bacterium | reverse complement strand
GTCGTAACACCAATAACCGCCGAACGCGGGCGGGACGCCCACGCCACGAAATCACGCCGACTCGCCCGCTTTGGCGCCCGCTTCCATCGCGGCGATTTCGTCGCGGAGCTTGGCGGCGGCCTCGTAGTCTTCGGCGGCAACGGCTTTTTTGAGTTGCCGCTGCAGGCGCTCGAGGGGGCCGACGGGCAGCTTCTTCTTGATGTCGCGGCCGAAGCGCTTGAGCACCTTCACTTCGTCGCAGTTGTCGTACGCCTCGGGGTGGCCGAACTTTTCGAAGAACGTGCGGATCTGCTGCAGGCCTTCGCGCACGATGTCCAGCGCGCCGTGGAGCTTGGAATCCTTGAACAGAATCGACGCGCTGGCGCGGGTGCGCATCATGATGATGTACGGGCGGTACTGCTCGAGCATCAGCCGGTCCTGCTCTTCGGTGGCGAACTTGCCGCACAGATCGAGCACGCGCAGGTTCCGGCTGGTGTCGCGCACGACGCTGACGAAATCACCGAGCATGAACAGCGACAGGTAGCGCTGGTAGTACATCGCCGCTTCGTCGCGCAGGTGCTGGCAGTGCTCGGGCGAGAGCGTGAATCCCTCGAACGCCCCGCCGTGCTTGTGCTTGTGCTCGACGAGTCGTCGCTCGTGGAATTCCAGCAGCGATTCGCACCCGTGCGGCCGGCGGCCGTCGGGGCGGCCGGTGACTTCCATCTGCAGCAGGCCGAGTTCGAGGCGCATCTGGATCTTCGGGATGCCGTCGGCCCCGACGATCCGGCGGACGTTGATCACGCCGGGCTCGTAGTTCCAGTCGCGCAAGACCGGCGTGACGTCGTAGGCATCGGTGCGATCGGGTTGTTCGTCGGGTGTTTTGCTCATAATCGAATGCCGGCGTCCGGCACAAGTATATACGCAAAAGCCGCGACAAGTCGTCGTGATTTTGCCTAGGCCGGCGGCATGGTCGCTTAAGCGACCATGCCACGACATCGCTGGGCCGGCGCAGTCTTGCTACCCCTTTTGTTGCGGGGCGCTAAGATGCCTTTTCCCATGAACCCACTGTTGCCGCTGCACGAGGCCGCCGGCGTCGAGACGCAGCCTTATGATACGATCGAGATCGTCACCACGTTCGGCCAGCCGCAGGCCGAGTACGCGGCCATCCGCAAGGCCGCGGCCCTGCTCGACCTGCCCCAGCGCGGGTGCATTGAGCTGACCGGGCCGGATCGCCACAAGTTCCTCAACAACCTCATCAGCAACGGTGTTTACGATTTGGCGGCAAAGACGCCGCTGGCCGCCGGGCAGGTGGTGTACGCATTCCTGCTCAACCTCAAGGGCCGTGTCGTGCTCGATCTCAACGTGATCGAGCTCGGCGACCGCACGCTGCTGGAACTCGACGTACGGTTCGTCGACATGCTGGCGAAGTACCTCGACCGCTACCTCTTCGTCGAGCAGGTGAAAGTGGCGGCGCGACCCGATCTGCACGAGATCGCGCTCCACGGCCCGCGGGCCGCAGAGGTGCTGACGGCCGAAGGCGTCCGCGGCGAGGACGAGGCGTCCACGCCACGCAGCTTGTGCTCGTCGGCCACGCTGCTGGGCCATTCGATCACCGTCTGGCGCG
The DNA here is from genome assembly GCA_036387945.1 of Tepidisphaeraceae bacterium. Taxonomy (GTDB): domain Bacteria; phylum Planctomycetota; class Phycisphaerae; order Tepidisphaerales; family Tepidisphaeraceae; genus DASVSS01. The sequence continues at coordinate 12,241 of DASVSS010000232.1, read as the reverse complement.
ACGACGTGTGTGGCGTGCCCGGCTACCACTTTATCGTCTCCGCCGACGCCGCGGCGGAGATCTGGCAGCATCTGCTGCGGGCGCATGGGGAGTTGTACGACGTGAACAAGCGCCTTCTTCGCCCCGTCGGCTGGGCGGCGTTCAACGCCTGCCGGATCGAGGCCGGGCGGCCGCTGTTCGGTATTGATTTCGAGAACGCCGAGCCGTCCGTGCCCGGCAAAAAGGCTGTCCCCGACGCCACCGAATCGGCGCCCGAATCCGCCGAGCCGTCCGCCGGCGACGCCAAGCCGCGCGGCGTGCTGCCCGCCGAGACAGGGCTGTTCGACCGAGCCGTCAGCGTCACGAAGGGCTGCTACCTGGGCCAGGAGATCGTCGCCCGTATGCACGCCCGCGGGCAGGTCGCCCGGCAGCTCGTCGGGCTGCGAATCGAAGGCGACGCCCTGCCCATCGCCGGGCAGCCCGTTACCGACGACACGGGGAACGTCGTCGGCGTCATCACCAGCAGCACGATGTCGCCGGTCCTGAGCGACGCCGCGATCGCGCTGGCGACGATCAAGAAGCCGCACTTCACCGCCGGCACCGCGGTGCGGGTGCCGGCCGAAGGAAAAGTGCGGGCGGCCCGCGTGGTGGCGATACCGTTCTTGGGAGGAATTAGTGCTTAGGAGTTAGGAATTAGTGAAATGCGCCGCGAACCGGGGTTACACTCTTGACCGACTTCCGACCACTAACTCCCAAACACTAACTCCTCCCAAATGATTAAAAGCAAACACCGCGTCGAGCCGGGTAAGAAATTCCGCCTCAAGAACTGCGATGCCGACGAGAGCGGCAAGTTCAAGAACAAGGAAGAAGCCCAAGGACCGACGCAGAAGAATCTGGCCGTGCTGCACAATCTGCAGGAAGTGCTTTACGCCCAGGGCAAGCACTCGCTCCTCGTCGTGCTGCAGGCGATGGACGCCGGCGGCAAGGACGGCACGATCGACCACATCTTCAGCGGCGCCAACCCGCAGGGGTGCCAGGTCACGAGCTTCAAGGCCCCGAGCACGCTCGAGAAGTCGCACGACTTTTTATGGCGCATCCACGCCGCCGCCCCGGCCAAGGGAATGATCGGCATCTTCAACCGCTCGCACTACGAAAGCGTGCTCGTCGAGCGCATCCGCGGGTATGCGCCCAAAGAGGTTTGGAAGAAGCGGTACGACCACATCAACAATTTCGAGAAGCTGCTGGCCGACGAAGGGACGACGATCGTCAAGTTCTACCTGCACATCGACAAAGACGAACAAGCCAAGCGCCTGCAGGCGCGCCTCGACGACCCGCACAAGAATTGGAAGTTCAACCCCGGCGATCTCGAAGAGCGAAAGCTCTGGGGCGAATACATGGACGCCTTCGACGACCTCATCGAGCGCTGCAGCACCGAGCACGCACCGTGGTACGTCGTGCCTTCGAACAAGAAGTGGTACCGCAATTACGTTATCAGCGACGTGCTGGCCCGCACGCTCGAATCGCTCGACCTGGAATTCCCCAAGGCGATGGACGGGCTGGAGAAGTTCAAGGTCGAGTAGGCATCAGGCATCAGGCATCGGCTTGGCATCGCGTCTTCAGTGGCGTGGGCGTCTCGCCCGCGTTTGGCTACGAAGTAGCGAAGAATTCTTCCGGCTCCCCCGGAACGTGGGCGGGACGCCCACGCCACGAATAGCGCGTTTGCTATGACAAAGCGGTATGTTTTAATGCGCCGGCGGCGTGCGGCGCCTGGCCGTGGCGGCGCGGGCGGTGCGGTAGTCGAGGGCGATCGTGTCGGGCTCAATGACGTCAAGCTCGATGGCGTCGACGTCGATCGAACCGTCGTCCGTGCGCGGCAGCGCCGACTCCGGCAACACAGGGGCCGGCAACACCGGCGCGGGCGCCGCGGGCGTCGGCACGCCGATGCGGCCAACGACGGGGTCTTCGGATTTCACGTCCACCCACTGCACAACGCCGGTCGGATCGACCTGCGGCTGGCCGTGCTCGATCCGCATCGGCCGGTAGCCGGCGATCATCCGCGCGGCCACCGCGTCGCGGGTCAGCCCGAACATCTCCGCCGCCGATTCGATCGAAACCCAGTACGCCATAAGCCACCGTCCCTTGCACCGCCCGTCCTCGGGCATGTGTTGGATCGGAGCACGGCGCGGGCGACTGGAGTGAATCCGATTTAACCCCGGCCGCGCAAGCTTGCGAAGGCGGCGCATGGTCGCAGAATGCCCTGAGAGGCAGCGAGATTATCAGCCACCCGGGCCAGCCGCATGAAGAACAACCGCATTGTCGAGATCGTTACCGGCCGCGTGGACGAAGGGTCGCAGGTGGTCGTCGCCGGCTGGGTGCGCACGCGCCGCGACAGCAAAGGCGGCTTCAGCTTCGTCGCCGTGCACGACGGAAGCTGCTTCGCGGCCCTGCAGATCGTCGCGCCGTCGTCGCTGCCCAACTACGCCGATGAGATCCTGCACCTCACCGCCGGCTGCTCGGTGATCGCCCGCGGCACGCTCGTCAAAAGCCAGGGCAAGGGCCAGGCGTACGAAGTGCAGGCCGACGCGATCGAAGTCGTCGGCAAGATCGACGACCCCGACAGCTACCCGATCTCCCCGAAGCAGCATTCGCTCGAGTACCTGCGCGAAGTCGCCCACCTGCGGCCGCGCACGAACACGATCGGCGCGGTGGCGCGGGTGCGCCACACGCTGAGCATGGCCGTGCACCGCTTTTACGACGGCGAAGGGTTTTACTGGATCCACACGCCGATCATCACATCCAACGACGCCGAGGGCGCGGGCGCGATGTTCCGCGTCAGTACGCTCGACCTCACCCGTCCACTGTCACGCATACAGGGTGCCGGTGAACCAGAAGAGGTAAAGCGATTCAGAGAGCAACACGCCAAGGAGAACCCTTCTGTGCCAGCGTGGGCATACGGGCAGGTAGACTACTCAAAGGATTTCTTCGGCAGGCCCGCACACCTCACGGTCTCCGGGCAGCTCAACGTCGAGTGCTACGCGATGGCGATGAGCCGCGTGTACACCTTCGGCCCCACCTTCCGCGCCGAGAACAGCAACACGCCCCGCCACCTCGCCGAATTCTGGATGATCGAGCCGGAGATCGCCTTCGCCGACCTGGCCGAAGACGCGGCGCTGGCCGAGCGGTTCCTCAAGTATCTGTTCAAAGCCGTGCTCGACGAGCGCGCGGACGACCTGGCCTTCTTCGTCGAGCGCGTCGACAAGGAGTGCGTCAGCCGCCTGCAAACGCTCGTCGAAACGCCGTTCGAGCAGATCACCTACACCGACGCGATCGCCCGCTTGCAAAACAGCGGGCAGAAATTCGAGTTCCCCGTCACCTGGGGCATCGACCTGCAGACCGAGCACGAGCGCTACCTCACCGAAACCCTCATCGGCCGGCCGACGATCGTGACCGACTATCCCAAGGGCATTAAGGCCTTTTACATGAAGCTCAACGACGACGGCAAAACCGTGCGCGCAATGGACGTGCTCGCCCCCGGCATCGGCGAGATCATCGGCGGCAGCCAGCGCGAAGACCGCCTCGACGTGCTCGACGCACGCATGACCGAGATGGGCCTGAGCCACGACGAATACAACTGGTACCGCGACCTCCGCCGCTACGGCACCGTCCCCCACGCCGGCTTCGGCCTGGGCTTCGAGCGGGCGATCTTGTACACGACGGGAATGGCCAACATCCGCGACGTGATCCCGTTCCCGCGGACGCCCAACAACTGCCGGTTCTGAGCATGATTCGCCGCCGCCCCGGGACTGGGTTCGCCCGGGCGTGTACAATCCCCGTTAATGTCCGTGCCGAAGAAAAAGGTCGTCCTCGCCATGTCCGGCGGCGTGGACAGCTCCGTCGCCGCGGCACTGCTGCTGCGCCAGGGCTACGACGTGATCGGCTGCTTCATGCGCCTCGGCACCCCCGAGGGGGTAGGCGACGGCGTCGAAGACGCCACCGCGTGCAAAACCGACCCCGCCGCCCCCACCGGCATGGCCGCTTCAGCGGCCATGTCTTCGAACGTAAAAAAACACAAGCAAGGCTGCTGCAGCGTCCTCGACGCCGGCGACGCCCGGCGCGTCGCGCAGCTCCTCGACATCCCGTTCTACGTCCTGAACTTCCAAGACGAATTCAACCGCGTGATCGACTACTTCGTCGGCGAGTACAACCGCGGCCGCACGCCCAACCCGTGCGTGCGGTGCAACGACTGGCTCAAATTCGGCAAGCTCGCCCAATACGCCGAGGCCGTCGGCGCCGACTACGTCGCCAGCGGCCACTACGCCCGCGTCGGCCCCAACCCCACCACCGGCGAGAAGACGCTCCTCCGCGGCCTCGATCACAAGAAGGATCAGAGCTACGTCCTCTTCGGCATGCCGCGCGGCCACGTCGACAGGCTGCTGCTGCCGGTGGGCGAGTTCGAGAAAAGTGAAGTCCGCGCGATGGCCGAAGCGCTGAACCTGCCGGTGTTCAACAAGCCCGACAGCCAGGAAATCTGCTTCGTCCCCGACCGCGACTACGCCGGCCTCGTCAAGCGTCGCACGCCCGAGGCGTTCGGCGAAGGGCCGCTCGTCACCGCGACGGGCGAAAAGCTCGGCACCCACGCCGGCCACCAGCAGTTCACGATCGGCCAGCGCAAGGGCGTCGGCGTCGCGTTCGGCCTGCCGATCTACGTCACGCACATCGACGCCGCGACTAACACCGTCACGCTCGGCGACAAAGACCTGCTGATGAAGCGCACGCTGATCGCCCGCGACATCAACGTCCTCTCTCGTAGGGTGGGCTTCAGCCCACCATTTACGGCACCGCGCGACGGTGGGCTGAAGCCTACCCTACCAGAGCCGATCCCCTGCACCGCCAAAATCCGCTACAACGCCGACCCCGAACCCGCGACCGTCACCCGCACCGGCGACGACGAACTCACGGTGACGTTCGACGCCCCCCAAAGCGCCATCACCCCCGGCCAAGCCGTCGTCTGCTACGCCGGCGACGCGGTGCTGTGCGGCGGGTGGATCGAGTCGGCGGAGTGAGCAGTTTTACCGGTAGCCCACCGTTCAGTGACGGGGCTGGGCCGAGCCTACCGGTCTAATCGGACCGGATGCCCGGAGCCAGTCTACTGCGGCAGAGGGCTATGTCGCCGCCAGCCACGTTTCGTCTCCCGAATCTGCTTCCCTGCCCGGCTTGAAGTTTACTTGGCCATCTGATCGGTACGTGAACACGTTGCCGTCCGGACAATACAGCAACCACTGCTCCAACACTCTGTCACTCGTAGGCCAAGTCTCCAGCACTCCCCCCAAATCGAAAGCGAACCGCGACTTCCCCTCTGCCGGCTGAGCTTGGAACCCATTAAATGATTGGCCGTCAAGTCGATTACACGCGACGGCGATTGCTTTGGCGGTGGATTCTGAAGTCGCGAGCGTTTCATCAAAATGCTTGATTTGCCAACTGCAGCAGTAGATCCACAAGTGCCAGTCGCCGCGAATCGCCACCACACGTCGGGGATGGCGATGCGAGCCTGATTTCGGAGTCCATACTTCGTGTATTACTTGGTGAGGCTGGCCGAACTCCATCGTTACGAATGAGCCGTGTCCCTGCCGAACGCCCCAACACGGCAGGTTGACCAACGGCGTGAAGAGGTCGTCAAAGGTCGGGCAGATCATGGCGAGATAACTTGCAAGTAACCGCACCGCCACGCCGCTGATCGCGCCGCGCAGGGTGCATGATAATCGGCCGGGTGCCACGGGCAGTACGCCGCCCGTGCTGGTTTCGACATTGTGATGTCACGGGTCGAGTACGACCCGTGACATCCCTACGTACTTGGTTACCCCGCGGCCGAGTCGTCGTCATCTTTCAGGATGACGGGGAAACCGCGTTGTTTGGGCTTACTTAAATCAAACTGCCGCCGACCATGTTCGTACCCCGCGGCAAGCGACAGCAATTGATGGGCGACGTTCACCACAATGCCCTGAGCGATCGTCATGTCCTCTGATCCGAAGATGCAAATACCGAATGCCAAAACCATCATCGTGGCGAACCACCCGAAGATGGCAGACGCCCAGAAGGTTCCTGATCGCCAATGGCTCATAGGGGGATATCTGCGATTGAGAGGCGCGCCGCCTGACGTCGTACGGCGGGTGGCACAGGTTCGTACTCGAACCCGTGACGGGCGGCAAGGCGCGATCGACGGTTGCTCTTACAAGGTGGAATGCCCACCTGTGCCACCCAGCCGATGACGATTCGGCGCGGTGATCCTGTCCGGTCCCCTCTCCCATGTACGCATGGGGGAGGGCTAGCGAGGGGGCCGTTGAGAGACTCGAAGCGCCTCGACGCTCAAGCCCTCACCCTAACCCTCTCCCGGGGTACCGGGAGAGGGGACCGGAGGCGGCGATGCATCAAGGCCACGGTCGGGGGCCGTGGTACGGTGCGCCGTGCCGTGTCTTCCGCCACGGTGAAAACGCACAGGCGGGTGCGATCCGTTGCCCACTTCCGGCCGCCGGGGGGCTACTTCCCGCGGCCGAGTGCTTCATTCGCGCCGTCCGTTGCCTATTTCCGGGTGCCCGGTGCCTAAATGGCGGCGCCGAGTGCCTATTTCTTCGCGTCGAGTGCCTACTTCCTCGCGCCCGTTAGGCACTTCCCGGGGTCCGTTGGCTATTTCCTGCGGCAGAGTGCCTAAGTGGTGGCGCAAAGTGTCTCCTTCCCGCGGCCATTTAGGCATTTCTCCGCGCCATTCATCTATTTCTTCGCGCCACGGGCGAGTTATCGGCCGCGGACGGTGTCTTACGCGATCCCGTGCCGCCCACCGCACCAACCGCGGGTCACTCCTCGTCGGCGTCGGCGGCCTCTTCCTCGGCGGCGGCGGCGAAGTCGACGCGTTCGTACAACTCCGCGAGCGGCAGTTCGATGCCGGCGGTGTCGAGCGGGATCGTCGCGTCGAGGCCTTCATAGGCGCGGGGCGTGAAGCCGCCGCCGGGGGCGTCGCGCTCGTAGACGACGACGCGCGGCGACGTGGTCTCGACCAGCAGGTAGGCCGACAGCGTCGGGATCGTCAGGTAGGCCTCGCGCTTTTCGTACTCGTCGACCCGACGCGTCGACTTCGACAGCACTTCGACGATCACGACCGGCTTGTCCTGGACGACGTCGCCGGGCGGGTTGGATTCGCAGACGACCATCGCGTCGGGGTAGTAAAACCACGTCTCGCCGGCGGAGCGGATGCGCACCTTCGCGTCGGAATTGAACGCCTCGCACAGCTTGCCACGGAGACGCGCGTGCAGCGTGCCCGTGGCGTTCGTCGTGATGCGGTTGTGCTGGGTGTTGGCCCCGGCCATCATATAAATAAGGCCGGCGCAATACTCGTGCTTATGCCGGGCAAGCAATTCTCCGGCCAAGTAAGCGTCGGGCGAGACGAGTTCGATCGGTTTGGCCGCGCTCATCAGGGTTAGCTTACCGGCCCGCGACGGCCCGATCAAAAACGGCCGGGGGAAGACCGCCCCCGTCCCCCCTTTCCTCCCACCCCTCACCCCGATACTCTCGTGCCCATGCAGACCGTCATCACCGGCCGCGCCTACGTCCTCGGCGACAACATCGACACCGACCAGATCATCCCGGCCGAGTACCTCTCGTACGACCCGTCCAAGCCCGACGAGCGGAAGTTCTTCGGCAAGTTCGCCAACAGCGGCGTGCCCGAGGCGCAGGCGGGGCTGCCGTACGGGCACGTGCCGTTCATCGAGGGCGGGGGCTATAAGAGCGAGTACAAGGTCGTCATCGGCGGGAAGAACTTCGGGTGCGGGTCGTCTCGCGAGCACGCGCCGCTGGCGTTGGCCGAGGCGGGGATCGAGTGCGTGATCGCTGAGTTCTACGCCCGCATCTTCTTCCGCAACAGCGTCAACGGCGGCTACCTGCTGCCGCTGGAATCGGTCGCCAGGCTGGTGGAAAAGACCAACACCGGAGATGAGCTCGAAGTCCATGTGCTCGACGGTTACCTGCTGAACAAGACCAAGAACGCGAAGTTCGAGATCAAGCCGCTCGGCGACGTGCTGCCGATCATCGAGGCCGGCGGCGTGTTCAGCTACGCCCAGAAGGCCGGGATGATGAAGTGAGCCCGAATCGGGCCGTTGCGAGGTCGCCTTTCCATTCCCGCCAAGAGGTTGGGCGGCGGTCATGCAATCACAGCCCGCTGCCGCCGGTGAAGCAAACCCCTCACCCCGGTACCCCGGGAGAGGGTAGGGAGAGGGCCGAGCGTCATTGCGATTTGTTGCGATGAGGCGACCGCCCGCCCCCACCTAACCTCCCCCGCAGGGGAGGGACCGGAGAGGCGATTTGCTGTGGTGAGGCGGCCTGCGCCTTCACTCCCTCGCGGGGGGCTGACCAGGGTTACGCGGGCGGAGGGTTGGTCAGACCGTGGTCCGCCGCCGGCGGAGGCCGATTGCTGTTAGCAGCCCTGCCGCCCACAGCGTTGACGGCTCGGGCACTATGGCCGGCAAAAACATGCGCAGGGTGCCGTCCTGCTTGTTCATCAGGTAGATGTTGCCCAGTGCGTCCTGGCCGAAGCGCAGGTCGACGCGCGTGGCGGTCACGCCGGCGGTTTCGTTGATGATCTGCAGCAGCGTGCGCTGCGTCGTGCCGTCTTCGGTGAGGCGGAGTTCCGTCAAGGCGTTCTGCCCGCCGGCGACGACGTCGGGGTCGATGTAAAAGATCCGGCCGTTCTGCAGGTCGCCGAAGACGTACTTGTTCGTCAAGGCCGGTATCGCCGTCCCGCGGTAGACGAACCCGCCGCTGACCGCCGCCCCTTCGAGGCTGCCGTCCTGCTTGCGGTGGTCGTACTCGGCGATGGGGTTGATGAAGCCGCTGTTGTCCGGCGACGGCGCGTTGGTGACGCTGCCATTGTTGACGAACACGAAGCTGCCTTCGCGGTCACCCCAGCCATAGTTGCCGCCGTTGACGACGACGTCGATTTCTTCCACCACGCCCTGCCCGACGTCGCCGACGTACATCTTTTTGTTCCCGCCTCTGTCCCAGCTGAAGCGCTGGGGGTTGCGGAAGCCCGCGGCGTAAATCTCCCCGCGCGTGCTGCTGCCCGCGGCGTCGGTGGCGAAGAAGTTGGCGCTCGGGATCGAATATTTTCCGCTCGGCCCGCTGCGGCCCGTCGGGTCGATGCGCAGGATCTTGCCCAGCAACACGCCCCCGTTCTGCCCCGAGTCCAGCGGGTCGCCGGCGCCGGCGCTGTCGCCGTGGGAGACGTACATCAGGCCGTAATCCGTGTCGCCCGGCGCGGCGTTGGGATTGAAGCCCAGTTGCCCGCCGTTGTGGTTGGTGCCCGGGCGGGCGACGCGCAGCACCTCGCGCGGCGTCGTGCCGGCGGCGGCGGTGAAGGTGTTCGACAGCGGGTCGGCGGTGGAAAATTCGTAAACGACTTCGTCGTGCGTGCGCGTGGCCGACGCGCTGGAGTCGGGCGTCGGCGTGACGTTGCTCGTGCTGAACGCCGCGTACAGCTTCCCGTAGCCCGGCGTCCCGGTCTGCGTGAACTGCGGGTGGAACGCGATCGTGCTGAAGCCCCGCTCGCCGTTGTCGTTGAGCAGGCTCAGGCCGGCGGTGGCCAGGTTGAAGTATGGCGTTGGCGTGCCGCCGGTGAGGGCGTAGACCGGCCCGCGCTGGTCGATCACGAAGCTGCGGCCGTCGGGCGAAACGGCGAAGGAGTTCATCCGCGCCCTGGCGTTATTGCTGTTGGGCAGGTTGACCACGTCCCCCACGCGCACGAGCGCCCCCTGTGCGATCGGACTGGTGAACGGGTTGTTCGTCTGCGCACCTGCCCCCGCGGCCGCCGTCACGACGATTGCCGCCGCCACCGCGACGAAAAAGTTCGTACCCCGCGCCGAGCAAGCCGTCTGAGACTGCATGCATTTTCCTTGTTGCCGATTGGTGCTGAATCTTCGGTGAATTCCGCCGCCCTCACGGCGCGTGCAATCACGGTACCCAAGCCGTGCCGCCTGGGCAAAGTAAATCCCAATGGTATTGAGACCGACCGCGTCGGCGCGGGTCTCTGCGAGGCACGGCTTAGTTGACTTAGCGTTGGCACCTGCATTTATCTGCCGGCGGGCGAGACGCCCGCCCCACGGTCGTATCAGTGAGCCGGGTGTCACGCCTGTTGAGAAGGGCATCACCCGTTCTACGGCAGATCGCGCACGCCGTCCGGGTCCCACCGCGATCCGTCGACGGTCGACACCGCGACCGCGTGCCGGCCGCTGCCGAAGGCCGTCAATCGTTCGTAACCCGCCGGCGGGACGCGCTGGTCGCTGTCGGTCGTGGTGTCGAGGCAGATCAGCGCGTTCCCCTCCGCCGTCCGGCCGCGCAGGGCCGTGAGCTTCGCGTCGTCCAGCACCGGAACGATCCCGCCCAATCCCACCAGCAGCGGCAGCGAAGCGGCGTCGCGGAAGACGTACTGCGCGTCGGGGAAGCGCCGGTGCAGTTCCGTCGCCACCGCCTCCGGCGAGCCCGGTCGCGCCGCCTCGCTCCATTCGTCGCGCGCCAGGAACATCACCATGATCGCGCCGGCCACCGCCACCGTACCCGCCGCCAGCCGGCCGCCGCGCCACAGTGCGATCAGCACGATCGCCACCGCCGCCGCGGCACCGCATTCGATGAAATCCTCGACCACGAGCAACCCGTTGCGCCAGGCGTACGCCAACACGCCCGGCACCGCGACCAGCAATAAGCCTATCATCCCCACTACGACCGCTTGCCCCACGCGCCGGCCGATGCGGCCCGGATCGACCAGCGGTGACGCGCGCGACCCGCGGGACGTCAGGTCATCAAGTGTCGCCCCGACGGCGATCATCGCCGCGGGCATCAGCGGCAGCAGGTAGTGCATCTGCTTGTTGCCCCAGAACAGCAGCGGCACGAGCAGCGCCGCGCCCCAGGCCGTCAGGAGAATAAGCGCCGTCCGCCCGTCCGTGCCGGCCTGCCACTGCCGCAGCGCGCCGACCAATCCGACTCCCCAGATCAGGGGCCACGGCGCGGTGGCCATCAGCAGCATCGGAAGATAAGTGACGAACGACTTGGCATGCCCGAGCCCGCCGCCGGCGCTGTTGGCCAGGTCGTCGGCTAGCGCCGAGCCGTCGGCGTGCAGAAATGCGTAGACGAACCACGGCAGACCGACCGCCAGCAGCGTCAACGGCGCGCCGCTGCGCACGAACCGCCAGCAATGCCCGCCGCGCCGGCCCGGCGCGGCGCCGGTGAAAGCGACACCAACGTCGCCGCCGGCATCACCCGCGATGTCGCGCTCGACCGCCCGCGCCGGCCATCGCCGCGCCAGCGGCGTCAGGGCGTCGAGCAGCACGAGCATCAGCAGCAGGCACAGCGCCTGCGGGCCCTTTGTCAGCGCCGCCAGGGCCATGCACAGCGCCCCGGCGTGCCACCACGCGGCCTCGGCGCCGGCCGCCCCGGCACGGCCGGCCGCGCGGGCGAGCACGATCGCGTACACGCCCCACGTCATCGCCGCCATCAGCAGCACGTCCGTTTCCGCCAGTGCCGCGCTTTTGAAAAACAGCCACGACCCCGCCAGCGCCCCCGCCGCCAGCGCCGCCGCCCGCGTGCCGGTCAGCCGCCGGCCGATGAGGAACGTTGCCGCGAGCGTCGACCACGCCGCCAGCCACGCCGGCAGACGCCCGACGTACGGCGTCATCCCGAACGCCCCGTACGCCCCCGCCGACAGCCAGTACGCCAGCGGCGGCTTGCGCAGCCGCGGCTCGCCGTTCATGCGCGGCAGCAGCCACGCTTCCACCGGCTTGCCGAGCATCTCCCGCGCCGTCACCAGCACCCGCGCCTCCTGCGTGCGCGTCACCGGCATCTGCACGATCGCCACGAACATCATCGCCCCGACCAAGACCCATGCACCAAAGAGCACGGCTCCCAGCCCGCGCTGTCGTGGCGCTGTCGGATCGGGTGATGAAAAAGAGGCGGATGAGATCACGCGGCCGATGTTCGCAGACTTAGCGGGGCTTTCAATGTCGGCCGTGACGCTGCGACGAAGCATTCTCCTTATGCCGCAATGCCCGCGATTCTTTTCTGTGCCTGCTCGTCACGCGCATGGACTTCCGACCCCTTTCCGGTTCCTCCCCCTCCGGGAAGTTAGGTGGGGGCGGTCGGCCGCCTCGTCGCAACCAAGCGCAATCACGCTCGGCCCTCTCCCTACCCTCTCCCGGAGTACCGGGCGAGGGGCTTGGTTCTCGGGCAT
>DASVSS010000231.1:0-17459 GCA_036387945.1 Tepidisphaeraceae bacterium | reverse complement strand
GCACGGCGACGCGCGGCTCGTGGCCGAAGCGCTGCTGGGGCTGTCGCGCGACAGCGGTCGCGTTCGACAGATGTCGGCGGCGGCGCTGGCATGGGCGAAGAACAGCACCCTCGAAGCCGTTCACCACCGACGGGCGGCAATTGCACTGGAAGCGTGTAAGACGAAATGAAGGTACTGGTCGTCATCGTCAATTATCGCACGGCGTCGCTCACGATCGACTGCCTGCGCTCGCTCGCGCCCGAGATCACCCGCTTCCCGGACGCGCGGTGCATCGTCGTCGACAACCACTCACCGGACGACTCGGCCGAAGTGATTCCCGCCGCCATCTGCGCCGCCGGGTACGGCACCTGGTGCCGGTTCGCCGCCCTGCCGGAAAACGGCGGTTTTGCCTACGGCAACAATGAGGCGATCAAGCTCGAGATGCGCAGCGGCAAGCTGCCGTACGACGCGGTGTGGCTGCTCAACCCCGACACGATCGTGTGCGCCGGCGCGCTGGCAGAGCTGATTGCGTTTATGGAATCCCGCCCGGACGTCGGCATCGCCGGCGGCCGCGCCGAGAACCGCGACGGCAGCGTGCGGCGCAGCAGCTTTCGGTTCCATACCGCCCTCGGCGAGCTGGAAGGCGCGCTGCAGTTCGGCCCCGCGAGCAAAGCGCTCGAACGCTACCGCGTCGCCCCCGCGATCCCGGACGCACCCACCCGCGTCGACTGGGTGAGCGGCGCGAGCATGATGGTGCGCTGGGGCGTGATCGAGCAGATCGGCCTGCTCGACAGCGGCTATTTCATGTACTACGAAGAGACCGATTATTGCCTTCGCGCCGCCCGCGCCGGCTTCGCGTGCTGGTACGTCCCGGCCAGCCGCATCGTCCACCTCGTCGGCCAGAGCAGCGGCGTCACCGGCGCCGCGCGCGGCCGCAAGCCGCGCCCGAAGTACTGGTTTGATTCACGCTGGCGCTACTTCAAAAACAACCACGGCCGCCTCACCGCCCACGCCGCCAACCTGCTGTGGATCGGCGGCTATCCTCTCGGCCGCATGTGGCAGAAGGTTCGCGGCAAAACCGTCGACGACCCGCCGCGACTGTGGTGGGATTTTGTGAAATACAATTATCTGAGCAGGAGTTAGTGCTTGGAAGTAGAGACCTGGTGAGCAAGTATGATGCGACAAGCAGCAACGCGTGAGCCCGAAACGCTAATTCCTAACTCCCGCTTCCGAATTCCTGATTCCTCGCCTCCCATGCCCGTTCACGAAAACAGAATCGCCGAAGCCCTCGCCCCGCGGCCGCCACAGTCGGCCAATGCCGACGTACGGCCGCAGTCGGACATCGAGCTTGGCACGGCCAATCTCAATCCGCCAGGCATGTCATTGGTGGCACTGCTGCGGGAGGACTTTCATACGCACGAGCGAGACCTGTTCAGCCAGGGCCTGTGGGCGCTGGCGGTCCATCGCTTTGGCAACTGGCGGATGGGCATCGGCAACAAGTTTTTGCGCTTGCCGTTCTCGTTGGCGTACAAGGTGCTGCGCAAGCACGTCGAGTGGATTTGCGGCATCAACCTCAATTACACCACCCGCGTCGGCCGCCGCGTGCACATCTGGCACCAGGGCGGGATGCAGTTGGGCGCACTGGAGATCGGCAACGACGTGCACATCCGCCACAACACCACCTTCGGCGTGAAGCGCCGCGGCGACGGCCGCTGGATGAAGCCGACGATCGGCGACCGCTGTGACATCGGCGCTGGCGCTGTCGTTGTCGGCCCGATCACCGTCGGCCACGACAGCACGATCGGCGCCAACGTCGTCCTGGCGCAGGACGTGCCGCCCAACAGCATCGTCACCGTGCCGCCGCCGGTCATTCGGGAGAAGCGGAAGAAGTCACACGGAGACACGGAGAGAACGGAGACCGGTCCGGCGGTTTCGCATCAACTCGGTACTTCGAGTCCATGATTTGGAGCCCCGAATTCTTTGGCCTTTCGCGGCCGCCGAGTTGCTCTGGGTTCTCTGCGTGGCTCCGTTGTAGTTAATTTCATGCTCGGAATCGTCGCAATCGGTCGGAACGAAGGCGACAGGCTCAAAGCCTGTCTCGCGGCCGCGTCGGCATTGCCGGGGGCGGTGGTGGTGTATGTCGATTCCGGCTCGACCGACGGCAGCGTCGAAGCCGCGGCCGCGGCCGGGGCGGCGGTGGTCAATCTCGATCTCGCCAAACCGTTCACCGCGGCGCGGGCGCGCAACGAGGGATTCGCCCGGCTGATGAGCGTCGCGCCGGGGTGCGCGTTCGTGCAATTTCTCGATGGCGATTGCGTGCTGCAATCCGACTGGATCGACCGCGCGACCGCGACATTCGGGTCCAAGCCGCAAGCGGCGGTGGTGTGCGGGCGTCGGCGGGAGAAGTTTCCAGACGCGACGATCTACAACAAGTTATGCGACGTCGAATGGGACACGCCCGTCGGCCAGGCGCTGGCCAGCGGGGGCGACGCGCTGATTAAAGTCGAAGCGTTCCAGAAAGTCGGCGGGTACAACCCGTCGGTCATCGCCGGCGAAGAACCGGAAATGTGCGTCCGATTGCGGCAGGCGGGATACGAGATCTGGCGGATCGACGCCGAGATGACGCTGCACGACGCGGCGATGACGCGCTTCGGCCAGTGGTGGAACCGTACCCTCCGCGCCGGCCACGCGTATGCCGAGGGCGCCGCCATGCACGGTGCGCCGCCTGAGCGGCACTGGGTGAAGGAAGTGCGCAGCAATTACGTCTGGGGCCTGATCGTGCCGCTGCTGGCGATCCTGCTGGCCTGGCCGACGTACGGGCTGAGCCTGCTTCTATTCGCCGCATACCCGCTGCTGGGCTACCGGGTTTACAAATACTACAAAGGCCGCGGCGTCGCGCCGCGCGACGCACGGCTGGTCGCGTTCTTCGTCGTGATCGGCAAACTCCCGTCCGCCCTCGGGCAGTTGAAATATCGCTGGCGCAGGCTGACCGGAAAGCAACCGAGGATCATCGAGTACAAAACGGCCGCGGCTTGAACCGTCGGGCGCGCGTCCCGCCCGCCAGCCATTTCGATTTTTATGCGGGCGGGACGCCCGCCGTACGGACCCATCATGCGATTTGCCATCATCGGCGTCGGCTTTGTCGCCGACATGTACATGACGACGCTGAAGCTGCACCCGCGGCTCGAGCTTGCCGGCGCGTTCGATCGTGACGGGGAGCGCCTCGCAAAGTTTGCCAGCTTCTACAATACCTCGGCGTTCCCTTCGCTCGACGCGGTGCTCGCTGACAAAAACGTCGCGTGCGTGGTGAACCTGACGAACCCGTCGTCGCATTACGAGGTCAACAAGGCCGCACTGCTCGCCGGCAAGCATGTGTATTGCGAGAAACCGCTAGCGATGACGTACGAGCAGGCGGAAGAGCTCACGACGCTTGCCGAGGAAAAAGGGTTGCAGCTTTCGTCGGCCCCCTGCTCGGTGCTGAGCGAGTGCGCGCAGACGATGGGCAAGGCGGTGCGCGAGAACGCCGTCGGTAAGATTCGCGCCGTGTACGCCGAGATGGACGACGGGCTCGTCCACCGCATGCCGTACAAGAAGTGGCTCAACGCCCGCGGCGTGCCGTGGCCGTACGTGGACGAGTTCGAGGTCGGCTGCACGCTCGAGCACGCGGGGTACTCGCTCACCTGGCTGCTCGGGTTCTTCGGCCCGGCGACGAGCGTAACGGCATTCGCGAGTGTGCAGATCCCCGACAAGGCCGACGGCGAAATGTCGCCCGAGCGGAGCGCACCGGATTTTTCCGTCGCCTGCGTGCAGTTCGCCAGCGGCGTCGTGGCGCGGCTGACCTGCAGCATCATCGCCCCGCACGATCACGCGCTGAAAATCTACGGCGACGAGGGCGTGCTGTGGACACCCGACAATTGGTTCTATCGCGCCCCCGTCTACACGCGCAAGTTCATCAAGATCCGCCGGCGGATGATGTTCAGTCCGTTCAAATCGAAGCGCAAGACGCTCGGCACGCACCTGCCGGTGCCGAAGTACCGCGGCGCGTCGAACATGGACTACGCTCGCGGCGTGCAGGAGATCGCCGACGCCGTGGCCGAAAACCGCACGGGGCGGCTGAGCGGCAGGTTCGCCCTTCACGCGACGGAATTGGCGCTGGCGATCCATTACGCCAGGCAGGGCGGACAGCAGGTCTACACGATGCGCAGCACGTGCGACGCGATGGAACCGATGCCCTGGGCGAGGTGATGTCCGGTCCCCTCGCCCGCGTGCTCGTGGGAGAGGACTAGGGTGAGGGCCGGAACGTCTAACGGCTTCAATCGCATAGACATTCAAGCCCTCACCCTCTCCCGGAGTACCGGGAGAGGGAACCTGAGGCGAGCGCCGCTTTCCTCTTCCCGCGACTGGCCGGTATAAACCGGCCGCATGACTGAGAGCCGTCCAATCCGCTGGGGCATCATCGGCACGGGAAACGTCGCGCAGCACTTCGCGCGCGGCCTGGGCTTTGCCGACAACGCCCCGCTCGCGGCCGTGCTGTCGCGCAATAAGGCCAATGCCGAAGCGTTCGCCGCGGCGTTCGGTGGGGCCAGCGCGTTCGACGATCCGAAGCAGTTCCTCGCGGCCCCAGACGTCGACGCCGTCTACATCGCCACGCCCAACAACCGCCACGCCGTCGACGCCCTCAGCGTGATCGACGCCGGCAAGGCCGTGCTGGTGGAAAAGCCCTTCGCCCTCAACGCCGACGAGGCCCAATCGGTGATTGACCGCGCGAAGGAGCGCGGCGTCTTCTGCATGGAAGCGATGTGGATGCGCTTCCTGCCGCTCGTGCGCGAGGCCAAGCGCATCGCCGACAGCGGCGAGTTGGGGAAGATCACGTTCCTGACCGCGGATTTCTCAGTGCCCACGACGTTCGACGCGGGCTCGCACTTCGTCGACCCCGCCAAGGGCGGAGGCGCGCTGCTCGACCGCGGCGTGTATTGCCTGTCGCTGGCGGATTTTCTGCTCGGCGAGCCGGTCGAGGCCGAGAGCTTCGCCACGCGCGGCCCCACGGGCGTCGACGAGCAGGCCGCCGTCACGCTGCGCTACCGTGACGGCGCGGTGGCGCAGGTCTGGACGAGCGTCACCACCGCCGGCACGAACACCGCCATCGTGCACGGCACGAAGGGCAAGCTCACGCTGCACGAGCCGTTTTACCGCCCGCACCGTTTGTCGATCGACCACGTGCGGCCGCAGTCGATCACCGCACCCGGCCTGCCGGGCGGGCCGTCGCTGAAGACGAAAATCAAGGAGAACAAGATCGTACAAAAGATCGGCCGCAAGCTGCAGGCGGCCCTCAAGGGGCCGGCGGTGGATCGCGTCGAGCCGTTCGCGGGCAACGGCTACAGCTTCGAGGCCGACGAAGTCGGCCGGTGCCTGCGGCTGGGGTTGAAGGAAAGCGACGTCATGCCGCACGCGGCGACGCTCCGCGTCATGCGCTTGATGGACGACATCCGCTCGCAATGGCACACCATGTGAGGGTGATCGCGATTCGAGCAGCAGCGACGCCCGACGCACAAACCTCCCCGTTTAGCCGCAGTGCCCGCGCCGCGTCCCCGTCCGAGAATCAACCCGCTTCGCGAGTCGACGCGGCGTGGGCGCCGCGGCTAAAGGGCGAGGGTTGGGCGCGTCCGAAGAATCGTCCTGTAATCCGAGTTTGATTTGACCGATAGTACGTTTATGCCCGCCGTTGCCGAGCCCGAAGTCGATTCGTCCGTTGCCGCGCGGACGTTGCCGCGGATGAACACGTCACTGCGGCTGGCGTACCTGCTGAACCAACACCCGTATACGAGCTGCACGTTCATCCGGCGCGAGATCCACGCGCTCGAGGAGATGGGCTTTTCGATCCGTCGGATGTCGATCCGGCCGACCGAGCACAAGCTCGTCGAACCCGCCGACCTCGCCGAACGCGACAAGACGACGGTCATGCTAAGCGGTAAAGCCGCGGGATTGAAGCGACTGCTCGGCGGCGGCCTGGCAGCCCTGTTTTCGCGGCCGGGCACGTTTTTCAGCGCCCTCAAGCTCGCCGTCCGCATGGGACGGCGGTCGGAGCGCGGCGTGCTGACGCACGTTGCCTATCTCCTCGAGGCCTGCGTCGCGCGGCGCTGGCTTGCGGAGTGGAAGATCGACCACGTCCACTGCCACTTCGCCACCAACCCCGCCGCCGTGGCGATGCTTTGCCGCGTGCTCGGCGGGCCGAGCTACAGCTTCACCGTTCACGGCCCGCAGGAGTTCGACCAGGCCACGACGCTGTCGTACGCCGACAAGGTGCGCCACGCCAAGTTCGTCTCCACGATCACGCACTTCGCGGTCAGCCAGCTTTACCGTTGGACGGATTTCGTCGACTGGCCAAAAATCCACATCGTGCGTTGCGGCGTGAACGACACGTTCCTGACGACGCCGCAAATCCCGATCCCCGCCGCCCCGCGGCTGCTCAACATCGGGCGACTGAGCGAGCAGAAAGGCCAGCTTCTTCTTGTCGAAGCCGCCGCGATCCTCAAACGCCAGCATGTCGCCTTCACGCTCGACCTCATCGGCGACGGCGAGATGCGCGGCGAGATCGAGAAACGCATCGCCCACCACGGCCTGCAAGACAGCGTCCGCCTTCTCGGATGGCAGAACGAGACGCAGGTGCGCGACCACCTTCAGCAATCGCGCGCCCTCGTGCTGGCGAGCTTCGCCGAGGGACTGCCGGTCGTACTGATGGAGGCCCTGGCACTTGGCCGCCCGTCGATCAGCACGGCAATTGCCGGCGTGCCGGAGCTGATCGAGACCGGCGTCAGCGGCTGGCTCGTGCCGGCGGGATCGGTAGACGATCTCGCCGCGGCGATGAAACAGGCGGTCGAAGCGCCGGTCGAAACACTGCACGCAATGGGACAGGCCGGCCGAGATCGCGTGCGGCAGCGGCACGACGTGCGCGCCGAAGCGGCGAAGCTGGCGGCGTTATTCGTCTCCGGTTGCTCCCCTCCGGTGGAGGGCAGATAGGGGCGGCTATCGACCTGCAATAGTGGACCGCTGTTGCCGGTGATCCAAATCCCCCGCCCAGTACGTCGGGAGAAGGCCGAGCGTGTCGGCGTTTCGTTGTGACGAGGCGACTGCCCGCCCCCACCTAACCTCCCCCGCAGGGGAGGAACCAGATTGGCGCTTTGTTGCATTGTGGCGACTGGCCGGCCCCAGGACCTGCCCCCGCGGGGAAGAACCAGAAGTACTCTTCGATTGATTCATATGTGCGGCATCGCAGGCATCATCGGGAAGATCACGGGCCGCAACCGCGGGGCTCTGGCGCGCATGGGCCGGGCGATGCGTCACCGTGGGCCCGACGGCGAGCACGCATGGGAATCGACGCCCGATGCCAACGGCGATGGCGTGCTGTTGGTGCACCGGCGGTTGTCGATTCTCGATCTATCAACCTGTGCCGATCAACCGATGACCGACCCGGTCGGCGGGCAGACGATCGTCTTCAACGGCGAGATTTACAATTACGCAATCCTGCGTGAGGAACTGCTGCGCGGGGGGCAATCATTCGCTTCGACCGGCGATACGGCGGTGATGCTGCGCGCGCTGGCGTTGCAAGGCGACGAGGCCGTGGAGCGATTGCGCGGCATGTTCGCGTTCGCCCTGTTCGACCCGGCCACGCGGCGGCTGACGCTCGCCCGCGATCCGCACGGGATCAAGCCGCTGTATGTCTGCTTCGCGCGCGACGTGGATGGCGACGGCGGGTGGTCCGTTGTGTTCGCGTCGGAAGTGCGGGCGCTGCTGGCGTCGGGGTTGATTCCGTCGCCGCGCGTTGACCCGGGGGCGGTGGCGTCGGTGGTGTGGAACGGGTTCGTCACAGGGCCGAACACGATCGTGCGCGGGGTGTCGAGCGTGTGGCCGGGAGAGGTGGTGACGCTCGATCGCGGGGGAGAGGTGGTCGGGCGGCGGACGTATTGGAGCATTCCCGAGGCTAAGCCGAGGAGCGGCTTGGGGCTCGCAGGGGCTATCGGGGAATCGGTCAAGCTTCATTTGTGTTCGGACGTGCCGCTGGGGGTGTTTTTGTCGGGGGGCGTGGATTCAGGGAGCGTGGCGAATCATGCGCGCCGGGCCGGGAATAACGTTGACACGTTTACCCTGGCGTTCGAGGAGCAGGAATTCAACGAAGGCGAGTTCGCCAAGTCCATCGCCGCGGCGGTCGGCACGCGGCACCACGAGATCGTGTTGACGGAGCCGGCGTTCGTCGCTGATCTGGACGCGGCGTGCGATTGCCTCGACCAGCCGAGCTTCGACGGGATCAATTCGTATTACATGTCCAAGGCGGTCCGCGACGCGGGGATGAAAGTCGCCCTTGTCGGCACGGGCGGAGACGAGCTGTTCGGCGGATACCGCTCGTTCCGCGAGGTGCCGCGTCTCGCCAAGCTGGCGCGGCGCACGCGAATGGCCCCGGCGGCGCTGAAAGTGCTGGGCGCGCGGCTCGTGGCGCGCTTTCTCGCCGGCGCCGGCGGGCCGGTGACGCCGCAGACGCGCTGGGCCAAGCTGCCGGACATGATCGCCGCGGGCGAGGATGTATTGGCGCTGTACCAGATGGCGTACGCGTTGTTCCTGCCGACGTTCCAGCGTGAGTTGCTCGCCGACGGGATCGATCCGCTGCCGCTTGGGTTGCCGCTGGCACTGGAAGAGCGGTTGCGGCGCGAGAGCCGGAGCGATTCAGTGTTGCGGTCGATCAGCGTGCTGGAGCAGCGTCTGTTTCTTGGCGAGCGGCTGTTGCGCGACAGCGATGCCGCCAGCATGGCGGTTTCGATCGAGACGCGGCTGCCGCTCGTGGACGCGACGCTCACCGCCGCGGCGGCGGGGATCGGCGAGGAGGCGCGGTACTGGCCGGTGGGACGGAAACAGGCGCTGCGCGACGCCGGATTGATCGGGCTCGATCCGCAGTTGTTCGAACGCCCCAAGAGCGGGTTCGTGATTCCGTTCGACCGCTGGATCCGCGCCGGCCTCGGGGCGTCGATGGACGAACTGATGAACGACGCCCCCGCCGCCCGTGCCGCGGGACTGAATCCTGCCGCGGTCGGGCGGCTGTGGGCCGCCTATCGCGCCGGCGGGCCGGGACTGTACTGGTCGCGGGTGTGGTCGATGTATGCTCTGATGCGCTACTGCCGCGTGCACGGCTTATCCGTGTGACGCGGCCGTCGGCGTTGTGCCGATCAGATGACGGTGAGTCCGTCTGGTGCGATCCGGCGGGCCCAGGGGCGGCGGGGGCGGATTCGCCGCCGCCGTAAAAATGCTATGCATTGCGTTGATTTTGACGATGATGACTCCACGATGACGCTTATGGCCGCGACAGTCGCGCCTTCCATCCCCGCCGCATCTGCCGTGCAGCGGCCTTACTGCCTGATCACGCCCTGCCGGGACGAGGCGGCGTACGCGCGGCAGACGCTCGACTCGATCGTCGGGCAGTCGGTGTTGCCGGCGTTGTGGGTGATCGTCGACGACGGTTCGAGCGACGACACCGCCGCCATCGTGCAGGAGTATGCCGACCAGTACGACTGGATCCGCCTCGTGCGCCGCGCCGACCGCGGCGTGCGCAAGCTCGGCGGCGGCGTGATCGACGCCTTCTATTGCGGGTACGACACGATCGATCCCGACGACTACGAATTCGTCTGCAAGCTCGATCTCGACCTGGACGTCCCCGCCCGGTACTTCGAGCGCATGCTGGCGATGATGGAAGCCAACCCGCGCCTGGCCACCTGCTCGGGCAAGCCGTACATGCGGCTCAACGGCCGGCTCGTCAGTGAGCTGTGCGGCGATGAAAACAGCGTGGGCATGATCAAATTCTATCGCACGGAGGCCTTCGCGCAGATCGGCGGCTTCGTGCGGCACCTGATGTGGGACGGCATCGATTGCCACCGCTGCCGCATGCTCGGCTGGCAGGCAGGGAGTTGGGACGCGCCTGATCTGCGCTTCGTCCACCTGCGTCCGATGGGCACGAGCCACAAGAGTTGGTGGACCGGCCGGGTCCGACACGGGCGCGGTCAGTACTTCATGGGCACGGGCTTCGCCTACATTTTCGGCAGTTGTCTGTTCCGCCTCGCGCATCCGCCCGTGGTGGTCGGCAGCGTGGCGATGTTGTGGGGCTGGCTCAATGCGTTTCTATCGCGCATGCCGCGGTACGAAGACAAGGCGTTCCGGGCTTTTCTGCGCAAGTACCAGTGGCGGTGCCTCGTCGCCGGCAAGCACCGGGCGACCGAAGAACTCGAAGCCGAGCAAGCAGTGCAATGGCATTCTCGGCGTCCCGCGGTCCGTTAGGCTCCCGCTTCGCTCTCCTCGCTCCCTCCTCGGCCGCCGTTAAAATAGGCAAACCTTAACGCCGGGCCCGCGCCGTGGCAGTTTGACGCTTCCAAAATCATTAGACGACTGGCAGTGGTCTCCATACGTATGGTCCCATAACCAGATTTAGGGCATTGTTCGCCCATATAGGCGGAATTCCGGTTTGAAAGCGATCATTGGCGTCCGATTTGCCGATAATTATTGAGCCCTGCTATCCCAGTCCCAACGGGCCGGGAGGGCGGATTCGTATTTGGGTTGCCTTCGCGGCGGCAAATGCGAGAGAATAAAAGCCAGCCGGTGGCGACCATGTACCGGCACGAATGCTCGGATTGCGCCCCCGCCGTGGGGGCGTGGCGAGCCGGGACCGACGGGAGATTGCCGCGGATGATGACCCGTTCGACGCAAGCGACAGTGGATCAGGCTGAGGACGACACCGCTCGTCCCGGGCGCACGCCGGCATTCCAAGCCGCCGCGTTGACAGCGGCCCCTGCTGCCCCGTTACCCCGTACCGGCGAGCCTGCGGCGTTGCCGGTCGTTCGGGTGGGCGGGGTCGAACTCCACGCCATCACCGAAGGCCAGTGCGTGCGCCATGTGCTGGCATCGATCACTGAAGGCATCGGCGGCACGGTCGTCACGCCGAACATCGACATCCTCCGCCGCTACCGCCAGGACCTCAAATTCGCAGCCCTCGTCTCCGAAACCGATCTCATCATTGCCGACGGAATGCCGCTTGTGTGGGCGTCGCGTCTGCAGGGCACGCCCCTGCCGCAGCGGGTCGCCGGGTCGGACCTGATTACTACGCTCTCGGCCGCCGCGGCGGTCGAAGGGCGATCGATCTTCCTGCTCGGCGGCGACCCCGGCACGGCCGAAGGGGCCGGAGCCGTCCTGGCCGCCCGCGCCCCGGGGCTGAAGATCGCCGGCACGTATTGCCCGCCCTTCGGCTTTGAAAAAAGCGACGCGGAGATGGCGCGCATGATCGACGTGCTGCAAGCGGCCAAGCCCGACATCGTATGGGTGGCCCTGGGCTCGCCGAAACAGGAACACCTGATCAATCGCCTGCGGCACGAATTGCCCGGCACATGGTGGCTTGGCGTTGGCATCAGCTTCAGTTTCCTCACTGGCGAAGTGCGCCGCGCGCCGCGGTGGATGCAGAAGACGGGGCTCGAATGGGTCCACCGCCTCACGCAGGAACCCGGCCGGCTGATGAAACGCTACCTGCTGCACGGCCTGCCGTTCGCAATCCGGCTGCTGGGCGGTGCGGCGATCAACCGCGTCGTCGGCCGCCGCGAGCAGCTCACCGGGGTTCGCCGGGCTCGCGTGGTGCGCACGCGCCCGACGGCGGTTGCCGTTAAAGTGCAAAGCGACATGTACACCGCGCCCGCCGACCGCGAACCGACGCCGGTCGAGGCTGCGACCGCCGATCTGCCGACCATCTCGGCCGACAACGTCTCCTCCGCCGCTACGGGCGAAAGCGTCCATAGCGACGTCAGCGTCTTCAGCCGCAACGGCTCGCCGATGGGCAAGGGGCTGAAGCGCCTCAAAGCGATCGTCCTGCTCGGCGGCAAGGTTCGTCACGTTCCACTGAGCATCCAGACCGGGCGGTCGCTGCTCGATCTTCCGCTGGACAACAGCGGCTCGATCCTGAACCACTGGCTCAATCAATCCGACGACCTCGCCAGCCGCGCGGGGTTAAGCGACCTGCTCGTGCGCGTCGTCATCGACGGTAAAGCCACCGAACCGCGCTCCGTACAGCCGCACCACGCGGCCCGCGTGCGGATCGAGCGCGACCGCCTGGGCTTCCGCGGCACCGGAGGGCTCGTCGCCGACATCGCCAGGGACTACGCCGATGACGATCTCATCCTTGTCGGCAACGCCAGCCAGGTGCTGCTCGAGCCCCTGTGGGCGATCGCCGCCGCACTGGACCACAAGACCGGCGATTTCACGATGATCAGCCACCGCGACGGCACGGCCAGCGGGCTGATGCTGCTGAGCGCCAAGACGGTCCGCGGCATCAGCGACGTCGGGTACGTTGATCTGAAGGAACAGGCCTTGCCGCACATCGCCAAGACCCACGACGTACGGGTCGTGCATTGCCGCCAGCCCACCGGTCTGCCGATCTTCACCCTCACCGATTACATCTCCGCCGTGCAACGCCATCACCGTCGCCGCGAGCGCCGCCGGGCGCGGGTGAACCCGCTCGTCGAAGATTTCGGCAAGCAGTTCGCCATCGTCGAAGACGGCGCGCACGTCGCCCCCGACGCCTACCTGCACGATTCGGTTGTGCTGCGGGGCGCCACCGTCGAAGCCGGCGCTTCAGTCATCCGCTCATTGCTGTGCCCGACCGCCGTCCTCGAACGCGGCGAGATGATCAGCGACCAACTTGTGGGCGAGTGCTAGGAGGGGAATTAGTGGTTAGCAGTTGGGAGTCAGTGAAAGCGGGCAAAGCGTTTTCACTAACTCCTAACTCCTCACCACTAATTCCTCCCCCAACGTCCGATTAACCCGTTGTTCTAGCCCTGCCGCCGTGGCGGGCCGATTCAGTCAGGTCGTCATTGCCCGAGGTCGCAGCGTATGTCGTTACCGGTCCGCACACGCATTACCGCCTACCACGCCGTCCTGGCGTGCGCGATGGCGGCGCTGGGCGTGTCGGTCACGATGCGGGCCTGGGCCGATATTTTCGAAGTCGCGCACGACGACGCGGAGTATCAGCACATTTTCCTCGTCCCGCTCGTGGCAATCTTCCTCGCGTTTGTGCGTCGGCAGCGATTGCGGTACGCGCGGGTGTCGGGCGTGATCCTCGGGCCGTGCATCGCCCTGGTGGGATGGATGGCGGCGAGCTACGGCTTCAATTATCGCACGAACGTGCTGCTGCACCTTGGCGCGGTGCTCGTGCTCATCGGCTGCATTACGTCCGTCGTGGGCAAGCAGGTGCTGTTCCGGTTTTTCAGCGTCGCGGTCGTTCTGCTGCTGCTCGTGCCGCTGCCCGGGGGCGTCAAAAGCCTGCTGGCCGACACGCTGCAGCTTTGGACGGCGCACATCTGCAACTACCTGCTCGCCCTCGTGGGCGTGGAGACGACGGTCTTCGGCAGCACGCTGCGGATCAATGACCAGGTGGTCATGATCGCCGAGGCGTGCAACGGCATGCGGATGGTTTTCCCCCTGCTGCTGATCGCCTACGCCTTCGCGTTCGGCCTGCCGTTGAACAACGTCACGCGGTACCTCATCGTGCTGATGAGCCCGTTCGTGGCGCTGCTTTGTAATGTTCTGCGGGTCCTGCCGCTCATTTGGTTGCAGGGCCAAGGCCCCCCGGCCCGCGACTGGGGCACGACGCTGCACGACGGCAGCGGCTGGTTCATG
Organism: Tepidisphaeraceae bacterium; assembly: GCA_036387945.1. Taxonomy (GTDB): domain Bacteria; phylum Planctomycetota; class Phycisphaerae; order Tepidisphaerales; family Tepidisphaeraceae; genus DASVSS01. The sequence continues at coordinate 3,788 of DASVSS010000231.1, read as the reverse complement.
GTGCCCATCGCGTTTCTTGTGCTGCTGGCGATTATCCGCCTGCTGAAGTGGGCGACCGTGCCGGTCTACCGCTACCCGCTGGCGTCGCAGGGAGCGTGAGAGCCGGAGTGAGGAATTAGAAGTTAGTGTCGAAGTGTACAAAGGTAGCCCGCGGGTATCAGGATCCCATAGATCCGAATATTGATCGCAAACTCTTCCCCAGATGACCGAACACACGTTCCATCTCCGCTCGCTCCTGATCGGCCCCGTGCTTTGCATGGCGGTGTTGCTGGGAATCGCGCTGGAGAACCGGACGTACCGGGTGGAAAACGATTTCGACCCGTTCCACGTGCGGGCCGCCAGGGCAATCAACGAACTTCCGCCCGTGCTCGGCGCCTGGATGGGCAAGGAGCGGCTGCTGCCCGAGGAAGAGCGGGCGTTGCTGCAGCCCAACGCCTACCGCTGCATCGAATTAACCGACACTCGCGCCGCGGCCTTGAGCGACCCGTCCAGGACGGTTCTGCTGCTGTTGGCACAGGTGAACCGGGCCCGAAAGATGGACGGGCACTTCCCGCCCAAGTGCTACCCCAGCCGCGGATACGAGCTCGTGGCCGAGAAAACGCGCGACTGGGCCGTTGGCGACGGGGTCGTGCGGGGAATGGAATACCAGTTCGAGCGGCGTGAAGGTTCTCGCGTTTCGCGCACGACCGTTTATAATTTTATGGTCCTTCCCGGGCAAGGAATCTGCCGGGATATGAAGGCGATCACCCTCTCTGCCGAAGATTACCAGCAGCGGTACTATGGTGCCGCCCAGTTTCAGGTCGTATTTGCCAGTAGTTTGGCCGACCCCGCCGCGACCGCGGCGCGGGACGCGGTGTTTGCAGAGTTGATCGCTCCCTGCCGGGGCGTGATCGCGACGTTGTCTGACGGAGCCCTTGAGTATGAATAACCAGATGATTACCCACGCCCAGCGGACCACGCCTCCCGGCGCGATCGACGTATGGGGCGGCGGCAACGGCCAGAACACGCAACTGGGCTTCAACCAGCCCCAGCCCCCTGCCGGCGCCACGCCCGCCGACAAGGTGAGCCGGCTGCTGCGCGGCCGCGTCGCCCTGGCCATCGTCCTTGCAGTGCTCGGCGGCATCATCGGCGGCACCGCCGGGGCGATGCTGCAGAATCCCACCTACAAGGCCAGCGGCCGGATCCAGATCCAGCCGACGATCATCCTCGTCGAGGGCGATCGCCAGATGCCCTACTACATGCAGTTCATGACCACCCAGGCGCAGACCCTGACGAGCCCGCAGATCGTCGGCAATCTGTCCAAGCATGAGCCGTGGAAAAGCGCCTTCGGCGACAACCAGGACGCCCTCATCACGTTCGTCACCGGCCTCAAGGCCGAGTACATCAAGAACTCGTTCAATATCGACGTCTCGTGCGTCAGCGACGACCCGAAGATCGCCACTGCCGGCATCCAGTCGCTTATCGAATCCTTCCGCTCTTCGTACAAGGACCTGTCCGACGACAACCTCAACCGCCGCATCAATGCCCTTGTCGTCGAGTGCCAGAACCTGCAGTTCAAGAAGGACAACGCCGAGAAGCTCATCAACGATCTCGTCGGCAAGTACGGCGCCGCCGACCTCGAGCCGCTCGTGGCCTCGGCGCAGCAGACGGTGGACGAGGTCAAACGCGACCTGCGCGTTCACCAGAACAACATGAACGCCGCGACGCAGGCCGCACAGGGCATGCGCGACACCAACGGCAAGATCCCCATCGAAGAACTCGCCCAAGTCGACCCGGCCATGGCGCAGCAACTGACTGAGCTGAAAAACATCCAGAACAACCTTGCCACGCTCGAGCGCCGCCTTGGCAACAATCACCCGAAGGTCGCAACGGCCCGCGAAGACGTCGCCGCTGCCCAACGTCAGATCGAGGAGTACGCCAACGTCCTGCGTAAAGACGTCATCGCCATCATCCCGGACTTCGGCCGGCCTAACGGCGTGCTCAAAGTCTCGCAGGGCATGCTCCGCGTGATGGACGCCCGTATCGCCCAGCGCACGAGCGACCGTGACGCCGCCGAAAAAGAACGCGCCACCCTCGCCGTCGATGCCGGCAACGTCGCCACCGCCCGCACGACCATCCGAAACGCCACCGACGACCTTGCCGACCGCACGAAAGTGCTCGACAGCCTTCGCTTCCAGCAGGTGACCACCGGCAAGCTCGACGTGATGCAGAACGGCCAGTTCGCCGACCGCCAATCGAATAAGAAGATCCTCTTCGGCCTCGCCGGCGCCGTCGGCGGCGCGGGCCTGGCCGTGGGCGTGCTGCTGGCGATCGCTGGCCTGGTCGACACCCGCTTCCGCTACAGCGACGACGCCGCCGGCAACAGCATGAGCGGCATCCCCTTGCTGGGCATTCTGCCGAACCTCCCCGACAAGCTCACCGACCCGGCCCAGGCCTCGGTCGCGGCCCACTGCGTCCACCAGATCCGCACGATGCTGCAGCTCAACGCGATGCGCGAAGCCTGCACGGTCTTCGCCATCACCTCCGCCAGCAGCGGCGACGGCAAAACGAGCCTGTCGCTCGCTCTTGGCCTGTCGTTCGCCGCCAGCGGCAGCCGTACGCTGCTGATCGACGCCGACCTCGTCGGCGGCGGGCTCAGCAGCCGCCTCGGCAACAACTCGTCGATCGGCATCGTCGACGCCATCAGCGGCACGAAGATCGACGACGTCGTCCAGGCAACGGACGTCGCCGACCTGGCGATCATCCCGATCGGCAGCGCCCAGGCGCACCACGCCGGCAGCTTCTCGCCGCCGGCCGTGCGGCGGTTCCTGGCCGAAGCGCGCAAGCACTTCGAAGTCATCGTCGTCGACACCGGCCCGGTCATGGGCTCGATCGAAGCGACCCCGATCTGCGCCAGCGTGGACGGCGTCGTGCTCACCGTCGCCCGCGGCCAGAGCCGCCCGCTCGTCGAGCGTGCGATCTCGCACCTGAGCAGCATCGGCGCTAAGGTCGCCGGCGTGGTCTTCAACCGTGCCCAGCATAAGGACTTCGAGCAGTCGATCGGCGCCATCAGCATCCGCTCGGCCGGCCGCTCGACCATGAACGGTACCAACCACAACGCCCGCAACCCCGGCGAGATGGGCGCCGTCGCCCAGGCCGTTGCGTCGAGCGTGCGGAATGAGAACTGACGTTCAGGAATTAGTGATTAGGAGTTAGCAGTTAATGTCGGAGGTCGACGATTGGACTTCCACTAATTCCTAACTCCTAACCACTAATTCCTCCATCCGCCCGATAAAATCGCCGATGAACCAACGGTTCGGCGATCCCTGTTGTCTTGTCGAGGAATGTCGTCCGACGTGCTTGCCGCCGCCAGTCCAACCTCGCAGACGATCTGGGGCCTTGATCCCGTCCAGCTGCACGCCCATTACTGGGCGAGCATGGGCGTGCAGGTGGTCCGCCAGGGCGAGCCTTCGCAGATTGTGAAGCACGCGGAGCTGTACCTTCTGACCGACCCGCGCACGCTGCCGATGTTTCGGCTCAAACCCGTCATCAGCACCCTCGAATGGGTGCAGCCGCACCTGATGACATTGCGGCTGATCGACACCCGCGAGCAGGCGTACCGCGAACGCGCCGTGAGCGACGACACCGGCCGGTTTTTGCGGTTCGAGCGTGTGTACGACGCAAGCGGCCGGGTGACGCGGCTGATGCTCACGCCCGAGCGCGAGCTCGCCGAGTTGTGGATGGCCGCGCCGGACCCGGTCGTGGGGTACCGCCGCATCAAGCGGTTCGTGCCCCGCCACGAGCGCGTG
>DASVSS010000230.1:0-9843 GCA_036387945.1 Tepidisphaeraceae bacterium | reverse complement strand
GTGGGTTTATGGACGGGATTCATCTTGCGGTGGTGGGGGCGCACTTGAGTGGAATGCCGCTGCACGGGCAGCTCGTCGAACGCGGCGCGCGATTGGTGAAGCGGTGCCGGACGGCGGCGCGGTACCGGTTGTATGCGCTGGCGAACACGACGCCGCCGAAGCCGGGATTGGTGCACGTCGGCGACGGCGGGGCGGCGATCGAGGTGGAGGTGTGGTCGATGACGGCCGAGGCGTTCGGGTCGTTCGTCGCGGGCGTGCCCGCGCCGCTGGCGATCGGCACGACCGAACTCGACGACGGCAGCAGCGTCAAAGGCTTCGTCTGCGAACCGCGGGCGATCATCGACGCCACCGAAATCACGCACTACGGCGGCTGGCGCGCATACCTTTCGGGCAACTCGACGCCGCCCACCTGATGTCCACCGACGGCATCGTCACGCTAGGCGGTTCGATACGCGTCGCTGCGATCGGTGCGCAACGCATGAAAAAAATTCACATCGGCGCGGGCCGGAACACCGCCATCGCAGGCCCGCACCGTCCGGCCTCGCGGGTTCGGAACAATCTTAAAATAATTCTCTTGCCACGGTGCGGCATAATGTTACAGTCTGAAACAGTTTCAGGGAATGTAACGCATGGCATCAGTCCGAACCATCGCCCGCAACGCCGGTGTGTCGATCACGACGGTTTCCCGCGTGCTCAACAACCACCCGCAGGTGAGTGAAGGCGTGCGGCAGCGGGTGCTCGATGCCTCGAACCAGACCGGCTACACCCAGACGGTCGGCCGAAAATCCACCACGAACATTGCCCTGCTCTACACCGGCGAGAGCTCGCTCGGCAGCCCGTTCGACGGCGCGATCCTCGCGGGCATGAGCCAGGGCATGGAAGAGCACGGCTACGACCTGATGATTCTCGACGCCCGCCGCTCGCGCAACGCGGGGGAGACGCTGACGCAGATGATGCTCCGCAAGGGCATCCGCGGCGCGGTCGTGCGGACGACCTCGGCCACCCGGGGAACGGTCGAGATGCTCGCCGCCGAGGGCTTTCCGTTCGTCGTCGCCGCCGACCGCTTCGACGACCCGGCCGTGAGCTACGTTTACTCCGATTCAATCGCCGCCAGCCGCGAGGCCACCGAGCACCTCATCGGCCTCGGCCATCGCCGCATCGGCATGTGCCTGAATATCGTCGACGACTCCGACCACCTCGACCGCCTCGAAGGCTTTCGCCAGGCGCTGGCCGGGCACGACATCGAACTCGATTCGCGCGACGTGCTGCGCAGCCCTGCCAACCGCGAAGGCGGCGTGCAACTGCTGCGGCGGGTGATGAGCCGGGCCGACCGCCCGACGGCACTGTTCCTGGCCGACCCCATCACGGCCGTGGGCCTGTTGAGCGAGGCGCGGCGCAGCGGCGTGAGCATCCCGGCGGATTTGTCGGTGGTCGGCTTCGACGACGCGGATTTGCGCTACATGGTCTGCCCGGAACTGACGGCCGTCTGTCAGGACGCCAGCGCCCTGGGCCGCGAGGCCTTCGTGGCCCTGCACGGACTGCTCGACGACGACAAAACGCCGGTGCGCAAAGCGCTGCCGACGTGGCTGGAGATTCACGGCTCGACGGCTTCGCCGGGCTAAAGCGCGGCGCGGGACTGAACGGACTGAGGAGTGGGAGAAACAGGAGGAGACGAAGGCAGCGGCACGGTTTCGCGTGGCGGGGCGGTCACTTCTTCTGACGCCGCCGCGCTGGCAGAACCTTGCAGGTCGTTCCGCGGCGGATGCGCCGCGGTGTTTCAGGCGGATCGAGAATTCAGGCGAGAGGCGCGGCATCCGCGACCCGTGTGGGACACCGGGACGCCGCGTGGCCATCACATCTAACGAGGAGAGTATCATGCAGGCACGTATTCTGACTCTGTCGGCCGCAATGGCCGTTTCCATGATGAGCGTTCCCGCTTCGGCGGTTCTGCTCAATACGAGTTTCGAAAATGGCGCCGGCACCGACGCCGACAACTTCAACGAGATCGAAGCCAGCGGCGACACGGCCAACACCAATCCCCAGGCCGACCGCGTCAACTCCGACGCCCGCACGGGCAGCTTCTCGCTGCGGCTGTCGTACGCCAACACCGCCACAGTCGGCGTCGGCTCCAATGCCGAAATTCAGCAACTGACCTCGCCGCCCGGCCTGGTCAATCCCGGCGATACGTTCAACTTCAGCTTCTTCGCCAAGCGCGCCGGCGACCTCGGGCCCGGCACGGTCGGTTTCTACCGCGTGCAGTTCCTCGACAGCGACGGCAGCGCCGGCGGCGGCGTGAAGGGCGACACCGGCCTGCAGCAGTACCAGAACGGCCTGCAGGACGGCACTTACACCCAGTTCACGCTCAACAACATCATCGCCCCTGCCGGCGCCGATGCGGCCCTGATCTCGATCCAGCTCAGCGGCGGCGCGGTGGCCAACGCCTCGGCGACGGTGTTCATCGACGACGTGACGCTCACCACCGTCCCCGAGCCGACGGCGGCGCTGGCCCTGGCGGGCGTCGGGGCCATGGCCCTGCGTCGTAAACGTAAGTGATTCACCCCTGATCCCAGCGGCCGCGGCGCTAACCTGCCGCGGCCGCCTTCGAGGAGAACGTCTCATGCAAAAGACAACGTCCCGCGGGTTCACGCTCGTCGAATTACTGGTCGTGATCGGCATCATTGCAGTACTGATCTCGATCCTGCTGCCGGCCCTGAACAAGGCCCGGGCGTCGGCGCAAACCGTCAAGTGCCTGAGCAACCTGCGCCAGATCGGACAGGTCAGCGCGATGTATACGGCCGAGACGAAGGGGTGGCTGTTCCCCTGCAACTACCTCATTCATGCGCCGACATTTTCGTTCATGCGGCTCGTCGCTGACGACCCGGCCCCCGGCCAGCCACGCGAGGCCACCATCCTTGACCGTTACTTGCCGCTGAACTTCAGCCGCAGCGTTTGGACCTGCCCGTCGGCCGTCGTCGGCAACACCCAGCAGTACCCGCTGCACTATGGGGCCAACACGCAGGTCCATGCGTACTACGCCGTCGTCCCGCCCGGCATCGATGACAGACGGGTGTTCAAAGCCAACAAAGTCAAGCGATCTTCCGAAATTGTGGCGATGGCCGATTCGACGCTGTCCTCAGCCGGCGGCGTTTGGACCGCGACCGGCTACCTCGAATTTGTCACGCCTACCAAGCCGGGTGGCGGCACAGAGCCGATCGACGTGCGCGCGGACTCAGGCAAATTAATCTACAATCGGGCTTCCCGTTGGGCGGTCAATGACGACAGCCCCGCCTACGTCATCCGCTACCGCCACCAGAAGAACACGCTCGGCAACGTCGTCTACGCCGACGGCCACGCGGCGTCGGTGCGGCAGAAGGAACTGCTCTACAAAAACTTCTCGATCGCGTACTGATCGCGCCAGCGCGTGTTCGAAGTGCTGGCCGCCCCGACGCGATGCGGGTCGACAACACGCAACGCCTCCGGTTCCTCGCCTTTCGGGACGGTTGGATGGGGCGCCGCTGACCTGCAAAAACGGCTCGCTGCCGCCGGAGAACCAAACCCCTCGCCCGGTACTTCGGTACAGGTTAGGGAGAGGGCCGGAGCGTCTAGGCACTTGTTTGCGATAAGGCGGCCGCCCGCCCCCACCTAACCTCCCCCGCAGGGGAGGAACCGGAGAGGCGCTTTGTTGTGGTGGGGCGTCCGCCCGCTCCCGCCTGACCTTCCCCGCGGGGGAGAACCAGAGGCGCCGCTCGGGGCGTTGAGACGGACCGCACGCCCGCCGCAGGCCGGCTGCAACACAAACCATTTTCGACCGCCATCTTTTTTCGGAGACTTCGCATGACGATCTTCCGCAGCACCCGCATCGCCGCTGTCGCCCTTGCCGCATGGCTGGCCTGTCCGCCCCTGGCCCCGGCCGCGGAGGTTAAACTCGACGGCACGGGCGGTAACTACAAGCTCCTCGTCGACGGCCAGCCGTTCTTCATCGAAGGCGCCGGCGGCGACGGGCCGAAGCAGTTCCTCAAAGACTGCGGCGGCAACTCCTTCCGCACCTGGGGCATCGGCGACGACACCGGGGCCAAGCTCGACGAGGCCGAAAAGCTCGGGCTCAAGGTCACGCTCGGCATCTGGCTCGGGCACGAGCGGCACAAGTTCAGCTACACGAACATGAAGATGGTGAGCGAGCAGTTCGACAAGGCCAAGGCCGCGGTCGAAAAGTACAAGGACCACCCGGCGTTGCTGATGTGGGCCGTCGGCAACGAGATGGAGGGGTACGGCGACGGCGACAACCCCGCGATCTGGGCGGCGGTGAACAACATCGCGGCGATGATCAAGCAGGTCGACGGAAAGCACCCCACGATGACGGTGACCGCCGAGATCGGCGGCGGGCGTGTCGAGGCGATGCACAAGCTCTGCCCCGCGATCGACGTCGTCGGCCTCAACACCTACGGCGGCGGCCCGTCGATCGGCAAGCGATACCGCGCCGCCGGCGGGACCAAGCCGTTCGTCCTCACCGAGTACGGCCCGCCCGGGACGTGGGAAGTGGGCAAGAACAGCTGGAACGTCCCGCAGGAGCTCACCAGCACCGCCAAGGCCAAGCTCTACCGCGCGACCTACGAGGAGACGATCCTCGCCGAAAAAGACAAGCTCTGCCTCGGCGGCTACGCCTTCACCTGGGGCAACAAGCAGGAGGCGACCGCGACCTGGTTCGGCCTCTTCCTCGGCACCGGCGAGCGGCTCGAGCCGGTCGACACGCTCACCGAGCTGTGGTCGGGCAAAAAGCCCGAGAACCGCTGCCCGCAGATCGAGCCGCTCAAAGTCGTCGGCGCCGACCGCGCCAAGCCCGGCGACACGATCAAGGCGCAACTCGCCGTGGTCGACCCCGAAGGTGATCCGCTCAAGATCGAATGGCGGCTCGAAAAAGACATGAGCATGTACCAGGAAGGCGGCGACTTCCAGCCCGACGCGCCGCGCTTCCCTGACGCGATCCTGAAGCAGGGCGAGAAGGACGTCGAGGTGAAGATGCCCGGCGACGCCGGCGGCTACTTCCTCTACGCGCTGGTCAAGGACGGCAACAACGGCGCGGCGGTGGCGAACGTCCCGCTGTTCGTCGACGGCGGCACGCAATCCAAGCTCGTGGCCAAGAAGGGCCAGGTGCCGATGACCGTCTACGCCGACGGCATGGGCGCGCCGAAGTTCGTCTGGTCGGGCTGGATGGGCAAGCACGAGGCGATCGCGATGGACGAGAAATCCACCGACAACCCGCACGCCGGCGCCACGTGCATGAAGGCGCAGTTCAAGTCGCCTGACAACTTCGGCGGCATCATCTGGCAAAGCCCCGCCAACGACTGGGGCGACAACCCCGGCGGCTTCAACCTCACGGGCGCGACCAAGCTCAGCTTCTGGGCCCGCGGCGAAACCGGCGGCGAAAAGGTCGACTTCGTCATGGGCGTGATCAAGGCCGACAAGCCGTACCACGACTCCGCCAGCGCCGAGTTGCGCGGCGTCGCGCTGACCAACGAGTGGAAGCAGTACGAGATCGATCTCAATGGCAAAGACCTCAGCAGCATCAAAACCGGCTTCGGCTGGGTAGTGCCCGGACAGGGCAAGCCGGTGACGTTTTATCTCGACGACATCAAGTACGAGTGATGCCCGCATGTGCCGTAACGCGGTGTCGGCCCTAGAGCCCGTTATGCACTTGAGAACGTAAGCCCCGCACTCTTCTGATATCCGGGCGCCACGGCTTGAAGTGCCAAACCGTGGCGCCCAGACCAGATCCCGCGGGCGGGGTGCCCGTGCTGCGCAACCGTCCAGGAGGTTTGATCGTGATCCGTTTCTGTGCGCTGTTGATATCGTCTGCCATCGCCGTCCAGCCGGTTTTCGCCCAGGACGTTGTGCCCGTCGGCAAAGGCTCGTACGCATCGTCGCCGCCCCCGCAGGCGGGGAAGGACGCGCTGGCGATGGTGGGCGAGCGCCAGCCGAACGTCGTCGATCTCGGCGACCGGCCGGTGCCGACGAACCAGTGGTGGACGCACCTGCTCACGAACAAAGCCACCGGGCAGCTCTGGTCCTACCCGCTGTGCGCCGAGAGCGACGCCGAGGGGCTCAACGTCTTTTTCCCTTCGGAATGGAACCCCGAGGGCCAGGAGCTTGTCCGTGATTTCCCCGTGCGGATCCGCGGCGCGAATTTCAAGCCCGCGGGCGTGAAGGCAATGCACTGGGGCGACTGGACGCTGCAATTCCGCCTCGAAGCGTCGGCCGAGCAGTCGCTTGACGTGACGCTCGGGCGGGGGATGCCGTACGTCTGGGTCGAGTGCCGGGGCGTCGACCCGGTGCTGCGGCTGGAGCCCGCCCCGCAGGGGCCGGTGGCGTTTTTCGACGCCGGCGGCAACGCCTTGTCGCTGCCGCAGGCCGGCGACGCCGTCGGCTTCGAATACGCCGGTCGCGCGTACGGGTTGTTCGCGCCCGACGGCACGCAGTTCGACGCGGCGCCCGAAGGGATCACCGTCCGCTTCGCCGGCGACGCGCGGTACCTGGTGCTGGCGGCGCTGCCGAAGAAATCGGACTTCGCGCTCCTGCGCGCCCACGCCTTCGCCGTCCCGCGCGACAGCCGCCTGAGCTGGAAGTACGACCCGGCCGCCGCGATCGTCGCCGCCACGTTCGACGTGCGCACCGAGCCGCTCAAAGGCGACGAGCGCCGCGTCGTGCAGGGCCTGCTGCCGCATCACCTGCGCACGACGAAGCACAAGCTGGCGCTCAATGACCTGTCGTACGTCACCCCGCGCGGCACGATGCGCGCCGCGGTCGGAAGCAGCTTCGAATTGACTTACCGCTTCGACGGCACGCTGGCGTCGCTCCCGGCCCCGCGGAAAAACGATCTGCCCAACGACTACGACGCCGATCGCATGCGCGATTACGTCGCCCGCTACGCCACCAAGTCCGAGTACGGCGCCGAGACCTACTGGGGCGGCAAAGACCTCGTCTACTTCGGCCAGTACCTCGATTTCGCAAAACAGCTCGGCGACCGCGAATCGGCCGAGAAGTTGCGCACGTCGCTCGCCAGGGCACTGGGCGACTGGCTCACCTACACCCCCGGCGAAGCCGAGCATTATTTCACCTGCTACCCCAACTGGCGCGGCCTCGTCGGGCTCAAGGGCAGTTACGGGTCCGAGCAGTTCACCGACAATCATTTCCACTACGGCTACTTCACCTACGCCGCTGCGCTGCTGGCCATGCACGACGCAGAGTTCCTCACCGGCTATGGCGAGATGCTCAAGCTCGTGGCCAAGCAGTACGCCAACCCCGACCGCGACGACAAACGCTTCCCGTTCCTGCGCACGTTCGACGCCTGGGCGGGCCACTCGCACGCCGCGGGGTTGAGCTCGCCGCGCGGCAACAATCAGGAATCGACGTCCGAGGCGATGCAATCATGGGGCGGGCTGTTCCTGCTCGGCAGCATGCTCGGCGACGACGCCATGCGCGACACCGGCGCGATGGGCTACGCGATGGAATCGCAGGCCACGCTCGAATACTGGCTGAACAAACCCGGCGAGAATCTGCCGGCCAACTACAAGCAGTCGGTGGTCGGCATCCTGTTCGACGGCGGCAACGCCTACGCGACGTACTTCACCGCCGATCCGGCGTGGATCCACGCGATCCAATGGCTGCCGATCTCGCCGATCCTGTCCTACCTCGCCGAAGACCCGGACTTCGCCAGAAAGGCGTACGAGCGCATGTTCGCCGAGCGGGTGCCCAAGGAAAGCGACAACTCCATCAGCGGCATGAAGGCCGCCCTCGGCAACGTCGTCCTGGGCTTTGCGGCGCTGTCGGATCCCGACGCCGTTGCCAGGCAGATGGACGACCTGTGGGCCGCCGGCGATCCGGTCGCCAGGGACAATTACACGCCCGGCATCACTTACTATTACACCCACGTCCTGCGCCGCCTCGGCACGCCGGTGGCGGGGCGGCGGATGAGCGTGCCGACGTCGCGCGTCTACCGCAACGCGCGCACGGGAACGCTGTCGTACGTCGTCTACAACCCGCGCCCTTACCCGCAGTGGGCCGAGGCGTGGGAAGGTGATACGAGGCTCGGCGGCCTGCTCGTGCCGCCGCGGACGCTCGTGTGCGAAGAGAAGCTCCAACCCCTGCCGACCGCGCCGACGTTGCTCGGCGCATGGCCGGCCGAGGGGTCTGCCGACGTGTCGCGGCTGACGAAGAAAATCTACCTCACCTTCAGCGAGCCGATCGACGCGACGACGATCTCTGCCATCCGCCTCGACGGGCGCATCGCCGGTGAAGTGCGCGTCTACCCGCTGTTCAACCCCGCGGTCGTCGCGCTTGCGCCCGCGGGCGCGCTCGAGCCGGGCGAGACGTACAAAATCACGATCCCCGCGACCGTCAAAACCGCCGCCGGCGCAGCGGCCGTAGGTGAAGACCGGACGCTCACCTTCACCGTCGAGCCCCAGCCGCTGCTGGCGATCGTGGCCACCGACCCGGCCGACAAGCAGAATCGCGTCGCGGCGGATTTAAAGGAAGTGCGCGTGTGGTTCAACGCACCGATCGATCCCGCCACGCTGGCGGCGCTCACGCTCGGCGGGCCGGGCGTGAGCGGCGTCGAGGCGTCGGTGTCGCCGGATGACCCGACGAAGGTGACGCTCAAACTCACCGGAGCGATCGAGCCCGACGGGGCGTACACGCTGTCGGTGTCGCCGGCGCTCAAAAGCGTCCGTGGCGACGCGCTGGCCGCCGAAGCGCGCGCCACGTTCGCCGCCGCGGCGTCGTCGTGCCCGCCCAACGTCTATGCCGAGTCGTTCGCCGGGGCCGGCGTATTGAGTGAGCCGGGCATGGTCGTCGACCCCGCCAACGCCGAGTCGCCGCGCGGCGGGACGTACGCGATCAAGATCACCGCCGGCGACCAGCCGGGCAACGTCACCTTCAGCAACGGACCGTCCGACCACGGCGAAGGCCGCCGCCCGGTGGATTTCTCGGCGTACGACACGCTTGAACTGTGGATCAAAGGCGACGCCCCCGACGTTTACGTCAAGATCGGCCATCCCGTGTTCGACAACAAAGCCTTCGAGCAAACGCACGTTCAGTCGGTCACAAGCGAGTACAGCCGCGTGACGATCAAAATTCCCTCACCGAAGACCGACATCAACACGCTGCTGACGATCGGCGTGCCGGCGGGCAAGACGGTGTACGTCGACGACGTGCGCGCGATCAAGGGCGGCGACTGACGGCGCGTTTTTGCCGAAGCGCCTTACGCCCCGCCGGCGTAACATCGCGTCATGCCTCCGACGCGAACGATCGGCTTCATCGGCCTGGGCATCATGGGCCACGCCATGGCCGCGAACCTGCTCAAGGCCGGTTACGCGCTGCTCGTTTGGAACCGCACCGCCGCCAAGACCGACACGCTCGTCGCCAATGGCGCGCGGCGTGCCGACTCGCCGCGCGCGATGGCCGAGGCCGCGCCGGAGATGATCCTCGTCAACGTCACCGACACCCCGGACGTCGAGGCGGTTCTCTTCGGCGACCGCGGCGTGGCGGGCGGGGCGCGGCGCGGTTTGATCGTCGTCGATCATTCGACCATCAGCCCCGCGGCGACACGACAATTCGCCGCGCGGCTGGCGGCGCTCGGCGTCGATTTTCTCGACGCGCCGGTCTCCGGTGGTGACGGCGGGGCGCGAGCGGGCACGCTCAGCATCATGGTCGGCGGCGACGCCGAAGTGTTCGCCCGCGCGCGGCCAGTGCTCGAATGCCTCGGCAAAACGATCACCCACGTCGGCGCCGCCGGCGCGGGACAGGCCTGCAAGGCGTGCAACCAGGTGATGGTCGTCGGCAACCTCATGG
>DASVSS010000229.1:0-3256 GCA_036387945.1 Tepidisphaeraceae bacterium | reverse complement strand
CGAGCCTTCGGAGCCCCAAGGTGATGTCCAGCCGGAGCTCGATCGCTTCGGCGTTCGCGTACCGGAACGTCTCTACGTCGAAGCGATGCTCGGCATCGACCAGTGCTTCCTCTCCGATGCGGCGACCGACAGTTTGAGCCGGATGGGCCTAACGCTGATGCGCTGCAACCCGGAGCATGCGCTTGCCTTAGGCATAGACCGGATCGGCCTTCCAGCCGCTGATGCAGCACCACGCCAACCGCTGGTCCTCAGCATCCATCGCCGAAATCGTTATTCAAACCCCCTGTCGCATGGCCGTCTGCTTGCGCCAGCTGATTTGGCGCCGGGAATTGAATCTACTGTGAGAGAGCGGTTCGCGATTGCTCCTTCTCGTCGTAACCTGCGCTATTGGGTTCTCCTCGATAATGCCGGGCATTACTTTGGTCCCGTCGTGGTAGCCGATTCAAATCGGCTCATCTGTGAGTTCGCCTATCCGGAGACGGAATTCCCGCAAACTACGTGCGAGGAATATGATGGCGATTTTGTCATAAAACTTGAGACAAATTCGACAAACTTTGAGGCTGCTCGTCAGTTCCTATCCTCACGCCCGTCGGCATTTAACTAACAATGCAGAGCCTCGTTCGTCAAATCCGTAGACCACGCGTCAACGTGCGCGGGCAACTTATGCCCAATGATCGTGCTTAATTACGCGAACTCGTCCTTTCCGTGTTCCGAAGCAGGACATTACTGCGCTGCGCCGGATTCTCGGTGATCACGGCGAATTACCCGTCTAAACAATATACCCGCCGCGTACGATCGAATTTATCGTGTTGGGCAGGGGCGGCGGCGGCTTGAAAGAGGCGGCCACGAAAAAGACAGCGCCTCTCAGCTAAATCGCGGAAAACGAACAGGAATGGACCATTATCCGCTTGCACGGCTTGAGGAATCGAGTCGGTCTAGACGAGGAGGGAATCGGGGCCTTCCGCTGTCGCGCGAGGCGTAGCCGCGAGAATCGAAAGAGCGGCGTGGGGATGGGGCGCAATTGCTACGGAACAGGATCGGCGACTTCACCAGCTTCGTCGCCGGCACGGCGGGCGGCGACGTCAACATCGGCACCGAGGGCAACGACTTCGTCTATGCCGGCGACGGCGACGACGAGATCCGCCTCCTCGCCGGCAACGACGTCGGCATCGGCGCCGGCGGCGACGACCTCGCCTCCGGCGACGACGGCCGCGACATCGTGATTGGCGGAGTAAGACAACTATACCCTCGTCGTCGCTACTACCCCATGAAACTCCGGTCCGCTAACTGTCCCAGAGCGGTGTTTCTCAATGGAAAGAAGTCGGAACGGACCAATATTCGGTTGCACCTTGGCAAGAAGCGAGGCAACCTCGATTCGCGGAAACAAATGCTGGCGCGTACGGCGTCTTCCGTCCGCGAAACGAGGCTGTAGCAATGACGCCAGGGGGGGTGTTCATTCGGAGCCGGGAAACTCGTCCCGGGGCACTTGTTGGTTACCGGGGCATGGTCCCTGAAGCGCCGTACGAAGAGCGGTGCGGGCGTCCCGCCCAATCCCGGTGCCGGCGGTCCGAAGATCCAGAGCCGCACAAGACGAAATGCAATTCGGCAGATTGCGACGCAGCTCGAGAGTCCGTGCCGACCGGGACAGCAGGCCGGCCGCTAATGCACCTCCTCGTTTGCCACGTTCGTAGACCGCAGCTTAGCATTTGGGCGTGTCTGATGCGCAGTATCGAAGAAATAGCTCAAACTTCGACCGGGAGACTCTGGTTGGGGCGCGCAACCGATAAGGTCGGTTTCCGGAAGAGGCTGGGGCCTCCTGTTCGGGTCGCAGCGAAGCTCGCAGAAAGGCCGCGCGGCGCCACTATCAACGCACCGCACCATTGCGGCCTTGGTCTTTTTCGGGCGGTCACGCATGGCGGCATCCCCTCTCTACTGACTGCCGCATCGGGGGCGGCGGCGGTACCGATCGACTGAGCAGAGAATCGTGGCATCCCGCCCCCCCGATCCTTTCGCCCGGTTACTCGCGTCACGGGGAGCGGAGTATAGACGGAAACGAACCGTCAGACGGAACCGAAAAGCTTGGATCGCGCTCCTTGTGGCTTGCGCAGCGGCATCGCTAACCGCCTGCACGGAGAGCTATGCAGGCGTTCGGCTCAGCCCGGCCACCGGCGATCCTGAGATCCGAAACCTCGCGCGCCTTGCCCGGGGCGGGGACAAGCACGCGCAGCTGCAGCTCGGGATACGTTACGAAGAGGGTCGCGGCGTGCCAGTCGATTTCGACCGCGCTATGCGACTGTACGCGCTCGCAGCAACAGGCTCCGGTGGGACAGAGATCTTTTATGTGCCGGCCGGCGGAAGCGGTCCCGTAATTGCGGTTCCTATCAATCAGGGACCACCCGTACCGGGGCTTCAAGAAGCGGCCCGCAGGCTCGAACTCCTGCGAGCGCGACGCTGATGCGGACCCTCCCGTCTATAGGCATCGCCGCGCGCCTATTGGCTGGGTTCCTGTTAATCAGCTGCGTGCGGGCGCCGACGCCGACGTCTCCTCCGGAGTATAACCCCCACAGTCTCACCGCTTACTGTTTCTCGGACAGCACATGGGACCCCATCTCGACGACAGGCACGTTGATTTCGCGTGGTGCGCTTTTATCATTCAGGGCGGATGTCGGCGCGGCTGAGGGAGGCCACGAGCTGCTTGCCGACATGCCAGATCGGCTGGGCGAGGGCGTTGCATGGGAGATCATAGGGCGGACAGGGACGACGCCTGAAAACTATGAACTGAGAATTCGCGCGCAGGGGTGGGTTTCAGGGGCAGTTTCCGCTTGCCCCCGCATGCCGCAATTGCGCCTGATCTTCATCCGCGATCTCGAACCTATTCCTCTCTCTGAAAGACGTTGAACATGGGCGAGGTACGGATCACCCTTCGTCCAAACGGCGTTATCGTCATCGAGCGCAACGACGAGTTTCGTACGCCGGAGCTGCGGTTTAACAACGTGCCCCGTGGCGCTGTGGACATCATTGCGCGGACAATGAACCGTGTTGGAAACGACCCTTCCGTCAGTTTTTGGGACTTCGGGATGGGGCATCTCTTCTCGCGGGGACCAGGCGCCGGGCCGATCGTAATCACCGGAGTCAATTCAGTTCTGGTGCATGGCTCAACAGGCGTGACTTTCGAACCAGCAGGAGGTGGATCAAATCAAGTTCGAGTCTCCGACCGAAGACCATTTGGGGACGGGATTGTTTTTGAGAACTACGA
>DASVSS010000228.1:0-7310 GCA_036387945.1 Tepidisphaeraceae bacterium | reverse complement strand
GGTGTGCGGGCTGGGCTTCACCGGCGCGGCGCTGGCGCTGCCGTGGATGCGACTTGGCCCGGCGGCGTGGATCTGGTTGACGCTCTCGGCCGTAGCGATCGCGGCCGTCGCGGTGCTGGCGACGCACCGCCCGCGGCGGTGGAAGTGGCTGCTCGCCGCTGGCGGCGCGGCGCTGTTGCTGACGTTCCCCTGGGCGGCGTCGCCGGGGGCGATGGGGCGATGGGTCGCGTTCGTCCCGCTGCTGGCGTCGACCGCGGCGGTGTTGTTGCCAATCCGTCTGCGCAAACACGCGTACGCGATGCTGGCCGCGGTCGCGGTGATGCTCACGATCCCGCTTTTTGGCAGCAGCAGCACCTGGTACACGATGGGCTTTGCCTACGGCACGCAGAAGTTCGGGCACATGCTCACCGGCAGTGGCTCGTGGAACCTGCCGGCGATGCTGCGCACTTATTTCGAGTGGGGCAGCAACCCCAACGCGCTCGTGGCGGTGCCGGTGATCGGCACGCAGGTGAGCGCGCACACGATGATGCGCGCGTCGTACGCCGTCGCGCTGCTGCTGTGCGCGATCGGTGCGGCGGTGCAGAGCGCGCGGCGAGACACGCGGTTTCTCGTCGCCGTCGCCGCGCCATGGCTGGTCTGCTTCATGCTCATGACGCAGATGCACGGCCGTTACTCGGTGTGGGCCGCCGGCCTGTCTGCGTTGCTGGCCGGCGTGAGCGTGGGGATGGCGCTGCTGGGGGTGCTGGTCGCGGTCGTGGCGTGGCTGGGCATCGTACAGAACCAGTACATCTTCGTCCCCAGGTACGACCCGCAAACGCTCGCGCTGCTCGAGCGACTCGACCCGCACCTGGGATTGGTGCTGGCGCTGGCGGCGGGCATTTATCTGTACACGGCGCTCGCCCCGCGGCCGCCGCTGTATCGCCGCCTACAGTGCGGGAGCCGGATCGCCACCGAGCGCAGTCCGGGCGACACGCCATGACGTTTTGTCGGTCGATCGCGCGGGATATACTCTTAGCCGTGAAAACCAGAGTATTTCTGCTCGCCGCCGCAATGGCCGCCGTAGCCCAGGCCCAGGTCGCCACTGACGGCACGCTCGGGGCCAGGCAGACGTTCCGCGGCAATCGCATCAGCATCCCCGCCGCCGCCGGGCAGCAGCGCGGCGGGAACCTGTTCCACTCGTTCGACGCCTTCGACATCGCCCGCGGCAACCGCGTCGCCTTCACCGGCGGCACCGACGTCGCCCGCGTGCTCGCCCGCGTCACCGGCGGCCGCGCGACGACGATCGCCGGCGAACTCGCCAGCGAAATTCCCGGCGCCGATCTCTACCTGATCAATCCCAGCGGCATCACGATCGGCAAAGGGGCTACCTTCGACGTCAGCGGCACCCTCGCGATGGTGACCGCGGACAACGTCGGCTTCGGCGACGGAACGACTTTCAATGCTAAGCCGCGGAGCGGCGAAGTGCTCAGCAGCGCGCTGCCAACCGCGTTCGGATTTTTGCCGACGGCAAGCGGGGTGCTCGCGGTGCGCGACGCGGCGATTCAGACCGGCAACCTATCCCTTGCCGGGACGAACCTGATCGTCGACCGCAGCAGCATCTTGGCCACGGGCAATTTTCTCTCGCTCACCGCCGCCCGCGGTGAGCCGGCCGCGTTTGTGGAGCCGGGCAATCCGGGATTCGTCCTCCCCGGCTCGTTGCTCAAGGGGCGGCTGTCGATCCAGAACAGTTCGGTCGTGACACTCATCGGCACGCGCGCCGGCGCGGTGTCGGTCAACGCCGGCCGTGCGGCGGTCTCGAACCGGTCGGAGGTGTCACTGATCACGGCGGCACAAGAGCCGGGCTCGGCGGTGGCGATCGGTGCCGAGCGATTGGGCATCTACGGCCGCTCGCAGGTCATCGCCGTCAGCCAGGGCGGCGCGCAGGGACCAGGGGTGGTGCTGGGCGCGAGGGTGCTCGACATCGACCGCAGTGACGTAGCGTCCGCCGCGGCCGCCGCATCGGGCGCGAATGGTCCGCTCGTCCTTCAGGCGCGCACACTGCGTTTGGGCAATTTCAGCAACATCTCCAGCGACGCCGTCGCCGGCGGCGCGAGTGGCGGCGACATCATCGTGCGCGCCCGCACGATCGGGGTGGGCCGCAGTGTGATCAGCAGCAGCGTGGGCGAGGGGAACGCCGGAAACGCAGGCGCGATCGTGATCCGCTCGCAGACGCTCGACCTGCGTGGCGCGAAGATCAGCAGCAGCGCGGTCGAGGGAAGCGTAGGCAACGCAGGCGTGATCGCGATCGACACGAGGACGCTCGACCTGCGGGAGGGCGCGCAGGTCGCCACCAGTGCATTCGGCACGGGCGGCGTCGGCGCCGTCCTGATCCGGGCGAGCGACGGCGTCAGCCTCCGGGACGGTAGTCTGATCAATTCCGTGGCCGGCCCCGACGTTGCGGCCGAAAGCGTGACGAGCGCCCGCGGCGGCATTGCGATCATCGCGCCCCGGCTCACGATCGATCGCTCACTCATCATCAACAATACCCTGGGGGCCGCCACGCCGGCGCCTCTGCAGGTATTCACCAACGGCGGCACGATCGAGATCAGCGGAGCGTTTCCCACCGGCGACCCGGCCGAGGTCTTCCCGGGCGGCCTGGTAGCGGGCACGGCCTCCCTCCTTGCCGACGCCGGGGATAGCGCGCAGGTCATGATCGACACCGGCCGGCTCGTTTTGCGTGACAACGGCGCGATCTCTGCACAGACCGAAGGCCACGGCCGCGGCGGGGACGTGCGCGTCTCGGCCGGCGCGATTCACATCGCCGGCAACGGCTTGCTCGGCGACGAAGGGCTTACCGGCATTCAGGCGATCGTCAGTCCGGAAGGAACCGATGGCGTCGCCCTCGGCGACGGCGGCAACCTCGACATCCGCGGGGGCACGCTGGAAATGACCGGTCGCGGAGTGATCGCTGCTACGACCCTCAGCGAGGGAGGGGCAGGGAACGTCGAAATCCGCATGAACCGCGTGTCGATGGACTCCCGCGCCGAGATCAATTCCGGCAGCGGATTCGAGGATGACGCCGGCACCGGGGCGGCGGGCAGCGTGGCCGTCCGCGCCTCGGACTCGATCGAGTTGCGCGGCGGCGCCCGCGTGGTCGTCAGCGGCGAGAACGTGCGGGCCGGCGACGTGAGCCTGACGTCCGGCGACCGTTTGTTCTTGCTCGGCGACTCGATCGTGTCGGCCAGAGCGGGTGCGGCGGGCGGGAACGTCGCTCTCACCGCCGGCGAAACGCTGGCGATCGGCGACTCGGTCGTGACTGCCCAGGCGCAGGCCGCGGGTCGCGCGGCGCAGATCACCCTCGGCGGCGACGGCATCGCCGCGCTCGGCAACAGCACGATCAACGGCCTGACCGATGAGGGACTGAACGTGCCCGTGACGATCAGCAACCCGACGGTGCTGCTGGCCGGTGACACGAAAATTCTGTCGAACCGCACGACCATCCCGTTTAGCCAGAGCGAGGTGACGCTGATCGACGTCCTGCCTGCGATCGCGTTGGGCCGGGGGCCGCAGTTGCAGGCCAGCTGCGCGGACCTGGCGGCGGGGGCGGCGAGCACGTTCCTCGTCCGCGGGCGGGACGGGGTGGTTCCCGGCTATCGGCTTGGGTCGGATTAGCCGGTTGATGCGTCGCCTCATTCCGCGCGCTTGCGTCAGGGCTTGGTCTGCACGTTGAGCTTCACCTGCGCCAGCAGTTCTGTGAGCGTCGCTTTCGATTCCGGCGAGCCGTCGGTCGCCAGTGTCGCGACGGCGTCGGTGAAGTAGCCGTTAGCGGCGTAGGCGGCCGCCTTGTCGAGCGCGCCGCCGCTGGCGAGCGATTGCTGCACGTCGGGGGCAGGGGCTTCGTAGCGGATCGTGCCGCTGCTTTCGATGTCGCTGGCGGGCTCCTTCGGGTCGACGGTGACGAGCACGACGAAACGGTAGTCTTTCCCCGGCTCGAGCTTTTTGCCGGTCTTGCTCATGTCGATCGCGACCAGGCCGCCGGACTGCACGCCCTGGAACTGCTGCTGGAAGACCGGCTCGTCTTCGATCGTCTTCACCAGCACGTCACAGCGGTAACGGGTGGGCTTGTCGATGTACCAGTAGAGCGTGGGCTTGTTGCTGGCGACGAGGGCCGTCTCCTCGGGCGTCAGCACGCGCACGACCGGCGGCGGGGCCTCTACGCCGCCGCGGGTGGCGCCGTCGGTGCGCTGCTTCGACTGGCCTTTGACTTTGGGGACGTAGACGACGCTGGCCTTGCGGGTCGTCTGGGCGTTGAGGGCGATGCCGCAGGCGGCGGTGAGCATAAGGGCGAGGGCGAGGTGGCGTTTTTGCATGGCGAATCTCCTTGGGTTTTGTATTGCAACCGTAGTCGTCGGAAGGATCAACTCTTTGTAGTGGGGACGCCGGCGTCGCCACTACGGTATACGCGTCGCGCGGTTCACGGACCCCGCTCGCCCGACGTTTGCATCGCCGCATTTTCGACCTCGCCGAGCACGGCGTGGACGCGGAGGGGGTCTTTGCCTTTGAGTTCCCATTCGCCCAGGCCCTTGACGTGGTAGCGGCCCTCGATCGCCAGGCAGGTGGTGTCGCCGATGATGATGCGCGTGCCGTCGACGGCGTCGTCCATGCACTCTTTGTTGCTGCTTTCGAGGCGCGACGCGGTATTGACGGTATCACCGATAACGGTGTATTCGATGCGTTTCTTCCCCCCGAGGCTGCCGGCCACGAGCGGGCCGGTGTAGATGCCGATCCGCATCAAGGGCGTCGGCAGGCCCTGCTGCTCCCACGTCACGTTCATCTTCGCCAGCGCGCGCCGCATCAGCACCGCGCACCGCACGGCGTTGCGGGCGTCGCTGGCGACTTCTTCGTCCTTTTCGCGCACCTGCGGCGGGCCGAACAGCGCCATCACCATGTCTCCGTTGAACTTGTTGACCACGCCGCCGCACTGCTCGACGCACAACGTCATCTGCTCGAAAAAGTCGTTGAGCCAGTTCATCAGGGCCGTCGAATCCAAACGCTCGGCGATGGGGGTGAAGTTCATCAGATCACTGAACAGCACGGTGGCGGTCATCCGCTGCGGGGCGAGCTTGCCGCCTTCGGAGAAGGCGTCCTGGTTTTCCAGAAGCTGCTCGGCCACTTCGCGTGAGATGTGCATGTTGATGAGTTGCTGGACCATCTTGCGGTCTTTGCGCTCGACGGCCGACATGTACGCGAGCGCCAGCAGGACGGATGCAATCAATCCCAGCAGCGGGGGGACGAAAGGCAGAATCGTACCCAGGTGCATTGCCCAGAGCGCCGCGGCCACCAGGACCAGCAATTCGAGCACGACGAACAAAATCATCTTCCAGAGCGACCGCGCCACACCGATGCCGCCGGTGATGGCCCCGATCATCGCCCACGCCGCCGTCCACATCGCCTCGACCCGCCGCGGCATGAACGCCGGCGGCACGGCGCCTTCCCGCGCCCAGCGGATGAGTTGGTCGGCGACGTAGCCGTGCATGACAAAGCCGTGCGTGCGCGGCGAGAAGGGCGAACCGACTTCGTCCTTAATGCTCTTGGCGGTGACGCCGATGATGACGAGCTTGTCCTTGAGCTTCGCCAGGGAGGCGGGGTCGCGCATCACGTCGCGCAGGGTGAGCGTGACCGGGGACTCGGGGCCGCGGAAGTCGATCATCCACTGGAACGTCTCGCCGGCGATCTCGGAGGCATCGAACTCGCTCGCGGGGTAAAAGCCGACCGGCATCCGCGGGCGCGACAGGTTCGCCTGACCGAGCAGCAGTTCTGATTCGTCCTCGCCCGCCGGGCGGAGGGTGATGTCTTCGCCCTCAAGGTGTTTCAGCGCCAGCAGCGAACCGAGCGAGACGGCGTTGCCGCCCGTGCGGTGGTCGATCCAGAACGGGATCGCGCGCCGCACCACGCCGTCGCTGTCGAACGCCAGCGCCGACGCGCCGGCCTGCCGCTGGCTGTCATCAGTGGCGAGCTTCTTGGGCGGCAGGACGTAGTCGGGATCGCCTTTGAAAGCGGGGATGCGGTTCACCACCGCGATTCCGGGATGCCCGAGCAGGTAATCGTTGAACCGCTCGTAATCGGCGACCATCTCGGCTTCGTGATCGCGCGTGGGCGTAGGCAGGTCGCGGTAGACGTCGATGCCGATCGTGCGCGGCCCGGCGCGGGCGAGGCGCTCGAGCAACGCGAGCATCTGCTTGTCGCTGATGGGGTATTGGTTCAGTTCACGGATGTCGGTTTCGTCGATGCCCACGATCACGACCGGCGACGCCGGATTGGTGCCCGCCTGCAGGCGGGCGACGGCATCGTAGGCGAGCGTTTCGAGGCGGAAGATCTTTCCGCCGAGCCGCAACGCCCACACGCCAGCGAAGACTGCCGCCGGCACGAGCACGAACGCGACTGCGGCGTGCAGCCACTGGGCGCGAAGGCGGCGGGTCATGGGCGGGCCGCCTGCGCGCGGGGTTTATTTCCCTTTCCCGCGTACTGGTGCGGGAGGGCTTGGGAGGGGGCCTTATGTCGCCGTTGCATCTTGTAGCTCAAGCCCTCACCCTAACCCTCCCCCGGAGTACCGGGAGAGGGGACCAGACCGTCACGCAATCGAGGGGATCGCCAGTCACTTCCAGTTGCCGATCATCAGGAACGGCGCCCAGTAATACGGATGGCGGAAGCGGTCGATCGCAAGAACGTGGAGTTGGGCCTGGCGAAGGGCCTGGGCGCGGGATGTTTCGGCGTTGTCGCTTAAGTTGCCGTAGAAGCGGCCGACGAGTTCACTGCTGGCTTCGTCGCTGACGAACCAGAGCGTCGCCATCGCACTGCGCACGCCCGCCTTGACTGCGATGCCCGCCATGCCCAAGGCGGCGCGGGCGCCGTCGTCACCGGCGGCGGTCTGGCAGGCGGACAGCGTCAGCAGCTCGATCGGCTGCTCGCGGAACTTGCTTGGCAGCATGAGTTTCTCAAGCATGTCGAGCCCGAGCGTGCTGTCGTAGGTGAGGATGAACGTGTCGCGCGCGTCGGCCTTGAATTGCCCGTGGCTGGCGATGTGGACGATCGTGAAGGCGTTGTCCTCGATGCTCTGCTCGAACGGCTTGTTGCGGAATTCTTCGTCCTTGAGCGTGGCGCCGGGGTAGAGGTCGTCGATGCGGTCGAGCTCGTTGCCCACGTTCGGCAGCGCCGCGAACGTCACCGTCCCCACTTTGCGCTCGATGGTGATGCCGGCCTTGAGCACCTGCAGCCGACGGCCCGCGCGGTTGAGCGGCTCGGGCCGCATGAGCGTGAGGCCGGGGCTGATG
>DASVSS010000227.1:0-16147 GCA_036387945.1 Tepidisphaeraceae bacterium | reverse complement strand
CGCGCCGAGACCGAATTGTAGATCGTCGTCAGGATTGACGCACCCGCCACGATCGTCACCAGCCCCGAGATCAGCAGCAGCACTTTGGTCGAACCGGATAAGAACGTTTCGAAGAATTCGCGCATCACCAGCGCGGGGTTCACTGCCGTCGCGCGGTCGTCGATGACGCGGAAATTGTACATAAGACCCATCGCCCCCAGGCCTTCGCGGCTCTTCACCAGCACGGCCGAGATCGTCCACTGGTCCGGCGGCAGATCGGGGACAATGTTGCCGTCGGGATCGAGGTGATAGGCATCGGCTGCTTCGTCGTGGGCATGGTTGTGGTCGTGGTCGTCTTTTTTCGCCGGTCGGGTGGCGGCGTCCTGCATCAGATCACCAATGCTGCCGCCCTTGTCGGGGGCGGCGGCGCGATCGAGCTTGAACTTGCGGCGGACACTTTCGGGCACGCGATTGGGGTCGATGCCGAGGTGGCTGAGCGCTTCGTCGACGCGATTGGCCGGGATCCGGTTGGGATTGATCCCGGCGCGCATCAGGGCCTGGTCGATGATGCCGCCTTCGTGTTCTTCGATGGCGTATAGGCTGACGAACGGCACGAACAGGACGCGGTCATTGGCGGTGCGGGTCGGCTTGAGAAGGCCGACGACGCGCCACCGCGGCTTGTGCACGTCCGGCTTCTCACCCGCCGCCGGCATGCCGTGCGTCGCGCGCAGGGCGCCGCCGCGGGTTTCATTCTCGGCTTCGCTGAGCTTGGGATCGTACAGGCGAAGATTCAATGCCGCGGCCGCTTCGCTGCCGACCACGACTTCGAACTTGCGCGCCGCGAACGCGCGGCCCTGCGCGAATTCGTAGGCCTGGTCCGGGCGGTAATAAAACGGCGTGTAGCCTTCGGCGGCGAGCGGCGCGCCGTTGTCGTCGGCGTTGAACATGCGCGGCGACGTCCCGATGATCCGCCGGCCCGAGAAGCTGTCGCCCACCATGATCGGCACCGCCAGCTTGACCGAGCTGCGGTAGTCGGCCCGCCCCGGGGGCGGCGGCGTCCGGCGCGACAAGTCCTCGTACAACGCGAACGGGATCACGCCCGGGCTTTGGTCCATGTGATAGACCGTGTTGAGCGTCAGCTGCAGCGGCGAGCCTTTCGGCGGGCCGACGATGATGTCGTAGCCGAAATCGGACTGGCCGAACATCGATCTGCTCTCACGCTGCACGATCAGGATCGCGATCGCCAGGCTCACGCCCAGCAACACCGACAGCAGCGTGAGGGCCGTCGACAACGAGCGCTGCCGCATCTGCTTGAGAACGAGTTGGAACAGGTTCACGTCGCGCCTCCGACCGTCGCCACTGCGGCGGCACGATTAAGATCGGCAAGAGAGATCGAGCGCGGCAATCGAGCAGCAATCTGCATGTCGTGCGTCACGAGGATCAGTGCAGCGTTGACTTCGGCGCACAACGTGCTGATGAGCCTCAGCACGCTGCCGGCGTTGGAGGGGTCGAGTGCGCCCGTCGGCTCGTCCGCCAGGACCAGCCGCGGGCGGTTCGCCAGCGCCCGCGCCACGGCGACCCGCTGCTGCTGGCCGAGCGACAGTTTCTCCGGCCGGTAGTGCAGGCGATCGCCGAGGCCGACTTCCGACAGCAATCGCTCGGCCCACGGCCGGTCGGCGCGGCGACCGGTGAAACTCATCCCCAGCAGCACGTTTTCCAACGCGGTCAGCCCCGGCAGCAGATGATGGGTTTGAAAGACGTAACCAACGTGCTTGCCGCGGAACACGTCGCGCGGCGCTTCGTCCATGGCGGCGAGATCGAACACGCCTTTTTCGCCGAGGTCATACGCGATGCGCCCGCTTTCTGGCCGCAGTATGCCGGCGATCAGGTGCAGCAACGTCGTCTTCCCCGATCCGCTGCTGCCGATTAACGCTGTCTGCTCGCCAGCGGCAAGCTCGAAGCTCGGCACGTCGACCACGGGCACCCGGCTTCCGTCGGGCGCGAAAAACGTTTTCTTCAGATCGGTAATGCGAAGGGACATGTCGTTTCTTCACCAGACGAACAAAGGCTACCCGATCTCACGCCCCGGCCGCCGGAATGCAAATGGGTTGCAGAAAGGTACGGCTTGCCGCCCCGCGTCGTCAACCGGCGCGACGCAGTCACTCGGCAAGCAGCGATCGCAGCGTCGCGGCATCACGGAGGAACTGCTGCTCGTCGTCGCCGCGCACGAACTCCAGTAACGCAAAGCGTTCGGTCCCGGGGGCGGCCCACAGGTAACGCCGCCAGCGATCGGCGCCCTCGGCCAAGGGAAGCCGCGTGCTCGGATCCGGCCACCAATGGAAGACGTGCAGGTTGCCCAGCCACGGGCCCAGGCGGTGAAGGTCGGACACCCCCGATTCAACGCCGTCGCCGTGCCGCGGCTGCCAGTACGTCCGAAGATTCGGCTGTTCAATGCCTCTGAGCAGTGCCCGCGTGGAGTCCGCCGAGTCGGTCAGCGTGCCGCCGTGATACTCCAGGTCGATCGTCATGCCGGCGACGGCGGCGAGACCGCAGACGCGCCGCAAGTCGTCTTCGATTTCTTTCCGTTCCAGGGGCGTTGCGACAGAGGATCCTTTCCCCCCCGCCCACACGCGGATCGACGTCGTTCCGAGTGCTTCGGCGGTTTCGATCACGCGGCGGACGTCCAACTCCGCGGCCGCGCCGACGCGGTAGTATGAGCCGTATCCGCTCACGCGGATTCCGGCGTCCTCGCAAATTCGCCGCGTCGTCCGCGCGCGTTCCACGTCACCATGCGGGACGTGAACGTCACCGCCCCACTCAATCGCGCTCAAGCCCGCCTCGGCCGCCAA
Source organism: Tepidisphaeraceae bacterium (assembly GCA_036387945.1). Taxonomy (GTDB): domain Bacteria; phylum Planctomycetota; class Phycisphaerae; order Tepidisphaerales; family Tepidisphaeraceae; genus DASVSS01. The sequence goes on along the minus strand of DASVSS010000227.1, from coordinate 13,319 downwards.
CGCAACGACGCGCTCACACGAAAGTTTTCGAAACGTCACCGAAACCAGCCCGCCGATGATCTTGCCGTCCATGCGAGCAGTGTCGCGGAACCAGACGGCCGAACGCAACGCAGGCGGGGAATCAAGGCGGGCGCACGCGCCGGGCAATTCTCTACACCCCAAGCAGGCTTGGGGGCTGCCGTAGCTGACAAAAGCCATTGGCACTATGGGAATAAAGCAGGTGTCGTCGGCGTCCGTGCAGTACGCTTCGCCCATGTCCGGGCGACTCAGCAACGGAAAATTCCGTCACATCGATTTCACCGTCTGCACCCGGCGCTCTGCTCCTGGCGACCCGACCCCTCGTTACGGACGGCCCGTGACCGCATGCAAAAACGCGACCCGGCGTCGTGTGACGCCGGGTCGGAGGGGAAGCGGGTGACAAGGATCGAACTTGCGACATTCACGTTGGCAACATTACCAGTCGAGACCACTAAAGCCGTTACGCCGTCAGCACTTAGCTCTCGTGAGACAGAGGACCATACAATTAGTGCACGAAGTTCGGGGCACAACATCAGTGCCGCCGAATCCCTGCTGGAACTTGTGACTCTTTGGCCGCATCTTCCCGCGCAGGTCCGTCAAGCATTGCTGGGTCTCGCGAGAGCAAGTTGGGAAAGTCGACCGTAACCCGACCACCACCCCTTCCCATCTTTGGGGTAAAGCTGATACGGCCGCGTTGATACTTCTAAAGACCGACGTGGGCTTCGGATTACGAGTTACGCATAAAACTCTTTCTTGCAGCGGCGGCCGCACTTCCGCCGCATTTTCAAGTGGAACGGGATTGTGCCGTAATGCCCTCCCACCACAACGGCAATAGGCTCGCGCGCGGACCGCAAGAAATGATTGAATGTGTTCTACTGCGTACATCGTCAGCCCAAATCAGTCAGGCTGCGGATGGTAGAAACTTCCCCGTCTGCGGCCCCCGCCGCGGACGCCGCCAGCTGACTGAAGATTGGGCCATTGGGAAGGACAAGCTGGTGGCTTTCGAAATGGTCATCGAAGATATCCGGATCTGCCGTAATCCGGGCCGGTGTATTGTCACCCGGCAATGAAATTCCGTAAGTTCGTGCTTCAAGTTCATTACAGCGCGAACCGGGCGGCAACATGCTTTCTTCCGACAGCAGCCGTGTGATATCCGCCGGCACGTATGGCGAGGGGGGAAATGAAGGCGCAACCAAATCTGCATCGCTCACCTCGTCGATGTCGAAGGTCGCTGCATCCGCGGCGGTGACCAAGAGGTCAACGTTGCGAACGGCTTCATGCCGTCCTTTGTCTCGGTCTTCAGCACGACGAAGGGCTGCCGCTTCAAACTCCTTTGGCAATTGGGCCAGGATCGGCTGCAACTTCCCGATCACGCCGTTGAACAGCCCAATACGTTGGCTCAGCGCGAAGTAAACGTCTGCTTCGACGGTATCAGCGTAGGCGAGGTTGACGACCCGAATCTCGGGATACTGCTGACCGATTCGGTCAATGCGGCCAATCCGTTGCTCAACTTTCATCGGATTCCATGGCAAGTCGTAGTTGATGACGACGCCACAAGTCTGGAGATTGAGGCCCTCGCCGGCAGCATCTGTGCAAACCAAAACCTTTACGGATTTTTCCTTCAGCATCCGCTTGATCTGTTCTTTAGACCGCGTGATCCAGTTGCCAGAGGCGTCTCGAATTTCCCCACCTCGCCCGCTGTAACAACCCACCGGCACATCAAGCTGCTCGGTCAAGTAGTTTCGCAAGTAATCCATCGTGTCGGTGTATTGCGTGAAGATGATGGCGGTGTCGTACTTGTCGGCCAGCCAATGCTGAAGCTGGTCGTGAACCTCGCGAGCTTTTGTGTCCGTGCCAAGTTTCGCGATGCCTTTGAGCAACGTCTGGATCGATGTCTGTTCCTCGGCGCCCAGCGCCTTGGTCTCGTACTCGTCCGCCTCGTCCGATCCGATTGCTTCGGCAACTTGCTCGTCTTGTGGCAGGTCTTCCTCGACACGCATCGCGTCAGCTTGGCCGGGTTCGAAGCCCTTGATTCGAGCGAGGCGGGATTCCAGCGTCTTACGCAGCGCGTAGAAGCTGCTCGCGAGCCGTCGGCGGTAAATCGTCATCACGAATCCGACCGCCGTCTTTTTATCCGGCGAGGCCGCCTGATACGTCGTGCTGATGTAATCCTCGACAGCGTCGTACAACTCTCGCTCGGCGGTGCTCAACACTACTGCCTTGTCGTCGACCTTCCGATCCGCGATCGGCGAATCGAGCAATCCCTTCTTGAAATACTGCCTCAGGAGATTGCGAGTATGGCGTGACATCCGATGGTAGATTGGGCTGCACGCCTTGAGTACCGCGATCATTGCAGCCCGCTGCTTGGTTGTCAGTCGCTTGATCGGAATGTTCGTGTTCGATTCCCTGCACGCCGCCACAACCTTTGTCACATCAATCTTCGACAGCGACATGCCCTCTGCGACTCGCTGAATCATCACCGCAGGGGCCGGGCCGTACTGACGTTCAGTCGATTGGAAAAGCAGCGCTGCCCGGTAGAGATCGTTCTCGCTCGGATTCCTCCCCAGCAAATCGAAGTAGTCAGTGAAGACGCTGGACGTCCACTCGCCCGGCATCCCGAGCAGGTTCAGCAAGTCCCACATCTCCACAGGATGCACCTGCATCGGCGTTGCCGTCATCAGCAGCAATGATTTCGCCTTCAGCTTGATCGCCTGCATCAGCTTCAGCAGCCGATTCGGCCCGCCTTCTTGAACCGTTCCGGGCGATTTGCGGCGGGCGTGGTGGGCTTCGTCGAGAACCAGCAGATCCCAATCCTCTGCATCGATCAGTTCCTGCTGTCGTTCGCTGCGGCGCATCAGGTGGCTGCTGACCAGCACGATCGGCTGCTTGGTCCATTCGGCGCGCGACACGTTCTGCTCTAACGGAAACGCCCGGTGATGATGCTCCGGCCAGCAGAGCGACTGGCCGGTATAGATCGGCACGAGCAGGTTGAACTTCTCGTACAACTCCGATTGCCACTGCTTCAGCAATCCCTTCGGTGCCATGATGAGCACCCGTTTGGCCCATTCCGCAATCCAAGCATGGCGGATGATTAGACCGGCTTCAATCGTCTTGCCCAAGCCGACTTCATCTGCGATCAGTAATCGGAGCGGCCAGGAATCGATCATTCGCTTGTACGCCCGCAACTGATGCGGCCACGGCTTCACCGTGCTGGTCACCACCGCCACCATCGCGCCGTCGGGCCTTTTCGGCGCGTGCTTGATGAAAGCCCAAGCCAGCTGCCGCCGAACATCGTCGGGCATCTTCGGCTCGACCGGCTCGGCAGGTACCTCCGCTTCGGTCGGTTCATCATTTAACTTCGGCTTCGGGGGTTTGACGAACGTGTCATCGGTCGGCAGAAATTCGAGGATCTTCTCCTTCAACGCCTCGGGGAAGTCGAACACCCGGGCGCTCTTCGCCTTCCCGGCCCACAGCTTCGCAAACTCGCCTTCCGTCTTCTTGACCTTCGCCTCGTCCCATTCCCCGCGCCACGAACAGCTCACGTCGAACGACTCGCAGTTGTTCAACCACCCCGACGGCGTCTCGTTGATCGACCCTTTGAAGACCAACTTGTCGCCCGCGTCATCAACGACGATGCCCGCCTTGGCGTGATAGAGACCTAACCCAGCCCGCATCTCGCCGTGTTCGTCCAGCGGTATGGCGATCTTCACGTCGAGGTAGCCGTGCGCGATCATCCACGCCAGATAACCGATGTGCTTTCGAGCCTCCGGCGATTCCGATTTGAGAGGGATTTGATTGATCGACGTGCGCGTCACCGCCTCGCGAACGTCGTACCCTTTTTTGATGTCTTCAACGTCCTGCTCGGTGAGCGTGCAGCCGACGAGCAACTGCATCCGCCCGCCACGCGCGATTAGCGCGTCCAGCCCACGCGCCGCCATTGCCAGTACATCGCCCGAAAAATAGCCCGTGGCCCGTTGGTAAAACTGCGCGCGGGCCAGTGCAGGGACGAAGAACATAGCGACCAGGTCGCCGTCTTCGTGGCTGTAGCCGACGTCCCAATCACGATCCCGTAGCGAAACTGCCCCGGCGCTATCCATTTACACTGTCTCCGGGGGCAATTCTGCGAACAGCATCCATGCCTTCGCCTGCGGCACTTCCGTGCCAAACATCAGTCTGCGCAGCTTTTCCAATGCCTCCGCGTCCGCCGCAGCGCCGGCGAGGACGCCTTTGCCGCTCACCATCTTCGGCGTCGGCAACACGTTGAGCGTCGCTTCCATCGCCAGCAGGAACGCGTTGCTCTTGTGCATCTCCGCTCGCTCGATCATGTCTTTGGCGATGCCGATGTTCTTTTCTCGCACCGCCTGCGCTGCGTGGTGCAGCGCATCAAGGCTGCACACGCCGGTCATCGATCCGATCGCAGTCTTCTTCGCACGCTGGCCGGAGTCCCAGATGACGACATCGCCTCCTTTGATCTCCAGCACCTTGTTGCGCAACTGCTCGTCGAAGTTCACGCCCACAACGCGTGCCAGCTTCAGCGCTTCGTCTGCCGGGAACTGCGGGCTTTGGAATGCGTCCCACGCCAGCACGTACCACTCCGTCACCGGGTCCAGATGGGCTTGCCGGCGCACCGTCGTCAACTGCTGCAAACGCCACTGCTTCACCGCGCCGCGCGCGGCCATCAGGGCGTCTTCCGGGCGGACGGCGTAGGGGTCCCATTCATCTTCTTCGACGAGCTTCAGCTGCGCGCCCTTCACGGGCAGCGGCCGCTGGTTTGCCCGTCCGCGCTTCATCGGCCAGTACTCGCTGAAGACCTGCAGCGCCGGTCCGAAGCAGGCGAGGTACAAATCCACCCCGCGAATGCCCGCCTCCTGGAACTTGGCAACCTTCTCCTGAACGACCGCCTTCACCTTCGGTTCGACGTCTTCCCAATACGTTGACTCGGCATCGGCGGCGGGTACTTCGCGCGGGCGGCAGACGAGGAAGATCGTGCTCTTGGCGGCGTTCTTGTCCTTGATGTGCAGGCTCCCCTCGGCCTCGGTCTGGATCGGCCAGCTTGCGGTGATGACAAACCCCGCATCCACCAATCCCTTCGCCAGCGCGTCCCACGCGCCGGTGGCTTTGTGGGTGAACATCAGCGTCATGATGCCTTCGGGCTTTAGCACCCGCCGGGCCTCGGTGAAGATCGCCTGCATCCGCTCTTGGTAATCGCGGCTCGCCCGCTTCTTCGCGCCACCGCTGCCTTTGACGACGGTGTGGCTCTTGAACTTCGCCGGATTGGCGACGGCCTCGCGGTCCTTGTCGGTCAGATGATCGGCAAACTGCTCGGGAAACAACAGCCCGGCCGTCCGCTTCAACCAAACGTAGAAAAAGTCCGACAACTCCGCGTACATCACGTTGTCGTAATACGGCGGATCGATCACAACCGCGTCGATGCTGGCGTCGTCGAGATGCGGGAGGTTATCGCCGGAACCGTTGGTGAGCGTGATCTTCGATTGCGGATTGTCTGCGCGGGATTGCGGGTCGAACGCGAGGTGACTTGGATCATCGGCGTCGGTCTGTTCACCGGAAAGATCGATCAGCTCCTTTAACGACTTGCCCGTCTGTTCCGTTGTCCAGTCATATCCGAGGCTCGTAACGCACGGTGCCATCTCTGCATGGCTCCAGCAAAAGGCAAAGTCGTGGCGATTGAATGTGTTGGCGACGACCTCCCGCGTCGACATCCAAACCGACATACGCGAATTGTAATTCAGCATCTTGTCGAGCGCGAAGCAGAGATAGATGAGCGCTGCCTTGTCGATTTCGCTCGCATTCCCCGTGCGACCGAGTTCGGCCACGAGGTCGTGGAAGACTTCCACGCTCGTCCCGTGCCCCAACAATTGCCGCGGAGCAAACATGTCCACCCAACGTGGCATTCCGTATCGCAGTGGCTCCGTCGTCTTTAAGCCTTCTGGAACGTCCTCATCCGGCACGATCCCCCTCGCCAGCCATTCGGGCATCTTGTCGTCGAGGGCGGCTTTCACTTGGCTCGAGTTGTCGTCCTCGGGACGTGGTTCGCGGTAGCCGCGGGTCTTTTTGAACTTCGGTTTGCCGTTCTTCGCGTGGCCAATCACCCTGCTTTCGGTATAGACGACGGCGTAGAGCTGTTCGCCCATTTGGCCGGCCTTGGCTTGGGCTTTGATTTCGTCGCCGTCGATCACGCGGCTGCAATCGGGGTAGGGGCAAAGCCCGTCGCCCCCTCTGACGGTGCCGGCCGACTGGTGGGCAGCGTCGTGGACGACCTCGAACTTGCAGACGCGATGGGCCGCATCACGGGTCTGCGGATGCAACCGAACGCCGACGCCGTTGATGTTCAACTTCCAGTTCGGGGAGAGTGGTACCAGACCATTGCAATAGGGGCAGTGAACGGTGCGGGCCCAGATCCAGTTCGTCGCGGTGCAGCCTACCTTAGGTTCGGTCGGGAAGAATTGCTCGATCCGTTCGTCTCGTAACCTTATGAACTTTTCTGACAGTTGCTTGTACCGCTTGAGCAATGGCGCGCCATGTTTGGCCGGAAATTCGACGGTGGCTTTGAGAATGAGCCAGGCGACGGGGTTGAGATCGTTGCCGTAGGTGTCACAGCCGAGGCGCATCGCCTCGAACGGGATTGACCCGCCGCCGGCAGTGCTGTCTAAGACCTTTGGAATGCCACCGTTGCCACCGAGCGTTCGAAGATAAGCGCGATCGGCATCGGTCGGGTTGTGCGAGAACGCACGCGAGTAGGTATACGCCTGCCCCTCGAAGCGTTCGCCGGAGCGTTTGGCTTCGTCGATTCGACGGCGCGAAGCCACCGGATCGCCATGAATGCCGAGGGCGTGGAGGAACTTGGCGTGGTCAGCGTTGGCGGGCAGGAGCGATGCCAGTACAGCCGCCCGACTGGCGACCAATGGGCGACGCGCCCACCAGACGTGCAGGTAATAGGTCGGCGGCAACGCCGTCATCGACCGCCGCTCCCGAACCGATTCCTCACAGAGCGCCGCGATCGGCAGCCATTCCTCGATCAACCGGCGGGTGTGAACCACAGGTGTGGAAATGTCCGTCGAAATAGTCGAAATAGGTCGGGCTGATGACCGCGGGCTGTCTAAAAGTGTCACGCCCGACGAAGTACCGTTTCAGGGTATCCAACCGCAAAACGCCGTTCAAATCCCAAACGTCGCCTCTATCGGACGTTGGCCATACCGCCTGTTGTAGTCGCCAAAACAGTCAGTCTAACTGTCCGGCTAAAAAAGACCGAACATCGACATGGAGCACAAAAACTTTTCCACCGCTCCTCCACACTGCCTGTTGCGAGCACAATCTGGAGAGTGGATTGGGCGCGCACGGATCAAGTTTGATCGCTTGCGCGGGGCTGGGCTGGTAGAGGTGTCGTAATCGCCTAGCTGGAAGCCGGCGGGCCCGCAGCTTTCCGAGAGACAGAAGCCATGGTGGAATCATGGGGTGGTCAGCAGCACTCGCAGTGCGGCAAGCACGCGCCGGGGATAAACGCGGTGGACTGCCATGCCAAGCCAGTACCCGGCTTCCTCGCGGCTCATCTTGTCGATGCCGTCGGCGATCATGCGGATGCGCTCGACACTCCGCATGGGCGCGAGAATGCGAAACAGGAGGGACAGATTGAGCGCGACATCTTCGTCGATCGCAAACGCAGCAATTTGGCCACGCTTGACATGGGCGACGCTGATGCCGAATTGGCTAAGGCGCTTGCTGACGCGAGACTCGATCATCCGCCACGGGCGACCTGTGAGCGAGGCCGTCCGTTCGGCTTGAACCAACCGCGGGGTGGAGACGCTTGGCAACTGCCAGACAGAGACTTCGACCTCGGTGGCGGTGAGGCCTTCGACGCGAAGTTCGTAGATCGGGTGGTTCTCTGCGAGCCGTGGCCCGGATTCTTTTCGTAGTGCAGCAGCGGACATGATCAGACTCCTCTCTCTGCTGCTGCCTCAGCTTCGACATACGCTTCGCCGCCGCCGTACTTCGTGATCGCAGTGGTGAAGGCATCGGTCTTGTCGGCCGTCGTCGACAACGGCGTGGCGAATACCAGCGTGTATTGGCTCTCAAATTGATGATCAGAGGCGGCGCGAAGCTGAGTGTCGATGAACGACTTTACTGCATTGGCCTTAGCGATGTTTCCGGTAAATTCGATTTGAAACCCGTCAATTCCTTCGCCAGCAATGTTCGCCGAAAACCGACAGGTCGCCGTCGCGTCACGGTAGGTGGCGACCGCTTGATGAACCATCCAAGTTGGGGCCGCTTCCCAGAGACGGATGCTCACGTGCTGAACGGTCTTCACGCCACTCTTGCGTGTCTTTTCGAATACTTCCGTCAGCGCCTGCTTCAGCGGCCCTTGCGCTGACAATTCAGGTTTCGGTGGAGGCGGTTGGATGACGGCAGTTCCGCCGCCGGTACCAGTACCGTTGGGACCAGTAGATGTTGAACCGCCAGAACCACCGGTTCCACTTCCTTTGGAATCGACAACGGGCTTAGGCTCTTCTTTCGGCTTGCGCGGCCATAGCCCAGCCTTCGTCGCCTCGGCCATCGTGTAGACGAACGCGTTGTCGCTGATGGTGATCGACGGAGAGGGGTCACCCGGTCCCCAGACGAGATCGCCCTGCTTGTAAATAAAGAAGCTGGTGTCGATGCCTTGGCGAATGCAGTTGACGAGCGGCCCGTTGTCCATCAGCATCGACAACTTCGGGGCGCGGCGGAACTCGTTGCGGAGTTCCTGCGTGGTGAGGAAACCCTTGGTCTTGAGGGGCGTCTGGTCGCGGACGAAGCCGGGAGCATCGGGTTGATCGCCTACTTCGAGAAGCTTTTTCTGTTCCCGCAGCGCGGCGCGAATCAGTTTTTGTCCATTTCCGGGATCACCCGAAACGTTGACCAATTCAATCGCGGTGTGACCGAGTTGAACGTTGCCACCGCCGACAGCAATGTGACTTGGATAGAACAGGTGGCGGTAGCACTGCATCACCGCCTGCGCAATTCGGAAATCTGACTTGCCAAATTCCTCGTTCACGGTGCGCTGTTGGTGATCGGCGAGTTCGCGCATCCGGTCAGGTTTCTTCAGTTCAATAAGTGCCAGCTTTCTGCGAACGGCCTGCTTCATGTCATCGCGATACCGTTCGTCTGCAACCACGAACACAAGGTTGTTTTGATAGCTGCGTAGCTCTTCCTTAGTTCCCTTGCGCTGGAAAATGCGGACGATATCACCGGGAAGTGATGTCGGCTCCTCGGACACCGCGAATGCGTCGTACCCCAATAGAACCAAATACGGTCGGCCATCGCCGATGTCGTCGGGCACTTCGTAGGGCGCCGACGCAAAAGGGATGAGTTCGAGATTATGGCCCTTGCCATCAAACAAGTCGCGCAGTTTCTCGTTGAGTGTCGTTCGCAACTCATCGGGATCAACATTGTTCATCGCCTTGCGAATCATCTGCGTCAGGTTCGCTTCAACGCGAAAACGCATCGGTGTGCCCGGTCGATCATCGAGGTATAGTGATTCCTGGATGAACAACTTTCGCGATGATTCAACAACCGCCGGCTCGATGGATGGCGAGCAAATGGAGTATCGGAGTTGGTCCGCTTTGATTCCTTGGGCACCCTCGCCATAAGCAAGTGTGTGCAGAAAGACCGTGCCGGCGACGTAGCTTGTAACGGGTGGTTGACCTGCGAAGTTTTCGATGTCGAGCCGCTGTGCTACGGCTGGGTCTTTCCCGGGGACGGCCGCGACATCAGTCGCTAACGCGGTCGTGTACGAACCTTGTCCGAGGCGGGTCGTCACTTCATCGCGTATCGGGCCATAGCTCAGGTCAATGTGATGGGGATGAATCGAGTGAGCGTCTCCGGGTTTCGACTCCCACAAGTGTCTTACTGTTCGAGATAAGAGGCGAAGCATTCCACGTGTTCGTTGGAACGTCGACAAGCTGCTGGTCTTTTCGATCAACGTGTTCAGCGTCTCGGGATGTAACGGGTAGCCGCGTTGGAATTGCTCCCGTGTCTCGTCGCTAAATGCCTCTGGTGGCATTGATTCTTTGTTCTTATCCCATCCCTTGAAATAAGCGGAAATGATCGGCTCTGCGCCGGCCATATCAACGCTTTCGAAGAGTCGACGACGAAGGACGTCCGCCGTCTCGTCTTCCTCCGTCGGATTCAACTGGGTGGACTTGCGAGAGACGACCTGTTCCGCTTCCTCAAACGCTTTGAGTGCAATTTGGTGTTCGACCTTATAGGCGTCCTTCGCCTCTTTATCTTCGGCCTTCACCGCCAACGTGAAGACAAGCGCGACTCTGGGAGTTGCGGAAACAGCTTTGATCAGAGACTGAATGAAAACGGAGAATTGATCGACCGCGCCTGAGTTGGACTTAGCTACCTTGCGAAGATAAGCCCCAACTTCGTCGATGACGATCAACGTCGGCTCGTTGCCGAACAATTCAACGATCGTTTGATCGCCGGGCGAGACATGGGTTTCGTCGCTTTGCCGCAATCGCTCGAAGCCGGCCTTCCCAGCGAGCCGGTACGCCATCTCACCCCAGATGGTGCGGGCAAATAATCCCTCACCCAGAGCAAGTCCATTTGCCGGGTCGGCTGTCTCGCCATCTAAAGCGGCGACTCTAACGTTCGCTTGCGGGATCAGTTTGGAATCTAAAAATTCGCCAACGTTCGCGACGCCTTTCATACCTCGGACGGCATGAATCAACGCGATCAGGCTATGGGTTTTGCCGCCGCCAAATTGAGTGTCGAGGCGGATTACGGAGTTCATTTCCCCGCCAACGCCGCTCAAACGCCGGCACACGGTTTCCAAGAGAGTCCGAAGCCCCCGGGTCGGGTAAGTATTCCGGAAGAAGACGCTTGGATCGCTGTATTCCTTGACCTTTGCGTCAGTAGAAGTCGCCGCAGCAAGATCCGCGGCGAATTCTTCATCTCGTAGACGGCCATGGAGCACATCTTGTCTTGGTTGGCAAAGCTCAAAGATGTTCTTCATAACGTAAACCCTGCAGTCACCGAATCTTCAGCTAACACCGATCCTTTACAGATTACCCGCCGGCGTCAGTCCAGACCAGACGCGGCGCGTTTGAGCTGATACCTTGCCCTCGTGCAGCCCGTCGTATGCGCCGGCAAACGAAGCACGGCGTTCGATTGACGCGGCCGTAATCGCAAACCGCGCATTCCAGGGGGATTTGCGACCGTGCCTGATTGATTGAGCTTTGAACAGCTCGGTCAGCCAAGCACAGAGCGTTTTGGGCGGGGATCGTGAGGTCAACATGGACCGCCTTCGTCCTAGTATCACCTTCGAGCCGGGCGATCGGTGTCGTCAGCAGCGACCGCAACGCCGCCATCGGGAGCGACGCCATCGTCTCGGCGACCATTCGCATCTGTTTGATCACCTCGTCCGCGATTTCGCCCGGTGAGCAGACCCCGGCCGTTAGAACTGTCCGCACCTGCTCGATGCGGTCAATACAGCGATCACGAGCTGCTCCCGTCCTTCCTGTGACCTGACGAATTTATTTTGCGGTTGGTTTATGTATTCCCGACTACGCAGCCCTACGTTTGCAGACGTTGCACGGCGGCTGCGCGTGCGACCCACCGACACGCCGGTTGTCGCAATCAGCAATGGCCGAAGTCGTTTTTGCCTGATCGCCAGTCGATTACCGCGAACTGCATCTTTGGTTCCTTCACGCGGCACGTCGTAGTCGTTCGCAGGTGTAGCACTTGCGTTTGCGGTCAGATTCGCAGCGGATTTCCTCGATTTTCAGGGAATCCGCCATTATCGCGTCAGGTAAAGATAGCCAAGCCGATGTGAAGCTGACGCGACGGCCTTCCCGACTCGCAGACGCCGGTATCGCTGCGGTGGCGACCGCGGGAACGCACACGTCCATCGTCACTGCACCGGTCTCCAGATCGACCTTCAGATCGCTGACCACGGACTTCAGGAAGTCCTTGACCGCCGCGTTTGGCAGCGACCGCCAGTCCGCGGGCACCGTCATCAGTCGCTCGGTCACCGCCGCGACGGCTTCGTCGGCCGTTGGCGGCCGCCGGTCGTCCACGCGGTCGAGGTCGTTCAGTTGGCGGCGGATGACGACGAGGCGGGCGTTGTCGTCAGCGACGAGGGCTTCGAGATCGTCATCACTGAGGTGCCCGCTGGTCTTATGCACCCGCTTCAGCCGGCGGGTGATCTCGGTCTGCTCCGCGATCAAGACCCGCTTCTCTGCCTCCACGTCGCGCACGCCGCTGGACAGCTCAGCTACGTACTGCCGCACCCGCTCCGCTACCCACACGTGATCGAGCAGCACCCCGAATACCGCAGGCACCACCGCGTCTTCCAGCGGCTCGGCCCGCACCCGGCGGGCACACAACCCGGAGATCGCTTTGGACGCCGTCGAATAGTCGAAGTAGTAGCGGCGGACCTCCCGGCCACCCTCGACCTTTTTGGTGTTCGTGTCCCCCCGCATCGGCCGTCCGGTCTGCTTGCTGTGGAGCACTTGGGCCAGCACGTACGGGTTGTCGTCGTGCTTGTTCTTTCGCTTGGCCTTCTGCGCCTGCTTGGCGATGATCACGTCCGTGTCGTACCGCTTGAGGATCTCGGGCAACGCCGCCTCCCGCACGTCGGGCGGCAAAAAGTCCTTCAGCTGCGGCTTGTCCACCAGCACCCAGTCGTCCCGCGGACGCTCGGTCTGCGGGACGCTCAGCTTGCCGTCCTTCTGCAACTGGTCCTGATCGACCGTCACCGGGATCGGGCCGTCGGGCCCGAGTTGGTGGTACAGCGCCTTGGTCCAGCGGTGACGCACCTCCACGCCCAGATAGATGTAGTTCCAGAGGATGTTGTGGACCGACGTGAGGTTCCAGTCGCCGCCCGTGGGGCTCGGAACCCCGTCATTGCGCAGCTGCTGGATGATTCGGTGGGCGCCAAGGTTCTGGCAGTAGTACATCCGCCAAACGTCCACGACCACCTTGCGGGCCGCGGCCGATCCCGGGACCAGAAGGCTCTTTTCATCGTCCTGCTTCCGGTAGCCAACGAAGCGCGCCCGCCGCTCGCGGGGTCGCCGGGGCTGGCCCTTCCTACGGGCGGAGCGCGTCGGAGGGCGGGTGGCGCGGCTGATTTCCCGCTTGGTCTCTGGGTCCAGGCGAAGCTGGTCGAGTCCCTGCCACCGGATCAGCGTGCGGGCCGTGCCGTCCATCGCCACGTAAAGGCGGTCGAGGCCGAAGGGCGTGCGGCCCGCCGCGGGCCGCGTGGACTTGGCCAGTGACTGGGCGAGCCCGCGGGCGACCGACTT
>DASVSS010000226.1:0-5684 GCA_036387945.1 Tepidisphaeraceae bacterium | reverse complement strand
CACATCGCCGGCCTGGTGCTGACGGTGATGTATTCCGGCGGCCTGGGCGGGCGAGAGATCGCCGACAACCTGTCGGAAGCCGCGCACGCATTCAACACCGGCGGCGAGCCGCGCAAGCCCAAGATCGTGCCCATCACCGGCCAGATGCCCAAGCGCCGGGACGCCCCCGACGAGCCGCCGCCGCGGATCGTGATCGATCTGCCGAAAACACCGCATGACGACAAAGGCAGCCTGCCACTGGAATGAGCGGCCCGCCCCGTCAACGCCCGGTGTGACAATGGAAAGTCGGGCGTCGCACGCGATTAGCGCGTCGTGATGACGAACGGCGACATCAGCGCCACCGGGCGCTTCTCCAGAATATGCATCAGTTCCACTTGCCGGCCGATGGCGATGCGCACTTCGCGCGGCAGCGGCGCGAGCAATGATCGCGCCGCCTCGGGCAACACCGTCGCCGGGCGCACGGGCGCAGCGGCTTCGCCGCCTTCGCGGCCGTTGAGCAGGTCGCCGAGCGTCGTGGGTGCGGGGACGGCGACGGTATCGAATTCACCCGTCTCCAATTCGGCCCGCTCGGCGGCCTCAGCGATGGCCATGTTCATGCCCCCGAGGGCGTCGACCATGCCCAGCGCCTTTGCGTCGGCGGCGAGGAAGATTCGCCCGCGCGCCACCTGGTCGATGTCTTTAATCCGGTCGGAGCGCGTGGTGAGGATGCGCTGGGTGAACTGGTCGTAGGTGTTTTTCATCCACGTCCGCACCATGCGGCGCTGGCGGTCGTCGAACGGCTGCGCGGAGCTGAACAAACTCGCGTTCTGGCCGCGCGCGAAGGTCATCGTGGTGATGCCGAGCTTCTCGTATAGCTCGGTCGTGACGAACTTCCCGCCGACGACGCCGATCGAGCCGACGATCGCGGCCGGATCGGCGACGATGTAGTCGCCGGCCGAGGCGAGGTAGTACCCGCCGCTGGCGGCCATCGACCCAATCGAGATGACGACCGGCTTGTCCTCGGCGACGTGCCGCACCGCCTGCCACATCGCCTCGCTCGCCAGTGCGCTGCCGCCGGGCGAATCGATGCGAATGACGACAGCCTTCACCTGTTCGTCCCGCCCCGCCATCCGCATGGCGCGGCGGATTTCTTCGGATCCCACGCTGCTGCCGCCGGTCAGCCCCGCTCCGCCTTCGCCGTCGACGATCGTGCCCTGGGCGTAGACGATGGCGATCTTCGGCTTCGTGCCGGCGGCGGGCCGGGCGTTCATGAGTTTGAAGATCGCAAACGGGTTGGAGAGATCGACCGCGTCGCGCTGGCTCGTGCCGTACTCGTGCTGAAGGTTCACCTCGCCGCCGAGCTCGTTTTTCATCAGCTCGCGCAGGCCGTCGGCGTCGACAAGGTGATCGACGTACCCTTCAGTCTTGGCCTGGACGGCGGGGATAATCGCGCCGTCGACCGCCTGCTTGACGCGATCGCCCGACAGGTTGCGGTGCAACGAGATGCCTTCGATGATCTGCTTGTAATAGGCGTCGACGAGTTTGTTCATCTCGCCTTTGAGCTCTTCGCTGGGCTGCACGCGGGTGAACGGTTCTTCGGCGCCTTTGTACTCGCCGATCTGGACGTAGTCGGCCTGCACGCCGATCTTGTCGAGCGTGCCTTTGAAGAACGTCGTGTCGAACCCGATGCCTGGGATGAACACCTCGCCGCCGGGCAGCAGGCAGACGTTCGTCGCCGCCGAGGCGAGCACGTAGCTCGTGGTGTCAAAACTGTCGGCGTAGACGAACGTTTTCTTCCCCGCGCGGCGCAGCTCGCCGAGGGCGTCGCGCACTTCCTGGGCCTGCGAGAGGTTCAGTCCCGTGCCGCTGCCGACGTAGAGGAGAACGGCCTTGAGGGTCGCGTCGTCGCGCGCCTTGCCGATGCGCTCGAGCAGATCGCGCAGGGTCGGGCTCGGCCCGCCGAAGAGGGAAAAATCCGCGGGCTTTTCCGTGAACTCGCTGTTGAGCATGAACGCGGCGACCTGCATTTTCGCCGCCACCGTCTCGCGCTCGCCCTTGAGCTTGGCCATCAGCTCTGCCGGCGTGGGCAGCTTGATCCGGGCCGCCGGCTGGGTCGCCGGGCGCGTCGACGCCTGCTGCGTCGCGGGGCGGGTGGCGGCGGGTCGCGTGGCGGGCGAATCCGCAAGCGCGACGGCGGAGGCCAGCAGTGTGACGGCGGCGACGTGTTTCAGCATGGCGTGCTTTCGTGAGTTTCGGGCGAATGATCCTGGCGATCGACGCAGGCACGGCGGCCGGCGGGCCGGGGATGAGTGTAGCTTCGACAACGCGGCCGGTCACCTGCTATGTTGCGACGATGCCCGTCAACAAGCCCGTCGTCGTCGTCACCGAAGGCTCGGACCGCAAGCCGCTCGAGTGGCTGGCCGGGCGCGCCGACGTGATCGAAACATCGCTCGACGACTCCGCCCTGCCGGGCCATCTCGCCCGCGCTGACGGGCTGATCGTGCGCACGTACACGAAGGTGAGCGAATCGTTCCTCGACTCGACGCCGCGCCTTCGTGTCGTCGGCCGCGGCGGCGTGGGGATTGAGAACATCGACGTCGTCGCCTGTCGAAGGCGCGGCGTGGAGGTCGTTTACACGCCCGACGCCAACACGATCGCCGTCGGCGACTTCGTGTTCGGGTACGTCCTGCAGCTCGTTCGGCCGTGGAATTTCTTCGGCGATCGCGCGCCCGCGCCGGCGGAGTTCAAGCGCATTCGCAACACGGTTCGCGGGCGGCAGCTCAATGAGATGACCATCGGCATCCTTGGCATGGGCCGCGTGGGGAAGCGCGTCGGCCGGATCGCGGGCGGGTTCGGCATGCGGGTGATCTACAACGACGTGATCGACGCCGGCCCGCTGCCGTTCGAGGCCGCTGCGGTCGACAAAGAGACGCTTTACCGCGAGGCCGACGTGCTGAGCCTTCACGTGACGATGCTGCCGGGCAATCGCAACCTCGTCGGCCGGGATCAACTCGCGCTGATGAAGCGCGACGCGATCGTCATCAACACCAGCCGCGGCGAAGTGCTCGACGCCGCGGCGCTTGCCGAGGCGCTTCGCGCCGGCCGGCTAGCGGGGGCCGCCGTCGACGTCTACGACCCTGAGCCGCCCGGGGACGACCTTCCATTGCTCGGCCTGCCGAACGTTCTGCTCACCCCCCACCTCGCGGCACGCACCTACACGGCGATCGAGAACATGAGCTGGGTGACGCGCGACGTCGACGCGGTGCTGCGCGGCGAGAAGCCGACGTACCCTGCCCCCTGAAGCCGCCGATGCCAATGCCAAAAGCCGGCCTACGCGGCCTTCGCCGGCGCCGGGTTGAACACTTTCACGCGGTTGCGGCCACTGTGCTTGGCGTTGTACAGACTCAGGTCCGCCGCCTTCACCAGGTGCGCCAGGGTCTTCAGCGGCGAGTTCGGTTCCCAGCTGGCGATGCCGATGCTCGCCGTGACGTTGATGACCGCGCCGCCGGAATGCACCGGCCGGCCCTGCACGCTTTTGCGCACGGTCTCGGCGATCACCGTGGCGATCGCGCGCGGCGTGTCGGGCAGTAGCAGCGCCAGTTCCTCGCCGCCGTACCGCGCCGCAACGTCCTGCGGCCGGGCCGCTGCGCGCAGGCATTTGCTCACGGCGCGCAGCACGTCGTCGCCGGCCGGGTGCCCGTGCTGATCGTTGACGGCCTTGAAGTGATCGAGATCGATCATGAGCAGGCAAAGCGTCGTGCCGGTGGCCTGCGCTTCGCCCCACAGCGCCTGTGATTTCTGGTCGAAGCCGGCGCGGTTGGAAAGGCCGGTCAGCCGGTCGAGCAGGGCCTGCTGCTTCAGCTGCGCGTTCTGTTGCAGCAGGGCGTGGGTCTCAACCTGCGACTGCAGCGTGAGCTGCACAAGGGCCTCGTTGGCGCGCTTGAGGATGTTCTCGTAGTTGTCGAGCGAGCCGAGGTTGATTTCGAACAACGGTGCGATTTCTTTCGTCTTCGTCCCGATCTCGCTCAGCAGCGCGTCGGCCACCGCGGAATCCAGGCCGTGGACGGCTTTGGCGGCATGACGCACGTCGGTGATCGCTTGTGCGGCGTCGGCGTCGACGAACACGTCGGCGCAGCGCGACGCGAGCTGGACGACTTCGGCGAGCTTTCGCAGTTGCGGGTCGGTGACCGATGCCGCTTCATGATGCGCCGAGATCGGCGTCGACAGCAGCGGCGGGAGCTTCCATTGCTCGGCGATCACATGGCTGACCGCGGCGTGGGTCATCTCAAAGGCCGACGTCTCGATCGCCGCCAGGCCGTGGTGCGATTTGGCGCGCTGGACGATCTCACCGTACTCCTCGCCGAGCACCTGGTCGAGCACGAGCATGCCGATGTCGGCAAGCAGGCCGCAGAGAAACGCTTCTTCCTGCTGAACGATGCCGAGCTTGCTGGCGATCGACCGTGCCGCGGTGGCGGCGTACATGCTGCGCCGCCAGTAAGTCAGGTGTTGAAAGCCTTTGCTCTTGCTCTTGGAAAGATTGCTGACGAGTGAGAAGCCTAGCACAAGCGTCTTCACCGACTGCAGGCCGAGAATGACCAACGCATGGCTGACCGTGCTGACCGCCTGCGCACGGCCGTAGAAGCTGGAATTGACCGTGCGCAGGATCTTGCCCGACAAGGCCGGGTCCTTGCTGATG
Source organism: Tepidisphaeraceae bacterium (assembly GCA_036387945.1). GTDB lineage: Bacteria > Planctomycetota > Phycisphaerae > Tepidisphaerales > Tepidisphaeraceae > DASVSS01. The sequence continues at coordinate 1,009 of DASVSS010000226.1, read as the reverse complement.
ACCCGGGCAATCTCGCCGATGTCGACTTCCTGTTTTTGCGCCAGCTCCAGCACCTGCATGGCGATCGCCGGCAGGGACGGAAGGTTGGGGCACGCGCGGATGCGCTCGAGCAGATGCGCGTTCATATTCTCTCCCGACCAAAGGAGACGCGCGGCGCAAGGCACGGCCAAGCGCAACGACGCCGGTTGTGCTATCGGCCGGCGGGGCGCCCGGCTTGGGCCGTCTTGGGGCGATGAGCCCTTATCGGACGCGGAACGGCTCGCCCGCCGGCTGAGTGACGGGCGACGGAGCGGGCTGCGTGGCGCTGTCGCTTTCGACGAGTTCATTCGCGGGCTTCTCGACTTCAAGCGCGAACTCCGTCGCCGTCGGCGGTGGCGTATAGGCGAAGGCGTCGGCGGCGAGAGCCGGCGCGGGTTTCACGTCTTCGTAAACGATCTCGACCGACGCCACGGCCGCCGTCGCGCCGCGGGCCTTGAATCGCTTGCGCAGGTCGAAATCGATTCGTTGCAGGACATGCGTGCCGGCGTCGAACACGAGCGTCTGCGCGATCTCCGTTCCGTCGACGTGCAGCGTGCCCGGCTCCGGGCCGGCGGTGATGGCGTCGGCCTTACGGCCGAGCAGCAGCTGCGGCTCGGTCGTCAGCGCCGCAAGCAGCAGCGGGTTTTCGTCCTCGAGCACGTCCACCAGCGGCTCGTACGCCTCCGCCGCCAGGCCGATCTTTGCCGCAAGCGGCGCCGTGCCGAAGGCGTTGCGGCGGGCGTCGTAAAACGTCACGGTCTTGCCGTCGCCGCAGATGACGCCGATGCCGACCAGCTCGTGGCGGAAGCGTCCGTCAGGGGCCATGAGCGTGCGGATCTCGGCGGTGTGCGTCCGCTGTCGCCCGGCGACGTCGAACCGTGCCGTCAGCCGGCCGGCGACGCTGAAGGCGCCGATTCGGTCGAGCGCGGCTTTGGATTCCCGCAGAAGCGCCACCGCTGCCGGATCAACGCGGACCTGCGGCTGCGAGGCC
>DASVSS010000225.1:0-40445 GCA_036387945.1 Tepidisphaeraceae bacterium | reverse complement strand
GGCGACGCATACGCCTGAGTTCGATGCGCGGCATCGAAATCCGTCTCGCGGGCTACCGTTGATTTCATCGCGGCGCGACGAAAGCGCCACCGGCGTCGCGCGGGCACGTTATCACCCGTCGACCGCCACGCGGGTGCAATGATCAAACAGCGCCCGCCACTCGAGTTGCTGCAGCGCCACCGCCACGGCGTAGCGTTCGTCGCTGGGGCTTTCGTGCAGGCTCTGGACGTAGTCGACGAACGCCGGGCCCGACCAGTCGCCGAGCGTCAGCCGCAGGGCTGCTTTGTCCAGCGGCGCGCGGGCGACGATGTCCCGCGCCGACGCGCCGATCACCGGCAGCACCGGGTGCTTGCCGACCCGGGCGTACCAGTATTTGGCGTTGCCGAAGTCGCCTTCCATGCGGTGCATGATGGCATGGAAGTAACTGCCCGACGGTGTCTCGATGCCCTGGCTGACGGCGTGGGATTCGTCGAGATACCCGTGCCACAGCCACAACCCCGCCAGCAGGCAGGCGGCGTCGTCGGGGCCGCGGACGGGCTGTCCGAGCAGGTCGGCGGGCGACAGAGCGTGAAGGATTTCCCCCGCCTCGGCCGAGCCGGGGCGGCGGGGGACGAGATCGGTGAACGCCGCGTGCGGCTCGATCCGCAGCACAGCACGGGCCTTGTCGGACAACACGTCGCCTTGCAGGGAATCGAAGGTGGCCATGCGGGGCAGTGTCGAGCGCGTCGCCGTCCGTGTCGAGCGCCGTCATGCCGCCGCCGGCCGAGGCTTGCCTGAGAACATTTGGCGCGGCGATCACGCGGCGTTCCCGGGCTGCTCCATGCGCCTTCGACACCCCGCGCTGCACGGCGCGTGGATAACTGCGGGACAGTCTGACGGGCCCTGTCGCGCCGCCCGGGACCCGGCGTCAGGGCGGCGGCGGGAGCGGGGCGGGGCGGTCGCCAACTCCCGGGCCGCCGTCGGGGCGCGACAGCGGGCGCGTCACCTTATCCACAGCCAGCGTCCGGTAATCGCGCTCATAAGTCTTTACTGGCAAAAGGTCTTCGTCGCACCGGCGAGAGTTATCCACAATCGGCGCACGGTTACTACTACGACTGCTATTTGAAAATGTATCTATAGATAGGCACACGATATGATTCTCATCTCCTAGAGCGTACAACAGACGCTCACCGTTTCCGGGCCAGCCAAGAAAGCCCAGGGGCGGAGGAGAACTGGGCCGCTAAGGCAAAGGCCAGTGAGCAAAGGCCAGAGAGAAAAGGCCGTCGAGCAAAGGATACGCGCTGATGAAAGTGATCTGTAACCGCGGGGCACTGCAGGAGGCCCTCAGCATCGCCGGCGTCGTCAGCTCCGCCCGAACGCCCAAGCCCGTGCTGCAATGCGTCAAGCTCACTGCCGAGGGCGACCGGCTGACGGTCTCGGCGACAGACTTGGAAGTCGCCATCCGCTACAGCGACACGCAAGTGCAGATCGAAACCCCCGGCGAAACGCTCGTGCCCGCCGACCGCTTGCGCGACATCGTCCGCGAGAGCATCGACGACACCCTCAGTATCGAGCTTGCCGGAGAGCAGCTGAGCATCAAAGGCGGCGACAGCCATTTCAAGATCTTCACCCAAAACCCCGCCGAGTTCCCACCCGTGCCGGCGTTCGACGGGGAAGCGGATTTCAAAGTCCAGGGCAAGCAGCTCAAGGGCCTGATCAGCCAGACGCTCTTCGCCGCAGCCAAGGAAGCGGCGCGGTATGCGTTCAACGGCGTGCTGATGACGGTGAAGAACAAGCGCCTCATCCTCGTCGCCACCGATGGCCGCCGCCTGGCGATGGCCAAGGGCGACCTCGCCGAAGACGCCGCCGACACAAGTAACGCCATCGTGCCCGCCAAGACAATGAACCTCGTCGACAAGCTCATCTCCGATCCCGACGAAGCGGTCTCGATCAAGCTGACCGAAAACCAGATCATCTTCCACACCGCCGACGCCACGCTGACGTCGAACCTGATCGAAGGCCAATTCCCCCCTTACGAAGACGTGCTGCCGAAGGAGTGCGATCGCAAGATGATCGCCGGCACCGCCGACCTGCTCTCGGCCGTGCGGCGCTCGGCGCTGCTGATTACCAACGACAGCAAAGGCGTGAAGCTGGCGTTCGACAAGACAGGGCTGACCCTCAGCAGCCGCAACCCCGAGGCCGGCGAAGCGACGATCAACTTCGCATGCAAGTTCGAAGGCGCCGACATCGAGATCGGCTTCAACCCCATCTTCATCACCGACGCGCTCAAAGTGGTGAACACCGACGAAGTGACGTTCGAGATGCGCGCCGCAAACCTCGCCGGCCTGCTCAAGGGCGGGAACAACTTCAGCTACGTCATCATGCCGGTGAACCTTCAGTAGGAAGGAGTCGGGAACTGGTGTTTAGGAATTAGTGCCGCCGCCTGTCCGCTTCCTCTAATTCCTAACCACCAATTCCTAACTCCTCTTTTCCATGCACGGCGACGCCGAACTCCTCAAGCTCACCCGCCACAAAAGCCCCGGCCCGCTGACGGCGGGGCGGATCGGCGACGACGTCGTCGACTACTTCAAATCGCGCATCGAAAAGCAGCAGCGGAAGTTCGGCAGCATCGGCGAGCAATGGCTGCAGCTGGTCCCCGAGCGCCTGCAGGAAGCCAGCGAACTGTCCACCTTCTCCCGCGGCACGCTGGGGATCACCGTCGCCAACTCCACCACGCTCTACGGCATGAAACAGGCGATGCTCGCGGGGCTGCAGGAACAACTCATCTACGCCTGCCGCGCGCAGGGCCTGAAGAAGATCACCCTCAAGGTCGGCCGGCTGTCCGCGTGAGCCGAAGCGATAGAGCATGTTATGCACTTTGGAGTGTGGGAACGGGGCTCGGAGAGCAGAGCGGCACATCGGCACTGAAGTGCATAACACGCTCTAACCTTCTCCTGGGTTACCGGGAGAGGAAATTGGAAGCTACGACTGCATGCAAGAGCGGCCTGCCGACGCCCCAGAACCAAACCCCTCGCCCGGTACTCCAGGAGAGGGTAGGGAGAGGGCTTTGGGTTGCGGAGGCGGTCGAATGCGATGAGGCATCCGCCCGCCCCCACCTAACCTCCCCCGCAGGGGAGGAACCGGATTTGCGCTTCGTTGCGTTGGTGCGTCCGCCTCGGGCCTCTTCCGCGCTAACTGGAGAGGAACGTGCGCCGCGGCACAAGCCTGCCGATCAGCAATCTCCGCATTGCGTCCGCCGCGGCAGCGCGGTATCGCTGATTCCCGCCCATGGCCCAATCCGACGCCGTTTCCACCCCGCCGAAGGCAATCTGGCGGTTTTTCGCCTACGTGCGCGATTACAAGCTGCTGCTGGCCGTCGCCATCGCCGCGGGGCTGACGAAGTTCGCGCTTAACTACACCTTCCCCTGGCTGATCGGCTCGGCGGTCGATCACGTCATGGAGCCCAAGCACGCCGAGACGTGGCAGCAGCGCATGAGCTGGCTGGAGCTGCTCGCCGGCCTGGGCGTGTTGCTTTCGGTGGCGCACGCAGTGGTCTCGTTCTACCGCGGCAACCTCGCGGCGCGGCTGGGCAACCGCATCATCCGCGATCTGCGCCAGGACCTGTTCGACCACCTCCACCGCCTGTCGCTGCACTTTTATTCGAAGGAACGCACCGGCAGCATCGTCAGCCGGATCATTACCGACATCCAGACCGCGTCCCAGATCATCAACGGCGGGCTGATCAACATCGCGATGGACACGTTCAACGTCGTCATCGGGCTGTTCCTGATCTTCTCCATCAACGTCAAGCTCGCCGCGGCGACGCTCGTCATCCTGCCGCTCTACGGCCTGCTGTTTGCGCGGTTGAACCCGAAGGTGAAGGACGCCTCGACGCGCGTGCAGAGCCAGATCAGCATGATCAGCGGCAACGTGCAGGAGCGCCTCGCCGGCATCGCGCTGGTGAAGACATATGCCGCCGAGCAGCGCGAGGCCGAGCGCTTCCGCGTCGACACCGAGGAGCACCTCGACCGCGTGATGACCCAAAGCACCCTCAGCCAGCTCGTTGGCGCAGTCAGCGAAGGGCTCGTCCACCTCGGGCAGACGATCGTCATCGGCTTCGGCGGGTACCTGGCGATGCAGGGCAGCATCACCGCCGGCGAGGCGGTGAAGTTCATGGGGTATCTCGCGGTGATGTACCTGCCCGTGCGGCGCTTCGCGGAGATCAACGTCGTATGGCAGACGAGCCTGTCGGCGATCGACCGGGTGTTCGAAGTCTTCGACATCACCCCGAAGATCACCCAGAAAGCCGACGCCCCCACGACCGGCCCGACGCGCGGCGAAGTGGTGTTCGACGCCGTGAGCTTCGATTACCACGACGACAGCGACGAATCGCGCACGAGCCTGGAAGAGTTCGACCCGACGATCCCCGAAGCTAGGCCACGGAGCGGGTTGATCCTGGACACGATCGATCTGCACGTAAAGGCGGGCGAGCGGCTGGCGCTGGTGGGGCCGAGCGGGTCGGGCAAGACGACGCTGGTGTCGCTGCTGCCGCGATTGTATGACGTTCGTAGTGGAAGCATTCGCATCGACGGCCGCGACGTGCGCGACTACCGGCTGCGGCCGTTGCGCAAGGCGATCGGCATCGTGCAGCAGGACAGCTTTCTATTCAGCGGCAGCATCCGCGAGAACATCGCCTACGGCCGCCCCGATGCCACCGACGCCGAGATCGCCGCCGCTGCCGAGGCCGCCAATGCCCACGCGTTTATCGCGGACTTGCCCGACGGCTACGAAAGCCGCGTCGGCGAGCGCGGCGCGGCGCTGAGCGGCGGGCAACGCCAGCGCGTGAGTATCGCGCGGGCGATCCTCAAAGACCCGAAAATCCTTATCCTCGACGAAGCCACCAGCGCCCTGGACAGCGAAAGCGAATCGCTCGTGCAGCAGGCCCTCGAGCGGCTGATGCGCGGGCGAACGTGCTTCATCATCGCCCACCGTCTCAGCACGGTACGCAGCGCCGACCGCATAGTCGTCCTCCAAACCGGGCGCATCGCCGAGATCGGTTCGCACGACGTGCTGCTGGCGCAGAACGGCCTGTACGCGCGCCTCGTCCGCCAGCAGTTCGGCACGTTCGTGGAAGGACTCAAAAGCGCGTAGCGACGCCCGATCATCGGCCGCGCCCTTGGTTCCTTCTTCTGTAGACGAGGCCGCCGCACCCCAACAAAGCACAATGTCCGGTCCCTCCCCTGCGGGGGAGGTTAGGTGGGGGCGGGCGGATGCCTCATCGCGATCAAGCGCCGCCGCAACCCAAAGCCCTCTCCCTACCCTCTCCCGGCGTACCGGGCGAGGGGTTTGCGTTCAGGCGGCATCGAGCCGCTATTGCATGGCAGAGGCCGCCCCCACCTGACCTCCGCCGGAGGGGGAGGGACCGGAAAGATCACCGCCGCCGCTTGGCGCCGCGGATCGCTTCGGCGGTGAGCGGGTCGTCGGGCCAGCTGTGTTTCGGGTAATCGGCGCGCAGGTCTTTGCGCACCTGCGCGTAGGTGTTCTTCCAGAACGATGCCAGATCGCCGGTCACCTGCACCGGGCGGTAGTTCGGCCCCAGCAGGTGCAGCAGCACCGGCGTGCGGCCGCCGGCGACGCGCGGCGTCTGGGCGAGGCCGAACATTTCCTGCAAGCGCACGGCCAGGACCGGCGGGTGCCTGGGGTCGCTGTTGTACGCGAGCCGGATCGCCGAGCCGGTGGGCACGGTGAGTGACTCAGGCGCGAGCTCGTCGAGCAAGCGATCGAGCGGGTAAACCAAGCGGTGGCGTACGGCGTCGCGCAGCGCCTGGGTCACCTGCCGCAGCGATTGCTTGCCGTCGGCGGCGTCGATCAACAGCTCGCGCCAGCCGGCGTCGTCGAACGTCGGCCACGGATGCTGCGGCGCGTGCGCCGCCGCGAAGGCCACCCGCGCCACCAGCGCCGACAACGCTTCGTCGCCGCCGATCACTTCGCGCACGCGCGGCAACAACGCCTCGGCCAAGGCCCCGGCGACGGCGCTGCGGTCGGGCGCGGGATCGGTTTCTTCGCGCAGCACGAGGTCGAGATACCGCGTCTGCTTCGTGGCGATCACGCGCTCGGCCGATTCGTCGTACCGCACGCGCGGGGCGCGCGTGATCGATTGCGGGAAAAGCTCTTCGAGCCACGCCGGTTCGATCCGGCTGGCGATGTCGACGATGGCTTCGCGCTGGCGTTGGCGGTCGTCCTGCCGGGCACTGGCGGCGACGAAGTAGTCGCCGCTGACGACGGCTGACTCGTCGCTGAGCCGCACACCGCCTCCGCCGACCATCGCCGCGGCGCTGCCCTGCCCGCGGCGGCGGCAGACACGATCGGGGTAGGCCAACAGCACGAGGCGGCGCACGAACGCGTCTTCGTCGTCTCCGGGCCCTGCGCCGGGGGGTGCGGTCAGGCGGGTGTCGATCGCCGGGGGCCGGGCCGGAGAAGGCGCGTCGCGGCTGGCGGCGCGGGCGACGGCGGAGCGCAGCTGCTCTTCGACGCGGCGCACTTGTTGCAGTTGCACACGGTCCACGTCCAGGCCGCCGGCGTCGCCGCGCAGGGCGTGCACGCGCAGCAGGACGTCGCTGCTGGCGGTAAGGCGGTCGCTGGCGATGTCGAAGCGCGACTCGCGGCGGCGGTGGACGAAATCCTTCTCGCTCAGGATCGCCGCGGTCGCAGTACCGAGCCGCGGCTGCCCTTTTGTCGCCGCTTCGATCAGCAATCGTCCGAGGCGCGGGTGTACCGGCAGGCCGCGCAGGCGCTTGCCCAGCGCTGTGAGGCGGTGCTCGCGGTCGAGCGCGCCGAGCATCACGAGCAACCGCTCGGCGGCGGCAATGGATTCCGGCGGCGGGGGCTCGAAGAAGTTGAACGTAGACGGATCCGACTCGCCCCAGGCGTGCAGTTCCAGCAGCGTCGGCGCCAGATCGACGCGCGCGATCTCCGGGGAGTCGAACGGCGCCATCTGCTTTTCTTCCAGCGCCGACCACAGCCGCACGCAGCGCCCCTCGGCGGTGCGTCCGGCGCGTCCGGCGCGCTGCGTGGCGCTGGCGAGGCTGATCCGGCCCAGGCGCAGCGCGTCGAGCCCGCGCTGCGGGTCGAACGCCGCCTGCCGCGACAGGCCGCTGTCGATCACCGTCCGCACGCCGTCGATGGTGAGCGACGTCTCGGCGATGTTCGTCGCCAGCACGATCTTCAGCGCCTTCGACGGCGCTACCGCCCGCCGCTGCTCGTCAAACGGCAGTGAGCCGTAAAGCGGCAAGACCAGCCGTCCCGGCAGCCGGTCGGCGATCACGCGCTGCGTGGCTTGGATCTCCGCCGCCCCGGGCAGGAAGACGAGCGTGTGCCCGTCGTCGGGCGCGTCGGCCACGGCATTGGCGACGACGTCTTCGAGATACCCGCCGCCGCGCGGCCGGTGCGCGATCGTCACCGGGAACGTGCGGCCCGGCACGCGGACGATCGGCGCGGTTTTTCCGTTCGTTCCGAGAAACGTCGCCACCGGCCCGGCGTCGAGCGTGGCGGACATGACCACGACGTGCAGGTCGTCGCGCAGCGCGGCGCGCACGTCGCGCAGCAGCGCGATCGCCAAATCGCTGTAGATCGAGCGCTCGTGGAATTCGTCGAGCACGACGCACCCCACGCCGTCGAGCGACGGGTCGTCGAGCAGGGCGTTGGTGAGGATGGCCTCGGTCACGACGCGCAGGCGCGTGCGCGGCGTAAGCTTGTTCTCGAACCGCACTTGGTAGCCGACGTCGTCGCCGCCGACGGTCCAGTCGTTTTCGCTCGCGATCCGTTCCGCCGCCGCCCGCGCCGCAAGGCGGCGCGGCTGGAGCATCACCAGGCGCGGCTGGCTCGCCGGCAGCAGGTTCGCTTTAAGAATCGCCGGGGGGACGCGCGTGGTCTTCCCCGCCCCCGGCTCGGCGACGAGCACGAGCACGCGGTGCTCGCGCAGCGCGTCGGTGATCGCGGGCAGGTAAGCGTCGATCGGCAATGAAACCACGCGAGTGTTATACGCGATGGCTTTGGCGGTTCCTCTGGTGGGGCGCAGGTCGCCGGTTGACGGGCAATCTTGCGGATGCTCACTGGTTTCTCCCCTGCGGGGAGGTTAGGTGGGGGCGGCGGCCTCACCGCAAGGAAGCGCAATCACGCTCGGCCCTCTCCCTACCCTCTCCAGCGGTACCGGGCGAGGGGTTTGGTTTTCGGGCGGCATCAAGCCGTTGTTGCAAGTCGGACGCCGACCCGCCCAGCATCCCCTGAAGGGGAGGAACCGGAGAAGGGCGGCACTGAACGAGCTCTTGCAAGGTGCTTAACCTTCGAGCCACGGTCATCGGCGAAGCATGGGGATCAGCAACCGCGCGATCGAATCATCGGCCTCCGCCGGGTCGGCCCAGCGGGCGGCGGAGATTTCGTCGGTCTGCAGCGTCAGCGCCTCGGCGTCGCGGAGCAGGAACAGGAAACGGAAGTCCCAGTGGTCGTGGGCGGCTTCGCCTTTCCGGGCATTGGCGGGGATGGGATGGCGGTCGATCTGCGCGGGGGCGGCGAGCGTGTGGGCCGGCGTCCAGAGTTGATCGGCGCGCAAGCCGACTTCTTCACGCACTTCGCGCAGGGCGGCGGCGTAAAGCGATTCGTCGTCGGCCTCAAGATGCCCGCCGGGCGTGAGCCAGCGGCCAAGCGCGTTGTGGCGGACCAGCAGCAGCTTGCCGGCGGGGCTGAGGATCAGCGCGCCGCAGGTGACGTGGCCGGGCAGGGCGCTGCGCTGGCGCACGTCGGTGCCGCGGGCGATGGAGTCGCGCAAGGGGGCGACGAATGCGGCGCTCGTAACGCCGCGGCGGACGCCGTCGAGCAGGGCGGCGTCGATGTCGGCGAGTGAGATCATGCGGTCCCGCGCACCTTGGCAGTGACGAAGGCGACGACGAAGATCGCGAACATCGCCAGCACGATCATCGACCCCGCGGGCACGGCGGGAATCAATCCCGCCAGCAGCAGCCCGCCCCAGGCGCCCGCGAGCGATACGCCCACCGCCACGGCAAACGCGCTCCCGAGGCGCTGCGTCAGCAGGTTGGCCGTCACCGCCGGCAGCACCAGCAGGGCCGTCACCAGCACGCTGCCCACCACGCGGCTGCCGACCACGATCACGAGCGTCAGCAGCAGCAGCAGGAGGTAATGCATCCCCGTCGCCGGCACGCCGCTGGTGTGTGCCAGCAGCGGGTCGAAGCAATAGGCAATGAGTTCCTTGCCCAGCAGCCACACGCACGCGACGACGATCACCGTCACCCCCACGGCGGCGGCGGTGTAGGCGTTGCCGACGTGGCGGACCTGGCCGTAGAGGAAATTGTCGAAGCCGACAGGGTTGCGCCCGAATGCGTGTGCGTAGGCGTGCTGGCCGACGAAGCCCCAGGCGAGGCTGGCGACGAGAAAGACGCCGATCGCCGCGTCGCTGCTCACGCCGCGCGCCTGCCCGACGGCGCCGATCGAAACGGCGGCGATGAAACAGAAGACGACCACCAGGGCATACGGCATCGCGGGCGTGTCGAACACCCCCGGCCACAGCACCGCCAGCAGCCACGCCGTCCCGGCCCCGCCGAAGCCGCTGTGGCTGATCCCTTCGCCCAGGAACGCCCACCGCCGCGCGACGACGAACACGCTCAGCAGCCCGCACGCCACCGCCAGCCCGCCGGCGGCGAGGTAAGCGTTGCGGGCGGCTTCGTTGGCGAGATCGGGCATGAGAAATTCGAAGAAAATTACAACGGAGACACGGAGAGAACGGAGATCAGCGTGGCATCATTTTGCGGCCTTGAAATTCCGCAATTTGAATCTAATAGAAAAGACAAGAATTGCCGAGCTACGACGCGGTCGCCGCGCCGATCTCCGTGTTCTCCGTGTCTCCGTTGTGATCTTTCCCCGCATGCACGCCGCAGGTGTGGTGGGGGTCGCCGATGCCCATGGCGGCGAGGTCACACGCGAACAGGTCGTACGCCACCTTGGCGGGGAGATCGCGCGGGGTGTCGTGGTAGTGCAGGTGTTGGTTAAGGCAGGCGACGCGGTCGCTGATGGCGGTGACGGCGCGCAGGTCGTGGCTGACGAAGACGATCGTGAGGCCCAGGTCGGCCTTAAGCCCGGCGATCAGCTCGACGAACGCGCGCTGTCCGCGGGCGTCGACGCCGGTGGTGGGCTCGTCGAGCAGGAGCACCTTCGGCCGGGCCGCGAGAGCGCGGGCGATCATCGCGCGCTGCAGTTGCCCGCCGGAACAGGCGCGCACGGGCCGGGCGGCGACGGCATCGAGGCCGACGCGGCGGATAAGGTCGTCGACGAACGCCAGGTCGTCGGCGGCGCAGGGGCGCAGCAGGCCGGTCTTGCCCGCCAGGCCGGTGCGCACGAGCTGCCGAATGCTCAGCGGCAGGGCGGTGGCGGTCGGCTGCTGCTGCGGCAGGTAGCCGATCACGTCGCCGCGGCGCACGGCGGCGCGCGGCGACAGCCCGCCGACGCGCAATTGGCCGCGCGCGGGCACGAGCAGGCCCAGGAGCAGCTTCAGCAGCGTCGTCTTGCCGCCGCCGTTGGGGCCGATCACGCCGACAGTGCTGCCGGCCTCGACGCCCAGGCTCACGCCGCACAGCACGGGCTGCCCGTCGTAGGCGAAGTCGACGTCGGTGATCTCGATCACGAGGGACATGGGGATAAGCGATCGTATGCTAAATGCAAGCAGTTGTCATTTGCGCAACGTCAGGTGTTTCGGCGTGCTCATTTAAGTGAGTACGCCGGGGGCGTTCTGGGGGTTGTTTTAGGGGCGTGTGCGCTGGTGAAATCACGCTGTTTCTGCGATAATTGTTCCACTCATGGCTGACCCCGTTTTGCCCCCCGCTTCGCCGTTGCCGCCCGAGCGCATCGAAGACCTGAAGATCGAGCGCGAGCTCCAGGATTCGTACCTCACTTACGCGATGAGCACGATCATGGATCGTGCCCTGCCGGACGTGCGCGACGGCCTGAAGCCGTCGCAGCGCCGCATCCTCGTGTCGATGAACGACCTGAACCTGCGCCCCGGCAGCAAGCCGCTCAAGTGCGCCAAGATCGCCGGCAACACCAGCGGCGACTACCACCCGCACGGCGAGGCGATCGTCTACCCGACGATGGTGCGCATGGCCCAGGACTGGAACCTGCGCTACAAGCTCATCGACGGCCAAGGCAACTTCGGCAGCACCGACGGCGACCCGCCGGCGGCCATGCGGTACACCGAAGCCCGGCCCAGCCATGTCGAGTCCGAACTGCTGAGCGACCTCGATTACGACACCGTCGATTTCCAGCCCAACTACGACGAACGGCTCATGGAGCCGACCGTGCTGCCGGGCAAGTTCCCCAACCTGCTCGTCAACGGCAGCACGGGCATCGCCGTCGGCATGGCGTGCAATCTCGTGCCGCACAACCTGCGCGAGATCTGCACCGCGATCGTCAAAGTGCTCGACAACCCGGACGTGGCGCTGTCGGAATTGATGGAAGTCGTCACCGGCCCCGACTTCCCGACCGGCGGGATCATCTGCGGCAATCAGGGCATCTTCGACGGCTACTCCACCGGCCGCGGCAAGCTCACGCTCCGCTGCAAGCTCCACGTCGAGACCGCCAAGAACGGCCGCCAGAGCATCATCATCGACGAGCTGCCCTACAACGTCATCCGCAAGGACATTCTCGAAGACATCAAGTCCGCCATCAGCAACGACCGCATCAAGGACATCAGCGGCGCCAACGACGAATCCGGCCGCCTGCACAAAGTCCGCATCGTCGTCGATCTCAAGCGCGACGCCGACCCGGACGTGGTCATCAATCAGCTCTACCAGTACACGCCTTGCCAGATCACCGTCAGCATCATCAACATCGCGCTGGTCAATCGCCAGCCCCGCACGATGGGCCTGAAGGAGCTGATCGGGCACTTCATCGCCCACCGGGTTGAGGTCATCACCCGTCGGACGAAGTTCCTGCTGCGCAAGGCCCAGCAGCGCGGGCACATTCTCGAAGGGCTGATCTACGCCGTCTGCGACATCGACGAGATCGTGCGCCTCATCCGCACGAGCAAGACGCGCGACGAAGCGATCCAGAAATTGCGCGAGCGCGCCTTCCGCATCGCCCCGGATCACCCATACGCGCAGCAGATCCCCGAGTCGCTTTTAAGCAAAGCCGCAAGCGGCGTGATGCTGAGCCAGGTGCAGGCTGAGGCGATCGGGCGCTTGCAGCTCATCCAGCTCGTCGGGCTCGAGATCGAGAAGCTCACGAAGGAGTACCGCGAAGTCGTCACCGAGATCGAAGGGTATCTGGCGATCCTCGCCGACGAGCGATTGGTCTTCGACATCATCCGCGAAGACACGCTCGAGATCGCCCAGAAGTACGGCGACGACCGCCGCACGACGGTCGACCCGTTCGCCGGCGGCATTGTGGACATGGAAGCGCTGATCCAGAAGGAAGACGTCGTCGTCACCGTCAGCCACAACGGCTACGTCAAGCGCCTGCCCGTGGGCACCTACCGCGCCCAGGGCCGCGGCGGCCGCGGCATCAAGGGCGGGGAGACGCGCGAAGGGGACTTCGTCGAGCACCTGTTCGTCGCCAACACGCACGACTATTTGCTGTTCTTCACCAACAAGGGGCGCGTCTACGAGCGGCGCGTGTTCGACGTGCCGGAGATGAGCCGCACCAGCCTCGGCCGGGCGGCGGCGAACCTGATGGACTTCCAGCCCGGCGAGAAGATCGCGCAGGTGCTGAGCATCAAGGATTTCACGCGCGAAGAAGCGTTCGTCATGTTCGCCACGCAGAAAGGCGTGGTGAAGAAGACCGCCCTGAGCGCTTACGCGAACATCCTCAACAGGGGCATCATCGCCATCGGCCTGGAGGACGGCGACACGCTCATCGAAGTCGCGGTCACGCACGGCGAGGACGAGATCCTGCTGGGCACGAAGCAGGGCATGTCGATCCGCTTTAAGGAAACCGACGTGCGCGCCATGGGCCGCCCCGCCGGGGGCGTGAAAGGCATCGAGCTGGCCGAAGCGCAACCCGCCGACGACAAGAGCGGCGGGGCCGACGAGGTCGTGAGCATGATCGTCGTGCCGAAGGAGCAGCAGGAAAAAGTCTGCATGGTGCTGACGGGCTGCGAAAACGGCTTCGGCAAGCGCACGCAAGTGAGCGAGTACCGCCTGCAGCGTCGCGGCGGCAGCGGCGTGATCAACATCAAGACGACCGAACGCAACGGCAACGTCGTCGGCCTCAAGGCCGTGTGCGACGACGACGATCTCATGCTCATCACCGAGAAAGGCATCTTGGTGCGCACCCGCGTCGGCGAAATCCGCGAGACCGGCCGCAACGCCGCCGGCGTGCGGCTCATCAACGTCGACGACAAAGACCGGCTTGTGGCGATGGCGCGCGTGGACAAGGAAGAAGAAGTCGTCGCCGCGGCGACCGCGGGGGGTGAAAGCGCGGGCGACACCCCGCCGGCGTCCTCGACGGCTGACGTGTAAGCGGAACAGGTGACCGAAAACCGTAGGGCGGGCGTCCCGCTCGCCAGCGTATTTCCGCTTTCTAGAATTTCATCTGGCGGGCGGGACGCCCGCCCTACGGCTCGAACATGCCCGACGCCCGTGAAAGGATCCCGCCGCCTGCCATCACAGTTGTGCTGTCGTACGGCACGCAGCCGCGGCGTTACCGACGGTGGGGCATTCTTGCCGCGATCCTCGCGGTCGCCGCCGTGCTGTTCGTGGTCACGCCGCCGATCACGGAAGTAGGGCAGCGCTACCTTGTTCGGCGCACGCTGTCATACGGTTCGGTGTCGCCGGAGACAGTGGCGATCCGGATGGAACCGCGCTGGTCCCTGGGAAGTTGGGGATCGTCCAATCAGATGCGCTACCCGAAAAGCGCGGCCTATGAACGCTACGCGCCAGGGCCAAAGTTCGACCACCTCGCCTTCGCACACGCGCGCTCCGCCGGCGGACGTGAGCACCTCGTGGCGATCCGCGTCAACGGCGACAACTTGCGGCCGGCGAACGGTCGCCTGCAACTGACCGTGAACGCCTTCGCAGCCCCCGCCGGCAAACCCCTGCCGGCGGGCACGCCTCACCTGATCGACCTCGGCCCTGCCGGCGAAGTGGGGCAGGCGCGGCTGAGCGTCTTCGCCGGCCAGCCCGACCCGAACGACCCAGCGGTGTTCTTCATCCCGTTGGAAATCCAAGGCCAGCCCGGCCGCCTAACCGGCCGTCTGCTCGCCGATGGCTCCGTCGCGCTCGATGCCTCGGCGTTGCCGAAGGTGTCGTTCGACCTCCCGCCGCCCGGACCCGTTGCGCCGGCCACGTCTGGCACACCCCGAATAGCTCCGGTTCACTAGAATATCGTCACCATTAGAGGGAGCGTTGCTGGTCCCCTCTCCCTTGTACTCGGGGGAGAGGGTTAGGGTGCGGGCTTGCGTGGCGACTCACGCGATTTGCCAAACAAGGCCTTCACCCTAACCCTCTCCCGGCGTACCGGGAGAGGAGACCCTACGCCGCACTCGCAACAGTGTCGCGGCCCGCGGCTCGTTGATGTTCCTCCGCCCCGAATGCCGTACAGTCTGCCGCTTATGCGTGTCACCGTTGTTCTCAGTTGGGCCGTGATTCTGACGCTCGCGATCGGGCTGCCGGTGTTGCACGCGGTTAATGCATCAATGGAGAAGGCCGCGGCGGCGCGGGTGGTGACGACAACGCGGGCGGTGGAGTTGCCGGGCACGGGGTCGGACGTGCTGCCGGACGCAGGCGATTCGGCGGAGGCGCCGCCAGTGTCGCTGGAGTTGCGGTTCGCCAGCAAGTACGCCGTCGGCACGCAGCGATTGTTCGGCGTCACCGACCCGACGCTGATTGAGCAGCTTGACAAGCAGGCCAGGAGCGACACCGACCGCGTCGCCATCGCCGTCATGGCCGGTGAGATCAAGGGCCGCGACGCGGCGCTGGGCCGGCTTGCCGCGATCGACTCCGCCGACGCCCGGGCGTTCGAGCGTGCGTACGCGTCCACGCAGCCCGCGGCCGATCAGCCGCTCCACGGCGGATCGTTCGATGCCGCGGATCACGCCGGGCGGTACGGGTTCTTTGCCGATCTCGCCGCCGCCAACGGCAAGCCCGCCGAGCAGCGGCAGGCGGTCGACGCGCGGGCGAAGGAGGCCGTTTACCGGGCGATGATCTTGCTCGGCCTCGGCCTCGGCGCGCTCGTTGCCGGAGTGCTGCTGTGCGTCGCCGGGATCGTGCTGGCGTCGACCGGCAACCTGCGCTTCCGGACGACCGCGCCGATCCTGCCCACCGCGTACTACGTCGAGGCGTTCGCGCTCTACCTTGTGCTGCTGCTGGGCGGGTCGGCGTTGACGACACTCCTGCCGGCGGCGTGGCCGATCCTCTTCAAGCTGCTGCCGCTGAGCGCGGTCGTGGTGTTCGCCGCGGCGTGGCCGCTGCTGCGCGCCCGCCTGGCCGGGGCCCGGCCGGACCGTGGCACGGGTTTTCAACCCGTGTTCGCGTCGGACGTGGGGAATGCAAACCTGGCTGCCGGTGCGGCCGATCACAGCTCGGGTGCCCGTGCGACGGCAGAAGCGATGTCGCTGCCGCTCCCGCCGCCGCCGGGTATTTCGACACAGCGGTCAACGACTTGGCAGGCGTTTCAGCAGGACGTGGGCCTGCACACGGGCGCGGGCGTGCTGAAGGAAATCGCCTTCGGCGTCCTCGGCTATCTCGCCGGGCTGCCGATCGTCGGCCTGGCTTTGCTGGTCGTGCTCTTTTTAAGCCGCTGGGCCGAGCAGACGACGTCGCACCCGATCGTGCAGACGATGGACCAGACGAGCGTCTGGTCGCTGCTGCTGCTGGCGGCGGTTTTCGCGCCGATCACCGAAGAACTCATGTTCCGCGGCCTGTTCGTTTCCCACCTGCGAAGGGGGATGGGCGTGGCACTGGCGGCGGTGCTCAGCGGCCTGGTCTTCGCCGCCGTGCACCCCCAGGGCTGGCTGGCGATCCCCGCCCTGATGACCATCGGTGGCTGGTTCGCCGTCGTCCGTCAATGGCGCGGCTCGCTTATCGCGTCGACCGTCATGCACGCGATCAACAATGGGGTGATTGTGGTGGTGATGGTTGGATTACTGAAATAGAAGTCGGACCAGGAGAGAGGGCAGGAGTTAGTGGTTAGGAGTTGGTGGAAAGCGCAACGACGCCTTTCACTAATTCCTAATTCCCAACTCCTAATTCCTCCCCTACCTCACCGTCATCACCTGTCCGCTCACGTGCGCCGTGACGTGGAAGCCGCCGCGGTTGTTGCTCCATTCGTAGCTGTCCATCGTGCTGATGTAGAGGCGTTTGGCGCCGGCGGGGGGGACGAACTGCTGCACTTCGCCGGTGCTGGTGCGGCCGTCGCCGATGTAGAACGGCTGCTTGAGCTGCGGCATGAGGGTGGTGAAATCGCGGCTGGCGGCGGTAGCGAAGTTGAGATTCTGCGGGGCGACGGTGCTGGCCGGGATGTCGGCGTCGAGGAAGACACCGATGACGGAGTTGATGGGCGCGGTGACGTTGGCGATGCCGTTCTCGGCGCCGGCGGAGTTGGCCACGACCTGCCCGGGATTGCCGTCGGCGGAATAGACGACGCTGCTGGCCATGTTGTTAGCGCCGCCATTGATGCCGTCGAAGGTGATGGCCCGCCCGCCGCTGACGGTGATGCCGCCGGCCTCGATGGGCGAAGCCTTCTTGGCCGCGTAGCTGCCCCAGGCCGAGTAGTTGTACCCCGCGGAGCCCGCCGCCGTGCTGCCGCCGCTGCTGAAGCCGCTGCCGGTGTCGTCGTCGTCGCCGTCACTTTGACTGCCGCCGCCGTCGGTGTCGGCGCCGGTCTGGTTGGTCTTGCCGTCGTCTTTGTACGGCTTGCCGGCGAAGTCGGGGTTGTTGTGCGGATTGCCGACGCTGGCGATCGTGCCTTCTGGCGAACCGGCGAGCCACGGGTTGCTCGTGGCGGGGATGAAGTATTCGTACCGGCCCTTGCCGTCGCCGCCGGAGATTTTGCTGTAATCGATCACCGCGATGCTGGTGGCGACGACGTCGGCGCTGTTGCGGCCCAGCACGCCCAGGAACGTCATCGGCACGGCCGAGCCGCGGCTGCTGACGCACCGCACGGTGACGCGCACGGCGTTGCACTTGTCGAGGTCGGACTTGGGCTTGAACTCGCGCTTGCTGAGGTCGTAATCGCCGAGCTCGACGTCGGCGGTCTTGTCGAACACGATGGCGCGGCCGTTGGCCTTGTTCTGGGCGACCACCGCCGCGGCGTTGGACGGCGCGGCACTCTGCCCGTACAGGCTGTTGTCCAGGCCGCTGGCGGCGAACCGCGCCGCGGCGTCGGCGGCGGCCTGCAGTTCGCTCTTGACCACCTGCACACGCCCCCAGTCCACCGCCAGCGCAGCCATGCCTGCGATCGCCAGCGTGGCGAATACGGCGTAGATGAGAACCGAACCACGACGGGGCTGGGAAGACATAAACTTTCCTCACCGCTGCCGGCGACTCCGGCGGCGACTGCGCGAATATCCGATTCGACCGTGAGACACACAGACCATTCGCTCACGCTCTCACTCTTGGAGGGTCGGCCGTCTGTGCCTGTGGCTTGAGCGCCGTGGCGGACATGGCGGAGAAATGGCGCGCACGCTCGGCTTATCGGACGCCAGAATCGCCAATGGGTGTCCGCCGCATCTGCGGTGGGGTTCACGCCGCGGCCGCCGCGTCTACTGGTTCTGATTGGCGAACTGCTCGTACAGGTGCGCGTACTTGCCGCCTTTTTGGATCAGCTCCGCGTGCGTGCCGCGCTCGATAACGTGGCCGGCATCGACGACGAGGATCGTGTCGGCGCGCATGATCGTGCTCAAACGATGGGCGACGACGAAGGTCGTTCGCCCTTCCAGCAGCCGCTCGAGCGAGGCCTGGATCAGGCTCTCGGTTCCGGTGTCGACGCTGCTGGTGGCTTCGTCGAGCATGAAGATGCGCGGGTCGGCCAGGTAGGCGCGGGTGAAGCAGATCAATTGCCGCTGGCCGAGGCTCATGTTCGCGCCGCGCTCGCCGACGTCGGTGTGCAAACCGTCCTTGAGATTGGCGATCGCGTCGAGCGTGCCCAGGGCGCGGGCGGCGTCGAGCACATCGGCTTCGGTGGCGTCGGGCTTGGGGTAGCGGATGTTGTCCAGCACCGTGCCGGTGAACAGGTAGTTCACCTGCAGCACCATGCCCATCTGCTTGTGCAGGCTGCGGCCGGTGACGTGGCGGATGTCGTGGCCGTCGACGAGCACGCGGCCCTGCTGCGGCTGGTAGAAACGGGCGATGAGCGAAATGATGCTGCTCTTGCCGCTGCCGGTATGGCCGACGAGGGCGAACATCTGCCCCGGCTGGGCCTCGAAGCTCACGTCGTGCAGCACGGGGCGCTCGGGGTTGTAGCCGAAGGTCACGTTCTCGAACCGCACGCGCCCGGTGACGCGCGGCAGATCGACTGCGCCCGGCGCGTCGGCCACCTGCGGCTCGGTCTCGAGCAAGTTGAAGATCCGCTCGGCGCCGCTCATCGCCTGCATGAGCTGGTTGTAGAAGTTGCCCAGGAAGATGATCGGATTGGTGAACCCGTCCCAGTACAGGTACGCCGTCACCACCGCGCCGATGCCTTTGCCTTCCATCTTGCCGCTGGCAAAGAGATACGCCCCGAAGATCAGCACGATCGCGCGGCCGAGGTAGCGGATGAATTCCAGCGTCGGCTGGTAGACGCCGTTGATGCGACTGACGGTGATGTTGCGGGCGGTGTTGTCTTCCTGCAGGCGGTTGAAGGTTTCGAGGTTCGGGTCCTGTCGGTTGAACGCCGTCACCACGCGCATGCCGTTGATGTTCTCGGCCAGGTTGGTGCTGACGCGGGTGAAGCCTTCGCGCACGCTCTGCCAGCCGCTGGCGGATTTACGGATGAAGTAGCGGTTGACGTAAAACAGCACCGGCCCCAGCCACGCGACGGCGAGGAAAATCCGCCAGTCGGTGTAGAGCAGCATGCCCGCCGCCAGCGTCATCGCGCTGAACTGGATGAGGATGTGCGCCACGCCCCACACGTTGACTTCGCGCATGCCGTTGATGTCGCTCGTGCAGCGGCTGATGATGCGGCCGAGCTTAGTGCGGTCGTAGAAGCCCATGTCGAGCTTTTGCAGGTGGCTGAACACCTTGCGCCGGAAATCGAACTGCACGTACTCGCCGGCCCGCTGCACCACGAGCAGGCACCACCGTTGCAGCAGGATCGACACCGCCACCGCCACCGCCCACAGGCCGACGATGATCGCCAGTTGCGTGATCGCCCCGCGCTGGGTGAGGGTGGCCGGGTTGGTCACGCCGGTGAAGCGCTGCACGCCCCACTCGATGAGGTTCGACGCCTGCGTCTGGTCCTGCCCGGCGTAGCCGGCGACGAGGTTGACGATCGCCCCGATGTACTGCGGCCCGAGCATGTCGAGCATCACGTGCACCCACGCGATCGAGATGCCCAGCGTGTACTGCCACTTGTACGGCCGCAGCGCTCCCGCGAGCTTGCGGATCATCTTCCACTCGATCGGCCGGTAACGCGCTTCGTCTTCGGTCTCGACCGGGGCGACGGGCGGCGGATGGCGGCGGAAAAGTCGGTTCAGGATCGCTGTCATCGGGAATAGGAGTTGGTGGTTAGGAGTTAGTGGAAGAAAGGAATTTGGTTTTTCGCTAACTCCTAATTCCTAACCACTAACTCCTCCTCAAGGTGTTTCGCTCACTTCTTCCTGTTGCGTGTGTCCGACGTGTTGCTGGGCGGCGTTGACCATCGCGCGGTCCTGCACGCGGCGCATGTGCGATCGCTCTTCGACCGGGGCGGCGTCGTCGGAAAGCTGGGCGGCGGCGATCTCGCGGTAGTGGCCGTGCTGGCGCATCAGCTCGTCGTGCGTGCCCATCTGCGTGATGCGCCCGGCTTCGATCACGAGCACGAGGTCGGCGTTCTTGACGGTGCTGATGCGGTGGGCGATCACGAACGTCGTGCGCCCGAACAGCGTCAGCCGCATGCCGCGGCGGATGAGGTCTTCGGTCTCGGGGTCGATGGCGGCGGTGGCGTCGTCGAGGATCAGCACGCGCGGGTTGGTCACGATCGCCCGCGCGATCGCCAGCCGCTGGCGCTGCCCGCCGCTGAGGTTCGCCCCGCGCTCGCCCAGCAGGCTGTCGTACCCCTGGGGCAGGGCTTCGATGAAGTCGTGCGCCTGGCTCAGCCGCGCCGCGGCTTCGATCTCGCCGGGGCTTAAGTTCGGGCGGCCGTAAGCGATGTTGGCGGCGACGGTGTCGCTGAAGAGGTACGTCTCCTGGAACACGAAGCTCACGGCCGTCCGCAGGCTCGAAAGCCGCAAGTCGCGCAAATCCACGCCGTCGATGAGGATGCGCCCGGTACGCGGGTCGTAGAAGCGGCTGATGAGATTCACCAGCGTGCTCTTGCCCGCGCCCGTCGGCCCGACGATCGCCACGATCCGCCCGCCGGGCACGGTGAACGTCAGGTCGTGCAGCACGGGGCGGCCTTCGCCGTAACCGAAGCTGACGTTCTCGAACCGCACTTCGCCCGTGCCACGGGGGGGCAGCGTCACGGCGTCGGGTTTTTCGGGCACCGTCGGCGGGGCGTCGATCACTTCCCACAAGCGCCGCGCCGAGACGATCGCGTTCTGGTACTGCTCGTTGATCGTGCTCACCTGCTGCAGGCGCATGAGGATTGCCCCCATCGCACCGCCGAGGATCATCAGATCGCCCACCGCCATCCCCCGGCCCGTGCCGTCGCGGGCGAGGATGATGATG
Source organism: Tepidisphaeraceae bacterium (assembly GCA_036387945.1). GTDB lineage: Bacteria > Planctomycetota > Phycisphaerae > Tepidisphaerales > Tepidisphaeraceae > DASVSS01. Next base: position 19,623 of record DASVSS010000225.1, on the reverse strand, counting down.
AGGCCGGCGACGAAGAACAGCGACAAATGGCTCACCGACGCGATCGAGCGGATCACCGGCTGGAAGTTGGCGAACAGACGCACGCGCGCCAGGATCCGCTGCTGGTACGCCGCCGCCGCCTGGGTGTATTTCTCGACTTCCTGGTCTTCGGTGGCGAAGGCCTTCACCACGTGCACGCCGGCGATGTTTTCGGTGACGATCTGCACGCTGCGGTCCTCGGCCTCGAGCACCGCCTTGGCCACTGGCTGCACCTTCTTGCTGAAGCGCAGGATGTAGTACGTCCAGAACGGCAGCGGGAAGACCGCCAGCAGCGCCAGCCACGGCGACTTGGTCAGGATCAGCACCATGTAGCCGAGCACCGACAGCACGATCTCCAGTGTCAGCAGGATCGAGGAGTTGACGAACACGCGGACGTTCTGCAGATCCGACAGCGCCCGGTTGATGAGCTGCCCGGAGCTGACGGCGTCGTGGAAGCCGAAGCCCACGCGCTGGATTTTGTCGTACACCGCCTCGCGCAGCGAGTAGACCATTCTCATGCTGAACCGCTGTACCTGCACTTCCTTGAGATAGCGCAGCAGCAGCATCAGCCCCACGAACGCCGCCATCAGCAGGATGAGGTAGCGCAGCCGCAGCGGGCCGGGCGCGTTGCTGAAGAACCACGCGCGCAAGCCGAGCGTCGTCGACTCGTGGGCGTTGCCGAGCTCGTTGACGTGGTTGACGGCGTTGCTGGTGATGTTGAGCGTGTAGATTTCGACGTAAATCGACGCCGCGACGTACAAGCACGCCAGTGCCGCCTGCGGCATGGCGAAGCGCACGAAGCGGAACATCCAGCGCGTGAGCTGGGCATTCGAGACGGTGGGCGCAGGCAGCGGGGGGGCGGGCGGGGCCTGCGCTTCCTTACGCATGTCCGCGGTGGCTTGTGCTTGACTCAAATCCTCGTTCCGTCCGAAGGGGCAAACGGTAATGTCTGAAGCAGGCGCGTCAAGGCAGGTTGAGTGTAGGACGCCACCGCCGGCGCGTCTTGATTTCCGAGCATCAGACCGCTTCTGACAGGGAGACGAGGCCGGATCGCTTGCGGCTTAGCTCCTGTCCCAAGACGCCGGATGGAACCATGCGTCCGCCGCACCCACCGATCCCCCCGGAGGGAGGGACCGGAATCGTGCGCTCGATGCGGAGTTGCAATCGGCTCGAAAAACCGCTACTTTACCCCGCTCGCCACCGTCGGCGAGGACGTTCCGGTGCATGCCTCAAGACCACGCACCGGGCGAAACGCCGGCCCCTTTTTCATAAAGGCGGCATGGCTTGTCTTGAGGAGTCTGTTATGGCCCGTTACACCGGACCGAAGGTCCGTCTCTCCCGTCGCGTCGGCGTCCCGATTGCCGACAACCCCAAGCACACCGGCGAAGAACTCAGCCTCCCCGGCATGCACGGCTACCGCGGCCGCCGCAACACCGAGTACGGCGTGCGCCTGGCCGAGAAGCAGAAGCTCAAATTCCACTACGGCGTGCTCGAGAAGCAGTTCCGCCGCTTCATGGGCATCGCCAAGCGCTCCAAGGGCAACACCGGCAACACGCTGCTGCAACTGCTCGAGCGCCGCCTCGACAACGTCGTCCGCCGCATCGGCGTCGGCCGCACCATCTGGGCCACCCGTCAGATCGTCGGCCACGGCCACGTGCTCGTGAACGGCAAAAAGACCGACATCAGCTCGTTCGTCGTCGAGCCGGGCATGACGATCACCTTCAAGGAAGGCGCCCACAAAATGCTCCGCGAAAACATGGAGCAGATGGCCGGCCACAACGTCCCGGCGTGGATCGAGTGGAACCCCGCTCAGCTCACGGCCAAAGTCAACGCCAACCCGACGCCCGATGACGTGCCGTTCGAAGTGAACATGAACCTCATCATCGAGTTCTACCGCTGATCGACACCGCTGATCGACCGGCCTTGGCCGTTCGCCTCGTAAACCGACCACCCGCGCCGTCACCGGCGCGGGTGGTTTTTTGATGCCCATTACAACGCGCCCGCGCCGCCCAGAGCCGACGCGTCCCTCTTTACGCGCGGGGGGCAGGACCAGGGGAAGCTTTCAAACAACTCGAAGCGCCTGCCGGGTGCCACGGTTTGGTACTCCAAGCCGTGCACCCAGAGGGACGGCTCAACCCCTATCTTCCCGGCGTGCGGGGCGAGGGAGCCGGGGAATTTCAAAACCGATAGCGCTTCAACTCGTCCCCGCGGGCTTGGCGGTGATCTCCCAGATCTGCCACGCCATCGCGCGCATCGGCAGGCGGTCGACCCGGCCGCGTCGGGCGAGCGGGCGGGCAGGGTCGGGCGTCGCTTCTTCCGGCGGCTCGACCGTGACGGAACTGATCTGCGCCGCGACGAACGGCTTGTCCTTGCCCCGCTCGACGTGCCGCCGCACGAACTCCGGCACCTGTGGGGCAAGGATCCGTCGCAGCCCGCGCTCCCGCTCGGCCGACCGCGGGCTTTCTATGACGAACACCCGCCGCTTTTCTGCCAGCGCGTCGCGCACGAGCCGCCGCGCCTGCTCGCCGAGGGCAGCCTGGTCGAACGGCGCCAGCGCCTTTTGCAGCAGCCGCACGCGGTTGGGGTCGATCGGGTTCGCTTCGTCGCTGATCCGCCGGCCCTCGACCCAGGTCTTGTCGAACGTGTTGCCGGTGTAGGTGTAATAATCGCGCACGAACTGCAGCGGGTGCAGCACGTCTTCGCGGCAGATCACCACCGCCCCCGGCGGGGCGAGGCGCAGTATCTCGTTCTGGGCGACAAGGCGGGCACTGCGGTCGTACTCGTCGCGCTCGAACTGCCTGGCGCTGTTGTCGGCCTGCACGGCGACGCTCAGGCACGCGAGCAGCCCGCCGGCCAGTGTCGACGCGACGGCACGGCCGAGGAACAGCGCCGCCGCGATCGCCGTCGCCCCCGCGGTCACGACTACGACCGCGGCGATCAGCGCCGGCGCGGCGCCGCTGTTGGCGTACGCCGTCGTCGCCGGGGCGGTGTATTCGGCGAAACTCTGCGCCGTCCAGGCGCCGGTCTTCAGCAGCGTCGACACCACGTCCTTGTCGATGCGCGGCAGGTACAGCGCCGCCAGCGCCGCCACGACGGCGACGACTACCAGCGTCGGCGCCATCCATCGCCCTCGCGGCGGCCGGTCCGACGCCGGGAGCAGATCGCGCAGGTGCGCCACGAGCCAGAACGCGCCCACCACCAGCGGCGGCAGGATCGTGAGAAAAAACCGCGTGTACCCCAGGCCGTCCGGGGCCCAGTAATAAAACGTGTAGACCAAGCCCGTCGGCGCCGCCCAGAGCCACAAAAACGTCGCCAGCCGCCAGTTCCACCAGAACATCGCCAGGGCCCCGGCGATGGCGACCGGGAAGATGAGGAACAAGCCGTTCTCGCTCATCTGCCGCAGGATCGTGCCCCAGTTGTCGGCGGCGAATTTCCAGGCGAAGCCGACGCTCTCGCTCGTGCCGTCGTAGCCAGTGATCATGCCGAACTCGAGCAGGTTGTGTAGCACGAGCAGCGTCGGGGGCGTCGCCCAGGCGATCAGCAGGGCGACGGCTTGGAGCGCTTTCGTGCCCATCGTGGCATGGTCGCTTAAGGGACCATGCCGCTCGGTTTTCGTGGTTCGCAGATGGTCCCATGTCCGCGTCAGCGCGGCCCACGCGAGGGGGAGAACGAGAATCCCCTCGGTGTAGCGGATCGTCGTCGCGTAGCCCACGAGCAGCCCGCCCGCCACTGCCCATGCCAGGCCGCCGAATCGCCACCAGTGCAGCACGGCGATCATGCCCCAGACGACGCAGAAGACCGTGGCCGCGTGGCTGTTGGGGTTGTTGACGAGGTGGCACGTCGTGGGGCTGGTGGCAAACACCAGCATCGCCAGGATCGCCGGGAACGATCCTGCGAATTGCCGCGTGAGCACGAACACGCCCGCGACCGCCGCGACCATCGCCACGGGGCTGACGAGGTAGGCCAGGTGCACGCCCCACCCGCCGGCTTCGCTGCCGCCGACCCATAAGCAGATCGCGTAGATCAGCGGCAGGCCGACGGGGTATTTCGGGAAGTAGTCGCGCGGGTCGTTCGCCGCGGCGACCCACATGTTGGCGACGAAGTAGTGCGGATCGAACTCGCTCGGCCGGCCGATCTGGCGCGGGGCCTGGCGCATCGACAAGGTGTTGGCGAGTTGCCGGCCGCCGACGAGGTAGCCGTTCTGATCGACGCCCGAATGCAGCGGCTGCCAGTAACTCAGCACGCTCGCCAGGAACGCCGCCGCCAGCGCCGCGGCGAGGACGCCAAAGCCCACGCGTTTCGCCCGCCCTTCGCCGGGCAAGGCCGGCACCGGCCCGGCGGCGTGGGCGGGAGCGGCGTCGAGCGTCAACGGAGCGGCGGGGTTCGAGGCAGCGGGCGGGGCGGACGTATCGACAAAAGGCGGGGCGGCGGACGTCATATTCACTACAGACTACCTGCCGCCCGGCACGCCGTTGAAAAATCGACGACCTCGGGTAAACCCCCCGCAACAATCCGTCGATGCAATCTACGGCGGCCCGGAGCGCCGCTGATTATGACGATCGACTTAGACCACACCGTCAACCGCCCGGTCCTTCTAGGCCGCCGCACGAAACTGTTGTTCCTGGCTTACGCCATCGCCGGACTGAGCATCGCCATCGTGATCTAACGCCCGCGACGCGCGTCATCGCCCCGTCGCGGCCAGCAACAGCACGCCCCGCGCCGTCCATGCCAGAGTGCGCGGCAGATTGCCCCACACCAGCAGCCGCACCAGCCGCGGCGTCACCCCGCGCTTGAGCCGTCCGTGCAGCGGCAGTTCGCACGCCAGCGTCGTCGCCCAGCAGACCGCCAACAGCCCTGCCCCCGCCCACGCCGCCGTCGAATCCGGCCGCACCCAAAGCCACAGCCCGCCGCACAATAATTCGATCAGCATCGCCGGCAGCACGACCGCGCCGGTCCAGGTCACATGATGCTTGTGATACACCGCAAACCCCGCCGCCTCCACGCGGGCGAACTGCGGGTAGACCACAAGCTGTACCAGCCAGCACAGCCCCGCCATCCACCACGCGGCGGCTGTTTGCACGGCGATCAAAAAAGCTTCGGCAGGCACACCATGATGATACGCCGCAGAGATCGAGATCCCCCGCACCTAGCCGCCAGTTTGCCATCCACTGCCGGATGCCTCATCGCAATAAAACGCCCGTCTGGTTCCTCCCCTTCCGGGGAAGGTTAGGTGGGGGCGGGCGGGTGCCTCATCGCAACGAATCGCCTCTACGCCGGGCCCTCTCCCTACCCTCTCCCGCCGTACCGGGCGAGGGGTTTGGTTCTCCGGCAGCATCAAGCCGCTATTGCAGGTTAACGGGCCGCCCCCACCTAACCTCCCCCGCAGGGGGAGGAACCGGAGCAGAGGCGCCGTCGGCAAAGCGGCAGCGCTCACTCCCGCCCGCCGCCGCGGCCGTCGTCGGCGTCGTAGGCCTGCTCGGCGTTGCCGGCCTGCACTTCGATGCGCTCGATCGACACCGCCCGGCCTGTTGTCGCGTCGATCTCCACCAGCGCGCCGCACAGCCGTACGTCGCCCGTGGCGACGTCGAACGGCGCGGGCTGGGCGGTGGTCATGAACTGCAGCACGCGCTCTTTCCGCCGGCCCAGCACGCTGTCGTACGGGCCGCACATGCCCAGGTCGCTGATCCGCGCCGTGCCGTTGGCCGACACCTGCGCGTCGGCGGTGGGCACGTGCGTGTGCGTGCCGAAGACAAAGCTGGCGCGGCCGTCGAGGTGGTGGCCGAGGGCGATCTTCTCGCTCGAGGCCTCGGCGTGGACGTCGCAGACGATCACCTTCACGCTTTTGGGCACCTGCCCCAGCACGCGGTCGCAGGCGGCGAACGGGTCGTCGGCGGGCAGGGTCATGAAGATCCGCCCGAGCACGCAGAACACCGCCACCTGCACGCCGTTGTTGCTGGTGACGACCGTGAACGATTTCCCCGGCGCCGCCGCCGACAGATTCGCCGGCCGCACGAGTCGCTCGCTCGTGGTCAGCGTCGGCCCGATCTCGCCCCGGCGGAAGGCGTGGTCGCCGAGCGTGCAGACGTCCACGCCGTAGCTGCGCAGCTTGTGGAACAGATTCGGCGTGATCCCGCTGCCGCCGGCGATGTTCTCGGCGTTGGCGATGACCATGTCCACGCGCTTCTCGCGTACGAGCAGCGGCAAGCGGTCATGGATCACCTGCCGACCGGGCCGGCCGACGACGTCGCCGAGGGCGAGGATGCGCAGAGTCATGGCAGAGACTATACACAAGCGCAGCCGGCGCGTGGGCGGAGGCCTCATCGCAGTGAAGCGCCAACGTCTGGTCCCTCCCCTGCGGGGGAGGTTAGGTGGGGGCGGGCGGCCGCCTCATCATGGTCAAGCGCCTAGACGCTCGGCCCTCTCCCTACCCTCTCCCGGCGTACCGGGCGAGGGGTTTGGTTCTCCGGGATCAGAAAGCCGCTGTTGCAGGTCAGGGGCCGCCACCTGGCGTCATTCCATAGCCGCCGGCCTGCTTGGTTACGGCAGTAGACTCCGGCCCGGCATTGAGGCGCACGAGCACGAGTTCTTCGTTGTCGTCGTCGCGCGGCCGCCTGGCCGTGGCGAGTTCGGTGACGGCGTGGACGCCGGCGAGCTTGTGCAAAGTCTGGCGGTCGCAGATCGCCAGCAGGAGCGTGTCGCGGGGCGTTCTGGCCGGGTCGTCGATGCGGACGGGAATCGTGCTGAGGTAGTACGCGACCTGCGCTTCGCCAAGGCCGATCAGCCGCACGGGCCCGCCGCCGGTGGCGTGGAGATTGGCCACCGCGGCGAGGCGGGCGTAGACGCGGAACGAATCGGACCGGGGCCCGATCACCGCCTGCACGACCAGCGCCCCGATCAGGCAGGCGACGAACCAGATCGTCAGCAGCGGCCGGGCCCATTGCGGGCGGCGCAATCCGCGCGCCCACACGAGCGTGCCTAGCGCCGCGCCGACCGATGCGGCCGGCATCAGCGGCATGACGTAGTGCGGGTTGCGAAACGCCGAGAGCGTGATGAGCACGAAGAACGGCGCGACCCAGCAGATGAGAAACCGCACCGCCATCGATTCGCGCCACCGCCGGCGCACGTGCCACGCCGCCAGCACCAACGCGGGCGTCATCGGCAGCAGCAGCATTGGCGCGGTGTAGAGATAGAACGGCAATCCCAGTGCGTACCCGAGCGGCGTGACGGGATCGCGTTTGTCGAACTGCCCGTCGAGCCGGCCGACCGTTTGATCGAGCCACGCGCGCCAGATCGGCGGGTAGGTCATCAGCGCCGCGATCGGCCACGCCAGCAGCAACACCGCCAGCACCGCCAGGCCGAGCGGGTCGAGCAACACCTTCCACACGCGGCGGTCGCGCGACCACAGCCCGAACAGCACCGCCGCCGGCAGCGTCACGAGCGGGCCGACGCCCTTGATGAGAAACGACGCGCCCGTGCCGGCGTAGAACACCACCGCGATCAGCCGCAGCGCCCGGGGCGTGAGCGTCTGACTATGGGCCGGGCCGGGGGCGCTCAACAGCGAGCCGCCTGCGCGCCGCGGCAGCAGCCACGTCAGCGCGGCCATTGCGACGGTGATCGCCGCCGTCATCGGCACGTCGGCCTGGGCGAGGCGGCCTTGGAGTTGCAGCCAGAACGTCGTCAACGTCGCCAGCCCCGCGAGCAGCCCGGCGGGCGAGCCGAGCAGGCGATGAGCGATCACCGCCACCGTGTGCGCGACAAGGATCGCCGACAGCGCCGCCGGCAGCCGGCAGGCGAATTCGCCGCGCGACTGCGTGAGCTGCATGGCCGCGGCGATGAGCCAGCTCATCGTCGGCGGCTTGGCCGTGCGCACTTCGCCGGCGAAGGTCTGCACCGCCAGCGGCGCACCGGCGTCGAGCATCTCCCGCGCCGGCTCCGCCGCCAGCACCTCGTGCCGGGTGAGTGTCGTGCCGTTGTCGAGAAAAAGCAGGAAGACGATCGCGCCGTAGACAAAAACGATCAAGTGATGACGCAGCGGCACGGCGGGAATGTAACGCGGACGTGCCGATGCGCCTCACTAGTCCTTTCCCCTCCGGGGAGGTCAGGCGGGGGCGAACGCCCCGTTGCAATCAAGCGCCTGCATCCATCCCCCTCCCTCCGAGGGAGGGGTTAGGGGAGGGGGCGGACGCCACATTGCTTTGTCTTCGCTCGAATCAAGACTGTCTGCGTTTCATCGCGCCTAGGCAACCGCCCCCCTCACCCTACCCTCTCCCTCGGGGGGAGAGGGATTTGTTTCACTAGCGTCAGCCAGCCGCTGTTGCATGTTGTTGCTGATCCTCATCCGGCCTCCCCCGGAGGGGAACCGATCGGAGGCATCACGCGGCGATGATGTCGCGCAGCGTCGTCGCCGCGTACGTCACCTGCTCGTCGGTCAGTTCGGGATACACCGGCAGGGCCAATACTTCGGCGCTGGCGCGTTCGGTCTCGGGGAAGTCGCCGGTCTTGTGCCCCAGTGATGCGAAGCACTGCTGCAGGTGCAGGCCGAGCGGGTAATAGACCGCCGAGCCGATCTGTTTGTCAGCGAGTTTGTTCTTCACCGCGTCGCGGTCGGGGACGCGGACGACGTACTGGTTGTAAATGCTTTCGTTGCCCTGCTCGATCGTCGGCGTGACGACGCGCGATCCGGCGAGCACGTCGTTGTAAATCGCCGCGTGGCGTCGCCGCGCCGCGTGCCAGGCGTCCAGGTGCGGCAGCTTCACGTTCAGCACCGCGGCCTGGATGGCGGCAAGGCGGAACATGCCGCCGAGCAGCTCGTGGTAATAGGTGTGCCCGCTGCCGTGCACGCGCAGTTTGCGGATCTTCTCGGCCAGTGCATCGTCGTTGCAGCAGACCGCGCCGGCGTCGCCGAAGGCGCCGAGGTTCTTCGTTGGATAAAAACTCAGGCATCCCGCCCACGCCTGGCTCGTCGCGGGGTTGTCGTGACGCCGTGCGCCGATCGCCTGGGCGGCGTCCTCGATCACGACAAGGCCGTGGCGGCAGGCGATCTCGTTGACCGCCTCGATCCGGCACACCTGCCCGAACAGATCGACCGGAACGATCGCCTTCGTGCGCGGGGTGATGGCGGCTTCGATCCGGGCGACGTCGATGTTGAACGTCGCCGGCTCGATGTCGACGAACACCGGCCTGGCCCCCAGCCGCGCCACGCACCCGGCGGTGGCGAAGAACGTGAACGCCGGGCAGATCACCTCGTCACCGGCGCCGATGTCGGCGGCCATCATCGCCACGAGCAGCGCGTCCGTGCCGCTGGAAACGCCCACCGCATGCTTCGTGCCGCAGTACGCCGCCAGGCGGTTCTCGAACGCCTCGACGTGCGGCCCCAGGACAAGCGACTGCTCGTCGCACACCCGCAAAATCGCGGCTTGCACGTCGTCTTTGATCGTCGCATACTGCTGGCGGAGATCGAGCAGGGGGACTTGCATCACAGTAACATAGCCGTCACGCACGGAATTGGGAGAACGCCATCACACCCTACGGCCTGGAAGATTTGTTCAAGGCCAATCCCACGCAGGCGTTTCGGGTCACGGTCGAAGTTGCGCAGTGATCGCCGCCGCGTCCGCCGGTGAACCGGCTGAAAGGCAAGTCCCAAACGCCGCAAGGGCGAGGCCCTTGCGAGCCTCGCCCTTGCGGTTGTCTTGACGACGTTGTGGAAACGTCGGCCCGGTTCAGGCCCGGCGGCGACGGCCCATGAGCGTGAGGCCCGCCAGCCCGGCAAGGGCGAGCGAGGTCGGCTCGGGGACGGCGGCGGCGCGGATGCCTTCGAGCTCGCCGATGGTCAGCAGACCGTCGTAGATGCGGAAGTCATCGCCGTTGCCGTTCAGGCCGCGGACGAGGTCGCGGCGGTTGAGCAGATAGACGAAGGCGTTGTTGAGGGTGATCGGGGCGATCGGGTCGTCGAACAGGTTGCCGTTAACGTTGGTGTCGACGCCGGAGGAGATGCCGATGCTGGCGAAGCCGGCGACGGGGGCCGTCTGCGAGCCGCGGTAGATGATCGTGCTGTTGGCCGAGTACCCGCCGCTGGCGGCTTGCTGAGCACCGCTGAAGAAGATGTTCGGTGACGTCAGGTCGAACGACACGGCGAGGAACTGGTACTCGTCGTTCGTGAACGTTTGGCCGCCGGTCGGCGTCGGCACGCCGCCGTTGTTGCGAACGCGGACTTCGACGTTGCTGTTGTTGAGGGCGATCGTGAAGCCGTCGGTGGTCGAGCCGGTGTCCTGGAATTCATTACCTGCAATGAACAAGCGCGGGAACAGCGTGCCTGCGGTGGCGGCTGAGTTGCGGCGGACCCACATCGTGACGGTGAACTGGCTCAGCGTGCCGGCGCTGATCGTGTTGTTCGCCGGCGGGGTGAAGTTGCCGCCATTGGGGACGCCGCTGCTCCCGGTCAGGCTCGAGCCGGTGGGCGTGTTGTTGACGCCGATGTTGGTCAGGGCGATGTCCGTCGGCAGGCCGCTGGGGCCCACGCCGGTGTTCGTCGGGGCGATCGCGCCCGAGATGTTCCCACGCAGCACGCCGTTCGTGCCGACGTTGGGCGTGTAGTCCGTCTGCCCGGGGATCGTGTTGTCAAAATTGTACTGGTACAGGAGCGTGGCCGCGGACGAACTGCCCGCAATAAGGCCGCTGAGCGCGATGGCGCTGATGAAACTAGACTTCGAAACCATTTTCGTCCTCCAAAGACGTCAAGACACAGAAGTGAGCTACCCCACGACGCACGCGGGACTGCGGTAAAGTACCACGTCTTCTCTCGCGTCAAAGGCAATATTGCGTCAATCAGGTCTTCGTTTGCGACACGCAGGCGAGTATGATCGCTTTTGTGCCCGCAGCGTCCGCCAATAAGCCGGTTTATGTGCTCGTGGATCTGCTGCCGCAGACCGCTTACTGGCGGGCGGTGATTACCGGCGCGGCTCGGTATTGCCTTGAACACCCCCACGTCCGCCTGCGCCTGCCGAGCTCGGAATGGGAACTCATCGGCAGTCACCAGGCGATCGACGGCGTGATCGGCATCGTCAACCAGAACAACCCCGCCGAGCGGCTTCTGCGCTACGGCGGGCCGGTGGTGAACGTCTCATCGGTCACCTCTCCCGTGCCGTTCCCCACGGTGGCCATCGACAGCTGCGCCCTCGGGCGGATGGCGGCGGATCACCTGCTGTCGCAGGGCTACCAGCACATGGCCTGCCACCTCGAAAGCAAGGTGTATTACTCCCGCGAGCGCAGCCGGGGCTTCTGCCAGCGCCTCACCGAATCCAATCGCACTTGCCATACGTTTGATACCAACGACCCGACCGACGACCCGGACGGCCTGCGCGGCGCGACGCGCGCGTGGCTGGAAAGCCTGCCCAAGCCCCTCGGCGTCTTCACGCACAACGACACCCGCGCCGCCATGCTGCTGGACATCTGCCTCGACGCGCACCTCGCGGTGCCGGAGCAGGTGGGCGTGATCGGCGCTGACGACGACGACCTGATCGCCGCCACGACGTTCCCGTCACTGACGAGCATCGACGTCGCCGGCGACACGATCGGCTACCGGGCGACGGAGCTGGTCGTGCGCCTCATCGGCGGACAGCCGCCCCCGGCCGAGGCCGAGCTGGTACGGCCGCGCGGGGTGGTGCCGCGGCAGTCGACGCAGCCGGCGTTCCTCGACGACGAATTGCTCGGCCGGGCGATGGCGTTCATCCATGCCCACGCGCTGGAGCCCATCGGCATCGACGCGGTGCTCGAAGTCGTGCCGGTAAGCCGGCGTTCGCTCGAGCGGCGCTTCCGCCAGCGCGTCGGCCGCAGCCCCGGCGAAGAGATCCGCCGCGTGCAGATCGAGCAGGCCAAGCACCTGCTCGCCGAGACCAACCAGACGCTCGCCCGCGTCGCCGCCGCGTGCGGCTACAGCCAGTTCCGCAACTTCGCCACCGCCTTCACCCGCGTGACCGGGGCGAGTCCGTCGCAGTACCGCGCCACGTTCCGCACGCGGTAGCGCGTCCCCGGCACGGTCTTGACATGGTCGCTGAAGCGACCATGCCGCTGCTTATGCACATGTATCGCATACGCCTGGCGTCCGGTCCCCTCTCCCGCGTATCACGGGGGAGGGCTAGGGAGGGGGCCCTGGTCCGACCCTGCATCTTTTAGTTCAAGCCCTCTCCCTAATCCTCTCCCGGGGTACCGGGAGAGGGGACCGGAGATTGCTCTCAATATGCGATTTTGAAAAACCGAAACGCCTCCTACCCCTTTTACCGCGGCACTGGCCCCAAGCCGCGGTCGCGGCAGAGTTCGCCGGGCGGGTTGAGCTCGTCGATCGTTTTCAGCGCCTCGGGCGACAGGGTTACGTCCATTGCCGCCATGTTGTCTTTCAGTTGCTCGAGCGTCCGCGGGCCGATGATCGGGCAGGTGACGCCGGGGACCTGTAGCGCCCACGCGAGGGCGACCTGGCTGCTGCTGACGCCCGCGGCGTCGGCGAGGCGGTCGACGCCTTCCATTACCGGCCACTGGCTGGCGGGGAAGTCGGTCTTCTTGTGCATCGCGTACCAAGTGCCGTCGGGGATCTTCCGCCCGCCGCGCGTGTACGTGCCGGCCAGTCGGCCGCGGGCCAGCGGGGCCCAGCAGATCGTCGCCACCTCGTACTTACGGCAGAACGGCAGCACGTCGGCCTCGATGCGGCGGTCGATGATGTTCAGCTGCGGCTGCTCGACGTCGAACCGCGCCGTGCCCAGTTCCTTTGCCACGAAATGCGCCTCGGCGAGTTGCCAGGCGCTGAACACGCTGCTGGCCAGGTACAGCACCTTGCCTTGCCGCACCAGATCGTCCAGGGCCCGCAGCGTCTGGTCGATCGGCGTGTCGGGGTCGGGGCGGTGGATGTGGTAGACGTCGATGCGGTCTGTTTTCAATCGTTTCAGCGACTGCTCGACTTCGCGCACGATGTGCCAGCGACTGTTGCCGGCGTCGTTGACGTGGGGGCTGCGCCGCCCGTGGACTTTCGTCGACAGCACAATTTGGTCGCGCCGCCCGGTGTCGGCCGTCCAGTCGCCGATGATCGATTCACTGCGGCCGTCGTTATAGACGTTGGCGGTATCGACGAAGTTGCCGCCGCCGTCGACGTAGGCGTCGAGAATCGCCCGCGACTCCGTCACGTCCGAGCGGCCGCCGAAGTTCATCGTGCCCAGACAAAGCGGAGTCACCTTCACGCCGGTGCGGCCGAGGATGCGGTAGTTCATGGCGGGATCGTAGGGGGAAAACCGCCGTACGCGGCGCATTTCCGGTCCGTCCCCTGCGGGTGCTCCCCTGAAGGGGATGAACCCGACGGCGCCTTCTTCACTCGTGCGCGTCATGCGGGCTGGCGACCGCCTTGGACTCGGCGGACTTGTGCTCGCGCAGGTACTTGCTCAGCCACACCATCGCCGCGAGCGATAAAAACTCGCTCTGCCAGTTCTGCATCGATTCGAACCAGAACGTGCCGCTGGCGACGTACTCCATCAGGTCTGGCGTGGGCTGGCGATTGAGGTGTTGTTCGCGGACGTACGCGCGGTGGCCGCCGACGACGTGGATCGTAAAGGACAACACAAAGAGCAGGGCGAACGCGGCGCTGAGCGAATGGGCGTACATCCGCCCGATCAGGCCGCCCCGGCGGACGGGCCAAGGGGCCCTGGGGTCGCTGCTGCGTTCGACGAGCTTTTCAGGGTCGTCGGGGTCGTCGGGGTCGTTGGATTCCGGCGAGCCTTTCTGGAACAGAAAGATCGTCAGCACGACGAACATCGCCATCTGCAGGAATTCGCTCTCCCAGTTCTCGCCGACGGCCTGCCAGAAATGCCCAGAGAGCAGGTACTGCCCCATGCCGATTGTCGCCAAGGCGTGTTCGCGCTGCTCGCTGTTGAAGTCCATCAGCCCGGCCCACGCCTGCCCGACGAGCGTGACCAGGAAGAGGGCCATCAGCGTCAGGGACAGGCCGTTGTTCCGCAGGAACGACTTCATCGTAAACACTACATCGCCCGGCGGCGGAGCGGTGTATCAACAAATCCGCCAAAGGGCTCGCGGTCGAAAATGGGTGCGGCTTATAGGTAGAGGGGGCCCGGCGGCGGCGCTAGCATCGCGGCGAGGTCGCTCCGACCACACGGCAAGGCGTCTTGCCGCTGTCCGATTTGTTCTGCGAAGGAGTCACAATGTCCACCCCCTGCCTGCCCCTTGCCGAAGCGATGGAATCGCGCCGGCTGTTCGCCGCCGCGGTCGCCCTCACGGCCAATAACGCGCTGATCGAGTTCGACACCGACCGCCCCGGCGTGCTGACGCGCGGCGTGAACGTCACCGGCCTGGCGACCGGGGATTCGCTCGCCTCGATCGACTACCGCCCGGCCACCGGCGTGCTTTACGGCCTGGGCACCAGCAACCGTCTCTATGTGCTCAACACCGAAACCGGCGCCGCCACGCAGGTCGGCGGGGCGCTGGCCATTCCGATCCTGGGCTCGGAGACGACGATCGACTTCAACCCCTTCGCCGACGCCCTGCGCGTGGTCACCACCGGCGACCAGAACCTGCGCATCAACGTCAACACCGGCGCGGTCGTCGACGCCAACGCCAACGCCGTCGGCGTGCAGGCCGACGGCGAACTCCAGTACGTCGGCAACGGCGACGCCGGCTCGGGCCTCGACCCGGTCATCGCCGGGGCCGCCTACAGCGCCAACTTCAGCGGCACGCGCTCGACCACGCTTTACGCTATCGACACCCAGCGCGACACGCTCGTGATCCAAGGCAGCTTCGGCGGCAACCCGACCTCGCCCAACACCGGCACGCTCTTCACGGTCGGGGCGCTGGGCGTGGACATGGTCAGCCCGAGCGTGGCGATGGACATCCGCACCACCCGCGGCGGCAGCGAGGCGTACGTCGCCGCCGCCACCGAAGGCAGCACCGGCACGCAGCTTTACAACGTCGACCTCACCACCGGCCAGGCCACCCTCATCGGCACGAGCGGCATCAACAAGCGAATCGTCGGCCTGAGCTTCAAGCCCCAGGAGACGCAGGTGCTGGCCTTGGGATCGAGCAACCGCCTGATCCGCTTCAGCGCCACCAACCCCAACGCCCAGGCGTCGAGCGTGCGCGTGCGCCTGCCGGCGGGACAGACGCTCGTGGCCATCGACTTCCAGCCGCGCACGAACGCCCTCATCGGCCTGGGCGTCGACGACGACAACGTCGGGCAACTCTACCGCATCAATCCCGCCACCGGCCGCGTCGACGCGTTCGAGCAATCGATCGCCCCGCCCCTGAATGGCACGAGCTTCGCGCTGGACTTCAACCCCTTCGCCAATGCCATCCGCATCACGAGCGACACCGGCCAGAATCTGCGCGTCAATGCCACCACCGGCGCGATCGTCCAGGCCGACACCAACCTCGCTTTCGCCAGCGGGCAGAACGCGGCGTTCGTCGCGCCGACGGTGACGGCCCTGGGCTACGCCAACAACGTCGACCTCACCCCGTCGACCAGCCTCTTCGGCATCGACACCGCCAACGACATTCTTGTCACTCAGGGTTCGCTCAACAGCGCGCCGGTCTCCCCCAACGCGGGGCAGTTGTTCAGTGTCGGGCCGATCGGCTTCAACGTCGCCACGTCGGCGGGCATGGACGTCGTCACCCGCAACGGCATCAACCGCGCGCTGGCGATCCTCCAGCCCGCCAACGGCACCGCCCGCGCCGGGCTGTACGACGTGAACCTCTTCAACGGCCGCACCGTCCGCATCGGATCGCTGCCGCGCGGCGTCTACAGCGATGTGGCGATCATCCCCGACGCGGTGCTGAACGATTTCAGCGACGCCTAAGGGGGCAAGTCTGGTCCCCTCTCCCGTGTACTCACGGGGGAGGGTTAGGGAGGGGGCCTTGCAGCGCGAGCAATGTCTCGTCGCCCAAGCTCCCTCCCTAATCCTCCCCCGACGTACCGGGAGAGGGAGTCGGAGTCAGCTGGCCGGTTGAGATCGTCACACCCGCGCGTCACAATCGCCCCCATGCCCGACGCCACCGCCAACCCCATCAGGATCACGACCGAACAGCGTTGCCGCCGCACGTGCGCCAGCAGCGGCAGCAAGTGGGAGCCGAAGATGGGCTACTCCCGCGCCGTGCGGGCCGGCAACGTGATCGCCGTCACCGGCTGCGTCGGCATCAACGCCGACGGCACGTACCCGAAGATGATGGGCGAGCAGGCCAAGCGCAGCCTCGACATCGTCCTCGCCGCCGTCGCCGCCCTCGGCGGTAAGCCCGAGGACGTGATCCGCACGCGCGTGTTCGTCACCGACGTCAGCCAGTGGGAAGCCGTCGCCGGCGTCCACGGCAGCGTCTTCGGCGAGATCCGCCCCGCGACCACCATCGTCGAAGTCCGCAGGCTCATCGACGCCGAAGCGCTGATCGAAATCGAGGCCGACGCGATCGTGTGCGACAGCGAGTGAAGCCGGACGTGGGGCAGAAGAGCGGAGGAACAACGGAGAACACAGAGACAACGGAGATCGGCACGGCGTCCGCGAGTGTCTTGCGTGAGCGATGGAAAAGGATTGGCCACAGAGACCGGAGAGCACAGAGAAAAGCACGGAGAAAAGCGTAGGGTGGGCGTCCCGCCCGCCACGTCATTGAATGGACACAAAGTTGCAAGCGGGACGCCCGCGCACCATTTCTTTCCTGCACCTTCTCCGCTTTCTTCCGCTTTCTTCTTCGTGCCCTCTGTGCCTCCGTGGCCCGCCTCCTCCCCGTACCCGCCGAAAAACGATGCCAACGCCGTGGCGATTGCCGTTCTCTCCGTTTTTCTCCGTTGTAATTTCCTTCTTTTTTCCTTGTACCGAACGCAAGATTTGCGATAATACGCGACGCAAAAGCCACCGGGCCTGCAATGGCGGTTTGCGTCGGACGTGCCGACGAAATCCGTAGCAGGCCGCCGGTGGATTTTTTGTCCCCGCCGGCCGTGTTTCCCCGTTTCTTCAATCCGTCTTGATCGAGCGCCCCTAAAGTTGGCGCACTCGAAGCAAGGAGAACTCCGATGGCAGCAGAATTCACCCACAAGACCTTCAAAGCCACCGCCGCCCACGAGGGCAAGGCCGCGTACAAGAAGGCGCAGATCAAGCACATCGACATCACGAAGCTCGAAGGCATCGTGCCGCTGGTCGACAGCATGCAGCACATGGCCTTCAGCGGCCGCGACCTGCACCGCGCCGCCGACATCTTCGAGCGCAACGTGCGCGACAAGGACGCCGCGGTCATCCTCACCCTCGCCGGCTCGCTCATCAGCGCCGGGCTGAAGAAGGTGTTCGTCGACCTCATCCGCAACAACATGGTGGATGCGATCGTCAGCACCGGCGCGAACATGGTCGACCAAGATTTTTTCGAGGCCCTCGGCTTCCGCCACTACATCGCCGAGGACAAGTACAAGAGCGGCATGTTCGACGGCGAGCTGCGCGAGCACGCCATCGACCGCATCTACGACACCTTCATCGACGAAGACGAGCTGCGCCTCTGCGACGAGCAGACGAAGCTCATCATCGACGAGATGGAGCCGCGCCCGCACAGCAGCCGCGAGTTCCTCAAGGCCTTCGGCGAGCACATCGAAAAGCAGGGCGGCCCCAAGTGTGACGACTCGATCCTGTACGAAGCCTACAAGCGCGACGTGCCGATCTTCGTCCCCGCGTTCAGCGATTGCTCGGCGGGCTTCGGCTTGGTGAGCCACGCGGTCGCCAAGGGCGACGGTCCGAAGGTGACCTGGGACGGCGGCAAAGACTTCCTCGAGCTGACGCAGATCAAGATGAAGAACCCGGAAACGGGCCTGTTCATGGTCGGCGGCGGCGTGCCGAAGAACTTCGCCCAGGACACCGTCGTCTGCGCCGAAGTGCTCGGCATGGACGCCCCGATGCACAAGTACGCCGTGCAGGTGACAGTCGCCGACGTGCGCGACGGCGCGCTGTCGTCGAGCACGCTCAAGGAAGCCTCGAGCTGGGGCAAGGTCGACTTGGCCTTGGAGCAAATGGTCTTCAGCGAAGCCACCCTGGCCGTTCCGCTGATCGCGGGCTATGCCTACCACAAGGGCGCCCACAAAGGCCGCGAGCCGAAGCGGTTCGCGCAGCTGTACGAGATGGCGTCGGTGTAAAACCGGTGGCCGAATTTCGAATCGTTCCCGATACACGCCTTCACGGTCCTCCGTGAAGGCGTGTTTTTTTCCGGTCCCTCCCCCTCCGGGGGAGGTTAGGTGGGGGCGGCGAGCGCCGACACGCTCCCGCCACGCCGACAAACCCACCTCATTTTCATTCCTGCCATTTTCAATTCCATTTTCGACAAGAATCCCGCCGATCCCCAGGGCCCGCCACGACTTACGCCGCCCGCGCAACGCACGCCCCCGTCGCGCAAACCGCCCAGCCCGCCGCCCGCAAACCCTGGCCGGCGGTAAGACCTGACTTCCCGTGCGATGCGTGCCGAATGCGTCCATCCATGTAAACCCCCCGCGCTGCGCCGCCGGCATCGCCGTTGCGCAGCGCGCCCTATTCGGCCTCGGCAGGCGAAGCAAAAAAATTCCGGATTTCCTGCCGAGGTGTTGCGCGCTGCGCGTTCGGCCGTTCCGTAGGGTCCCTTTCCCGGTCCGCTAGGGTCGTGTTGTCGCTTGGGTCGCCGAAGGAGGTGTGTCGCGTTTCTCGGGAAAGCCTAGTATGAGGATCGCATGCCACTCCTTGCCCGGGCCAGCGAAGCTCTGGCGAATCTCAATCATTCGCGGCTGAATGTTATCCGCGTGTATGCTCCCGACGGACGGGCCGGCACCGCCCCTGAGAATGCGCTCGCCTCGAGTCTTAAGGAAATCATCAAGCCCCCTCCGATCAGGAAAACCCAAGTCGTTTGCGAGTTTTGTGGCGGCTGCGTGCGTCTGCTCCACGTCTCCTGGCGGTAACATGATGCAGACCGTCCGAACTTGACCGCCAACTCGCCATACCTGCGCAAACCAATAAGCAACTTCGTACTGCAGACCACCTCTAGCCTTAATGTTTATGGTGCCTGGCCCGTCGACGTACCAGACCTCAGGGCTGCGATCCTTCGGCCAGCCCACCCTCGTTAACTGCGTGTCGCTCGACAAGTCCCAATCGAGCGCCCGCGGTGTCTCCGCCCCGTCGCAGGACGCGATGACAAGGAAGGATCCTAGCAACAGGTGGAACGGCGTTCGCACGGTGATTTCACCAAACATTTTCATGGCAAGGGTGCTTGGATCTGATTATACCGTACTGCCGGTGTCGACTGCTTCCACCGCGTCCACAGGTTGCCGCCGATGTAGCCCCACCGGTCAGAGTCGAAGGTGATGTAACGCTTCGATGCGATGGGATCGGCTGGATTCCAGAGAGTCGATGCGTGCTCTAGAAAGGTCGGTGCGCCGGCGAATGGTGCCCGCAGGTACGAACCCATGGTCAGCCCCGACGAAACAGGCACGCCCAGAAAAGGCGGCAGAGGTGCCGGATCGACCATGTTCCACGCTCGTAAAAAGACGTAATGCGGCGCGAGCGTGACGTTCTGTTCGTGGTTGACGATCTGGTAGTTACCCGCCCAGATGCCAGCGGACGTACCGGAATG
>DASVSS010000224.1:0-11304 GCA_036387945.1 Tepidisphaeraceae bacterium | reverse complement strand
CAGCAGTGCGAGAAGTTAGAAGCGCAGGCGTTTTACTCCTGACTCCCGGCTCCTCGCACTCCTGGCACTCCTTCCCCCTCTACTTCTTCAACCACTTCTCCCAGCTCTTGCCGTATTCGTCGGCGTTTTCCTTGGTGACCTTGGTGAGGGGGTCGACGATCTTGGCCGTCGACGGGTCTTTGCCGGCGACTACTTTCTCAAGAATGATCTCGACCGATTTGCTGCCCCAGCCGTAGCAGTCCTGGGCCATCAGCGAGCTGACGTGGCCGCTTTTGAGGTAACCGAGCTGCGCCGGCAGGGCGTCGCAGCTGGCGACCTTGATCGACCCCGCGGGCCAGCGCAGGGCGTCGGTGGTGAACAGCGGCCAGCCGCCGATGAAGCACCAGCCCTGGATCTGCCCGTTGGCGCGCGTGGCGTTGGCGACGGCTTCGGCGGATTTCTCGGGCGTCTCCTCGTGGTAGAACACGCCGCCGCCGCTTTCGAGCAGTTTCATCTCCGGGTGCTTGGCCAGCTCGGCCTTGGCGCCGGCGACGCGGTTCTGCAGGTTCGGGGCGCTCTGGTTGCCCCCGAGAATGGCGACGGTGCCTTTGTTGTTCATCGCAGCCGCGAGTTCGGCCATGATGACGCGGCCGCAGTCGGCGTCGTCGGTGCCGTACACCGCAAACCGCTTGCTCTTGGGCGCGTCGCTGTCGAAGCACATCACCGGCACGCCCTTGGCGACCGCGGCGTCGATCGCCGGCGTGAGCGTGTCGGCGTTGGAGCACGAAAGAAGGATCGCCTGCACGTTGGCGCGGGTGAGGGCCTCGATCGCCTCGACCTGCTTGGCCGCGTCCTCGTCGACGGGCGTGCGCCAGTCGATCGTGACGTTTGCGTTGTACTTGGCGCCGAGCTGCTGCGCCGCGTCCTTGGCCCCGGCGTAGGCGGCCTGGAAGACGTCGTTCGACTGGCTCTTGGCGACCATGCCGATGACGATCGTCTTCTTCCCGCCGGCGCCCGTGTCGGCCTCGGGGGCCTTGCTGCAGCCGGTGAACGAGATCGCCACCGCCGCGACGCCCGTCGTGAGCCACTTCATGCAAACCGCTTTGAAATCGAATGCCATGTCACAGTCCTCCGAAAAAATGTCCGACAACAGTCCGTCAATGTTTGTTCCGTCCGCCGACCACCCCGGCGCGCCGCCGGCTGTGGCGTTGATCTTATCCCGCCGGCTCACCCCGTCTTGCGCGCCCCGGCGGCGCGGCGTTTGGCGAGGTACTCGCTCAGCCGGTCCAGCGCCGCAGCGATTACGATCGCCGAGCCGACGATAATGCTCTTGTAATCCTGGTTCAGCCGCAAGGTGTTGATCGCGTTCTCGATCGTCGCCAGCACGAGGGTGCCCAGCAGCGCCCCGATCGCCGTCCCGCGTCCGCCGGTGAGGCTGGCCCCGCCGACGACGGCGGCGGCGATGACGGTCAGCTCATAGCCGGTGGCGGAATTGGTCGAGATCGTGCCGAACCGCCCGAGCGACACCAGCCCCGCCAGCCCCGCCAGCGCCCCGCTCAGGGCGTACACCTGCAGCTTCACGCGCGGCACGGGGATGCCGCTGAACCGCGCCGCCTCTTCGTTGCCGCCGATGGCGTAATTCTCACGCCCGGCGACGAGGCAGCGCAGGTAAAACCAGCCCGCGAGCGTCACCAGCAGCATCACGATCATCGGCCACAGCGGCATGCCCAGCAGCTCGACCTTGAACAGATGCGTCACACTCCCGTCGGGCAGCGGCACGCCGGCCGAGGGCAGGGTCTTGGTCGGAAACGGCAGCACGTTGGCCGTGCCGCGGAAGATCGCCATCGTGCCGAGCGTGACGATGAACGGGTGCAGGCGCAAGCTCACCACGAGCGCGCCGTTGATGAGCCCGCAGAACAGGCCCACCGCCAGCGGCAGCAGCAGCGAGATCGGGCCGACGATCAGCGGTGAGGCGTCGCTGGGGAACTGCTGGAGCGTCCACGCCGTCAGCAGCGCCGACAGTGCGAAGATCGAGCCCACGCTGATGTCGATCCCGCCGGCGATGATGACGAACGTCACCCCGACGGCCATGATCGCGTAATAGCTCATCGGCGTGGCGACGCCGCTGATGAGGTTGTCGCTGTTGAGGAAGGTGTTCTGCGACCCGGGAGCGGCGTCGTGGTAGCCTTTGATGCCCAACAGCGTCCACATCACCGCGATCACCACGAGCAGCCCGGCCTCCTGCAGGCGCGGCAGATTGAACCTGCGGGAGGCGCGGCGTTCGTTGGGTTCGTAAGTCAGTGTCTCCAAGATCGCTCCGCCTGTGTGCCGTCCGCCCGTGCTACGTCCGCCTGTGTTACGTCCCCTGTGTGCCGTCCGCGGGGCCGTCGTCGCAGAGGCCGGCACGTCCGGTTGGTATACGACGTCGGGCGGATCGAATCAAAGATCGCCGAACGTGCGATCATCGCAGGACGATCACAGGCGCTGATGTTAGATCGCCGCGGGATGAAATGGAATGTCGGCCGGCAACGGGTTTGATCGCGGTCATGCCGGCACCCGCACATCCTCCCCCGCACCCGGGGGAGGGCAGGGAGGGGGGGCGGCTGCGGATGCCTCATTACAGCAAAGTGCCAATGTCCGGTTCCTCCCCCTCCGGGGGGTTAGGTGGGGGCGACCCTCGACATGCAATAGCGGCTCGCTGTCGCCAGAAAGCCAAACCCCTCGCCGGGTACTCCGGGAGAGAGTAGGGTGAGGGCTGAGCGTGGTCGCGCTTTGTGGCAATGAAGCGACCGCCCGCCCCCACCTCGCCTCCCCCGCAGGGGAGAGATCTGACATTGGCGATTCATTGCGATAAAGGCGTCCGCAAGTGCTCCTGCTCGCCCCGACTTGCGGCGAAGGTTACGTCGTCCGGCGACGCCGCATCGCCAGCGGGGCCAGCAGCAGCAGGGCGGTGGTCGTGGGCTCGGGGACGTTCACGCCTACGAGCACGTCGCCGGTGGCGGGGCGGTAGACGACGGACCAGTTGCGATTGTCTGGCAGCAGCACGTTGGCGAATGTGCCGGTGAGCGTGGCGGCGTCGAGCACGAGGTAAAGCTGCCCGGCGGTGGCGGTGAGGCCGGCGAAGTGGCGCAAATCGAGCGTGCCGCCGAGCGTGGCGGCGCCGCTGATGCGGAGCGTTTCGGTCTGCGAGCCACCGAGCTCGACCTGCAGCGTGCCGCTCTGCTGGATGAAGTCGCCGGTGACGGCCAGCACGTTCGTCAGATCGCCGGGGTCGATCAATGCGCCTTTGTTGGTGATCGGGAAGTAGACCATGTCCGCCGACAGCGTGCCGCCGGTGAGGTTGAACGTGCCGGCGGCATTCTTAGCGAGGTTGGGCGTGACGAGCGTGCCGCCGGCGAGGGTGTACGTGCCGTTGTTGATCATTACGCCGCCATTGAGCACGCGGACTTCGCCGCCGCTCTGAGTGACCGTGCCCGTGCCGCCAGCGCCGACTTGCAACTCGTCGGTGATCTCCAGCCAGCCGCTCTGCACGGCGAGGGTGGCGCTGCTGCCGCCGAGCGCGCCGACGCGCAGGGTGCCGGCCTTCTGGCCGCGTGCGTCTACGTTGGCGGTGCCGGTGTTCAGGTTCACGCTGTCGACGCGCGACGGTTCCCAGCGGTTGGTCCAGTTGGCGGAGTCGGCGTAGCGGCCGCTGCCGTCGTGGACGATGTCGGTGAGGGCCTTAAAGGCGGCAATGTCGTTAAGGTATTCCTCAAGGTCGGTGAAGCCGTCGGTGTCGAAGTCGGCGTTGTTGTTGGCGACGGTCGGGCTCGTGCCGTGCTTGGTTTCCCACGCGTCGGGCATTCCGTCGTTGTCGGTGTCGGCGAGCTTCGTGCCCGCCGCCAGCGTACCGAACCCGCCATTGGTGAGCCCGAGCTGGTTTTCGTGTGAGACGATCGCCCCCGAGCGGGTGACGACATTGTTGTACAGCAGGGTGTCGATCTCGTCGCGCTTCCACGGCGTTGCGCCGAACTCTGCGAGCGTGCGCAAATACGCCGCCTGCGGCGAGGCGTCGCGCAGCAACAAGGCCTGCCGGGCGACGGTGGTATTGGCGGCGACGAACGGCACGGCGCTCCACTGGTAGCTGCCCGAGACCGGCAGGCCCGTGCCGTCCACGCCGTTGCCGACGCGATTGGATCCGTCGTGGTTTTTGTCGCCGTCGTTGTCGTAGCCGTTGGTGCCGAACCACAGGTGCGTGTTCACGCTATTGCCGAGCGTGATCATGTTCCGCCCGGTGTCGCCGGGGCCGGTGATGAAGTAGTTGCCGTCGACGTTGTTTCTCCAGGCGTAGCCGCCCGAGGTGCTGTCGCCGGCAATGAAGCCGTTGTTGTAGTCGTAGATGACGTTGTCGACGAAATCGAACTGATCGTTCACGCGTGCCTTGGGGTTGCGCGTGTTGTTGTGGGCGTAGAGGTTGTGGTGAAAGCTCAGGCGGTGCGGCTGTTCGAGCAGCGAGCCGGCGGAATGGGTTTCAAGGCCGTAGCTGACGGTGCTGTACTGCAGCGTCATGTCCTGGGCCTGGGCGGAGAAGTTTTCGTCGTAGCTGTACCCTGCCGAGACGTGGTCGTAGATGACCCAGCGCGCGTCGCCGTTGGTGTTGACCGAATCGACCCGGCCGGCCCCTTTGCCGGGGCGGAAGCGCATGTGCCGGACGGTGACGTGATCGCCGCCGACGGAGAACTGGTTGCCGCGCACGCCGATGCCCCCGCCGGGGGCGGTCTGGCCGGCGATGGTGATCTTGCTCTTGGTGACGCCGAGCTTACTGGTGAGGTTGATCCACCCGGCGACGTCGAACACGATCGTCCGCCCGGCGGCGGGCGCGTTGTCGATGCCGGAGCGCAGCGAGCCAGTACCGCTGTCGTTGAGGTTGGTGACGTGATACACGTCGCCCCCGCGCCCGCCAGTGGAAACAGCGCCGAAGCCCTCGGCCTGCGGGAACGCCTTGAGCTGCCCGAATGCCGCTGCCGTCACCGATAACGCCGCCGTGGCGATGCAAAATCGAGTCGCGTTACTCATCAAATCAAGCTCCTCTGCCCTGTCCCAGCCCAGACGCCAGCCGCTGATCGCTTCGTATTGCCCGGGAACGATATACGTCAAGAATACACCCCGGACGACAATTTGCACTGAAATTCCTGCGGTAATTCATGGAAGATGCGGTGCAATCAGGATTTGGGATAAATTGAGGGATAGATAGGGAAAGTCTGACGCCTTCGCAGACGCCCCGAGAGCAATGAAACGCCTCTCCTGTTCCTCCCCCTCCCTACCCTCTCCCGGGGTACCGGGCGAGGGGTTTGGTTCTCTGGCGGCAGCGGGCCGCTATTGCAGGTCAGGGGCCGCCCCCACCTAGCCTCCCCGGAGGGGGAGGAACCGGAAAGGCGGTCTTCATCAGAACGTGCCTAAGCCCGCAATGTCGAAATTACCCATTCGGCGATCCGCTCGGCATAGCGCGGGTCGAACTGCGGCCAATCGCTGATGCGGTGACCGGCTTTTTCCAACGTGATGAGCTCGGCCGCTACGCCGAGGTCGCGCAGGCGTTTTTGCAGGTGCGTCGACTGCGAATAAGGCACGCTCGTGTCGGTCGTGCCGTGAACGAGCAGGAACGGGCACAGACCGGGGCGGAGGTGATTGATCGGGGACATCTGCCAGAGCACCTCCAGCGTGTCGTCGTCGACTTCCGTCCGGCCGAGCACGGCGCGCAGGGCCGGGCTGACGCCGAGGCGGCGGAAGTTGTCGAGCACCATGTCCGTCGGCGCCGCCAGCGCGACCACCGCCGCCACGTCGCCGGGGGCTTCGCGGGTGATCGCGTCCTGGCAGGCGAGGTGCCCGCCGGCGGAATAGCCGATCAGGGCCAGCCGCGCCGGATCGCCGCCGTACTGCCCCGCGTGCCGTCGGGCCCAGGTGACGGCGGCGTGCACGTCGTCCAGGCATGCCGGCCACGGGTGCTTCGGCGCCAAGCGGTAGTTGATCGAGAAGACCACGACACCCGCCGCCACGAGCGCGTCGATGAACGGCACGTCGGCGCGCTTGTCCCCGCTCCCCCAGCCGCCCCCGTGCACCACAACCGCCACCGGCCCCGGCCTCCCGCCGGCGGGGCGGTACACGTCGAGCAGTTGCTTCTCGCCGCCTTCGGCCCCGTATTCGATTTCCTCAGGCATCGTCGATCCTCCGGGGTTCGCACGCCGCATCATCTTCGGCCGCTCGCGGCGTGGATACAATATCAATCCTGACCGAGGAGTGGCGTGGCACTGACGGACCGACCGGCAAGTATTCGACGACCGATCCGCAGCCTTCGCTTAGCGTCGCTGTCGGTGATGGTTCTCGCCGCACACGCGCCCGCCCAGCCGGCGACGGCACCGGCGACGCAACGGGCGCGGTTGACGATCGTTCTCGCCGGCGATTCCACCGTCACCGATAAAGTCGGCTGGGGCGCCCCCTTTGCGCGATGCTTCCCCGAAGGGGCCGAGGTGGTCAACGTCGCCCAGGCCGGCCGCAGCTCAAAAAGCTTTATCGACGAAGGCCACTGGCAAAAATGCCTCGACGCCCGGCCGGCGATCGTCCTCATTCAGTTCGGCCATAACGACCAGCCCGGCAAGGGCCCCGAGCGCGAGACCGACCCGGCCACGACGTACCGCGCGCATTTGTCGCGCTTCGTCGACGAAGCCCGGGCCGCGGGCGCGACGCCCGTGCTGCTGACGCCGCTGAGCCGCCGGACGTGGGGCGACGACGCTCGCATCCGGTCGACGCTTGAGCCGTATGCCGCGGCGGTGCGCGACGTAGCGGCGGGGAAGAAGACGGCACTAATCGACCTGCACGCGCGGTCGATCGACGCGTACGAATCGATGGGGGCCGCGGCGGCCGAAACGATCTCTCCGCGCGACGACAAGGGCGTCGATCACACGCACCTGAACGAGATCGGCGCGACGTACTTCGGGGCGCTCGTGGCCGACGAGCTGCGGCGCGTCGTGCCGCTGACGGCGGGGCTTTTCAGGCTCATCGCCGAGCCGCCGCGGCAGCCGACGCAGACGCAGCCGGCCGCCCGGCCCGCAGCGCCGGCTGCGCCGCAAACGGCGCGGGGGCCGGCGACCCTCGTCGTCGCTGCCGACGGCAGCGGGGAATTTACGGCCGTGCAGGCAGCGGTCGACGCGGTCGCGCCCGGGAACGCCGACCGCACGACGATCCGCATCAAGCCCGGCCGGTACGTCGGACCCGTCCTCGTGCCGCGCGAGAAGACGAACGTCAGCTTCGTCGGCGACAGCGCCGAAACGACAATCCTCACCTACGCCCTCAACGTCCGCGCACCGCAGAACCCCGCTTCGCCCGCGGGCGTGCGCGGCACGGGCGTGGTGATCCGCGGCGACGGCTTCGAGGCCGAGAATCTCACGTTCGAAAACACCTCCGGCGACCACGGCCAAGCGATGGCATTGCGCACCGAGGGCGACCGCGGCGTCTACCGCCGCTGCCGGCTGATCGGCTGGCAGGACACGCTTCTGGCGCACAGCAGACGGCAGTATTTCGTCGACTGCACGATCGAAGGGCGCGTCGATTTCATCTATGGCGCGGCGACGGCGGTCTTCGACCGCTGCGACATCCGCAGCAAGAACGGCGGCTACGTCACCGCCGCCAGCACGCTGGAGAATGAGCCGTTCGGGTTCGTCTTCCTCGACTGCCGACTGACCAGCGCCGACAGCGCCCCGGCATACCTCGGCCGCCCGTGGCGGCCGTTCGCGGGCGTGGCATTCGTCCGCTGCGACATGGGTGCGCACGTCCGCCCCGAAGGGTGGCACAACTGGGGCAAGCCCGACAACGAGCGCACCGCCCGCTACGGCGAATTCGGCAGCACAGGCCCCGGCGGATCTACGCAGGCCCGCGTGGCGTGGGCGAAACCGTTGTCACCGGAACAGGCCGCCGTACTGACGCCTGGTTTCATCCTTCGCGGGGCGGACGGGTGGGATCCGACGCGGCGGAGGTGATGCGGATGGGCATGGTGCGGACTGAGGTTTGGGGGTTAGGTTGCTGGAAGTGAGTGGGCGGTAAATGCTTGCCGCTGAAGCGGCAAGCCCGGGGGTGGGGTGACGTGAGGGTGGGGCTATCTGGCGCGTTTGCCCGTGGCGTGCGCGAGGTCGGCGGGTTTAGCTTTGACGGCGGGGCGCACGAGGGCGTACACGCCGTCGGAATCGACTACGACGTTCGTCGCCACGAGCTTGCGCAGGGTGCTGCGCACGGCCTGGGGCAGATCGCCCTTGATGCCTTCTTCGGTCGAAAGGCCTTTGCGGACGGCGACCGTCAACGTCAGCAAGCGCATCTCCGCGGTTGACAGTTGGTCTAGAACGAGTTGGTTGATTCGGGTGGTCGTGAAGGACATGGCGGGCCAAAACGGGGCAAATCCGGGCAGGACGCGGGCAAAACCGCGTCCGAAACAGACGACGCATCGGGGGACGAAGCGGCGACGAAGCAGCGACTTCCGCTGTCCAACATAGCCGAAGCACCGGCAAAAGACGCGGATATTCTGGGATTGTTCGCCTGCTCGCCCGCCCCGGTCCCTGCTAGGCGTTTCCTGAGCCGATGTTCGGTAAACCCGCATTACCCCCCCCCCGCGACGGCGTATGCTTTGGGCCGTGCCGACGCACGCCGACGCGCAACGGGTGACGCCGATGACCAAAAGGGAACTGCTGGCCAGGATCGCCGACGAGATGGACGCGATGCGGCACCAGCTCGACACCCTGTCGCGCGACGAATGCCCGGCGTTCGTCGCTCGCACGAAAGTGCTGACCGAGGCATTGTTCCTCCTCATGTCTGGCGACGACAATGCTTCGGCGTCGTTCGTCGAGACGATGCTCGCCACCAGCCGTTGGACGCCGGCGGCACGACTGGCGTCCAGCGACGCATCGTCTTGACCGCCGGGCAGGCCCCGGACGGGCCCCCGGCAGGTCCGTTGAGGCGAGGGAACACAAAACGGCTCGCCGGCATCAACCGGCGTCGCCTTCACTGGCGAGGCGGTAGCCGACGCCGGTTTCGGTCAGAAGATGTTGCGGCCGGGCGGGGTCGGCTTCGATCTTCTGCCGCAACTGGTTCATGTACACCCGCAGGTAGTGCGTCTCCTGTCCGCTGCCCGGGCCCCACACTTCCTGAAGAAGCTGCCGGTGCGTCATCACCATGCCCGCGTGGCGGACCAGCACCGCCAGCAGTCGAAACTCGTTCGGCGTCAGGTGAACCGCGACGCCGTTGACGCCCACTTCGCGGCGGGCGAGGTCGACGCGCAGACCTCGGTGCTCGAACCGCGCATCGCCCGTCTCGCCCTTGACCGCCGCGACGTGCCGCAGGGCCACACGCACGCGGGCGGCGAGTTCGCGCGCGCCGAAGGGCTTGGTGAGGTAATCGTCCGCGCCGGCGTCGAGCGCGACGACCTTGTCCTGCTCTTTGCCACGCGCCGAAACGACGATGATGGGAATCGACGACCACGCACGGATGCGCCGCGTGACCTCGATGCCGTCGATATCCGGCAGGCCCAGGTCGAGAATGACCAGGTCCGGCCGGTCGTAGGCCGCGTGCCGCACGCCGGCTTCGCCGGTGGCCGTCTCGATGACGTCGTAGCCCTGGGCGTCGAGCGTGACGCGCAGAAACTTCCGCAGCGGCGGCTCGTCTTCGATCACGAGGATAATCGGTTTCAGATCGGCCATGTAAATGGAGAACGGATCGTACCCGCAACGGGCAGTCACATGCGGTTTTCAAGCAAGCGCCAACGGCTCCGGTTCCTCCCTCTCCAAGGCAGGCAAGGCGGCACACCCCGGCCATGCAATCACGGCTCACTGCTGCCAGAAAACCAAACCCCTCGCCCGGTACTCCGGGAGAGGATAGGGAGAGGGCCTTGACCGCCTCATCGCTCTGTCTGCCGATCACCTCTACTGGTATCGACCTTTCGGAAAAACACGAGTGTCCACGAATCGACACGAATGATGAAAAAGTAGATGGGCAAGGAACGTCGGCCGAGCCACGCCTGACCCGCCATTGTCCCTTATTCGTGCTCATTCATGGACATTCGTATTTCCTCTGCATTTGAGCTTTGGGCAACTCGTTACGGCAAGACGACCCGCCTCCCAAAGCCCTCTCCCTACCCTCTCCCGGTGTACCGGGCGAGGGGTTTGCTTCTGCCCATCAGCGGGCCGCTGTTGCATGGCCGGGGGGTGTGCGCCTGACCTCCCCGCGAGGGAGGAACCGGATTGGCGATTCATTGCGACGAGACGGCTGTCAGTGCGTCCTCACAGTCTCCTTAGGAAAATGCTTAAGCCGATGCGTCCACCGCGGGCGGGGTGCCGCCGACGGGGAGGGTGAACGTGAACACCGCACCGCCCCCGGGGCGGTTGGTGGCGTGGATGCTCCCGCCGTGGGCCTCGACGATGCCGCGGCAGATCGGCAGGCCCAGGCCCACGCCACGATTCGGCTGGCCTTGGGACGCCGGGGCGCGGAAGAACTTTTCGAACACCCGCTCTTCGGCGCCCGCCGGCAGGCCCGGGCCGCGGTCGGCGACTTCCACCGTGAGGGCGTTGCCCGCGAGCCGCGCTGTGATCTCGATCAGCGCCGCGGAGGGCGTGTACTCGATCGTGTTGTCGACGAGGTTCAGCAGCACCTGCTCGATCGCCCCAGCGTCGATGTGCACCAGCGGCAGGCCGGGGGGGACGTGCGTCGTGACCGCCCGGCCGACGAGCCGGCGGTCGAGGTGGTGCAGGGCGGCGCCGATGGTCTCTTCGATCGGCGTCCACTCCTTCCTGAGCGAAAGCCCGCCGGCTTCCATGCGCGTCATGTCGAGGAGGTTGTTGATCAGGCGCTCGAGCCGCTCGGCTTCGCCGACGAGGGTGTCGAGCATCTCCTGCCGCGCCGCGGGGGCCATCGCGCCGTTGTCTTCGGCCAGGGCGGTGGCGGCGCCGACGATGCCCGCCAGCGGCGTGCGCAAATCGTGCGAGACGCCAGCGAGCAGCGTATTGCGGAGGAACTCGGCTTCGACCTGCTCCCACGCGGCCTTGGCCTCGTCGACCAGGTTCGCCCGCTCCACCGCCAGGGCCGTCAGTGCGGCGAAGGCTTCGATGAGCTGGCGGCGCTGCGGCGAGGGGTCGGCGTCGGTCGCGCCCGCCGCCACGCCGAGCACGCCCGCCACGCCGCGCGGGCCGCGCAGGGGGACGTACGTCCCCGACGCCGCCGGCAGCGTCGCCGTGCCGCGGCCGGCGGGCTGGTCGTGGTCGAACGCCCATTGGGCGACGCTCATCTCCTTGGCGTCGACCACTGCGACGCCGC
>DASVSS010000223.1:0-12180 GCA_036387945.1 Tepidisphaeraceae bacterium | reverse complement strand
CTGCCGGGAGAGGGCTCGGGAGATCGCAGAACTTGGATGCACTTCGAGTTGCGCGTCGGCCCCCTCCCTAGCCCTCCCCCGCGAGTACGCGGGAGAGGGGACCGGAGTTGCAGTCGTAGACGGCGACTTGTTACGCCCTGGGCCGGGCGCCGATGAGGACGCCGGTTTTGGCTTGGCCGCCGGTGAGCACGAGGTTGGCGACGGGCGTGGTCTGCTCCCAGCCGGCGGGCATTTCGCGGCGCAGGCGGACGGCGCCGGGGGCGAGGGCGTCGAAGCGGAAGTAGCCTTTGGCGTCGGTGGTGGCGAACAGCTCCCTGGCGTCGCGGCGGTTGTTGTTGTTGGCGTCGACGAAAATCTTGTCGCCGGGCAGGCCGACTTCGACGCCGTCGAACTTCTTGTCGGCGTCTCTGTCTTTGTAATAGAAGCCGCTCACGCTCGCGGGCTTGGGGCGGTTCATGCCCCCCTGCAGGGTGATGACGCTGTTGGCCGGCAGGGTGAACTTGGCCAAGCCGCTTTCGACGGCGAAGGCGCGCAGGCGCGTCCAGCTGTGGGTGGCGTCGGTGACGTAGCCGATGTCGAACTTCGCCAGATCGATGCCGGGCAGGCGGAGGCGGATCTTCTGGTCGGTGTCCGAGCCGTTGATGAGCACGGTGGTGAGGGTCTTGTCCTTGTCGTGAACGAACGCGCTGGCGTAGACGCCGAAGGGGTCGTTGGCGTTGGTGGCCAGGCGCACCGCGCCGGGGCGGACGTAGCGGGAAAAGTGCTTGAAGGCCGAGTACTTTTTGGCCGTGGCGTCGGTGCCCTGGGTGAGGGCTTCGCCGTGGGGCTGGGTGGTGCTGTTGGCGATGCCCCAGAAGACCCAGGCGCCGACGTTGGCGCGGGTGATGCCGTCCTGCATGGTTTGGGCGACGCGGATGGCCGAGCCCCAGGTGGGGCCTTCGCCGCTGACTTCGGTCATCCACAGCGGCTTGCCGTCGGCCTTAACGCCGGTCCAGCTCGGGCCGTTGCCGCTTTTGCGGCCGTTGTAATACTCGCCCCACATCTGCGGGGATCGGTTGGCGTTGCGGCCGTCCTGGGCGTAGCCGTGGATGGCCAGGACGTCGACGGCGCGGACGGCTTCGGGGTCGCGGCGGATGGCCTCGATGTAGCGCATCTGCCGCTGCAGGATCGAGGGGCTGGCGGCGTTGCCGACGCCGACGTCTTCGGGCCCCATGAGCTGCGTGGTGATGCCGTACTTCTTAAACCACCGGCTGACGGCCTTGACCGCCTTGACGTACAGCTGCGGGGAGTAGACGGCGCTGCTGTACCAGGTGCGGAAGGCCGGCTCGTTCTGGAGATTGACCGCGTCGATGTGCACGCCGTAGTAGGCTTCGTAGCCTTTGACGAACGCCGAGACGTAGCGGGCGAACTGCGTGAGGTTTTCGTCGGAATCGATCAGGCTGCCGCCGATGCTGCTCGACGAGCCGCCGTTCTTGCCGACCTTGAGCTCGGGCATTTTGCCGTTGGGCTTGCCGTCCCAGCTGCTGACTTCGGCGCCTTTCATCCAGTGCGGCGGGGTCCAGAGGCTGGCGATGACGGCGACCTTGCCCACGCCGTACCTGACGCTGGCACGGACCATTTTTCCGACGCGCAGGGTGTTGGGATCGGCGAAGTTGAACTTCTTGATGTTGTCCTTGAGATCCGGGCCCATGTAGACGGGCGTGGCGAGGCTGCCGTCGTCGGCGCGCAGGGCCGTGAACTGCAGGGGCACGCGGACCATCGAGGCGCCCAGGTCCTGGTAGTACATCTTCTGGAACTTCGTCGAGTTCGTCAGCACGTTGGGCGTGTAGCCGCCGAAGCTGGTGCCGAAGCCGTCCATGGTCTGGGCGCGGCTGCCGGCGTCGATCGTGATGCCGACGGCAAAGAGCTGGCGCGGTTCGAGTTTCTCGACGCTGACGGATTTTTTCGACGAAGCGGGCGAACGCGGCGGCCGCGGCGCGGGGGCGCGAGTGAACATGCTCGGGTTATCTTTCGGAGCGAAGGAACAAACGTTGGACGATCCAATGAAACGACTTCGGGGACCGATTCGACCGATTCGCGGAATCGGGTGAACGGGTCCGGCGCAGCAACCGTCGACGTCCTCGCGGCCGGCCGTGCAGTCTTTACAGAGATGACGCCGCGGATGTTCGTCGCATTACACGCGGCGGATCGCCGCAAGTGGGGCGGCGCAGTTGCCGGGGGATTTATCGGCCGGATGACGCCGAAACATGACAATGCGTCTCACGCCCGGGCCGGTTCGCAGCGCGTCGGGCGGCATCGGCGGTCATGCCGGGGTGACGCTCAACCAGTCGACGTTGCCGCCGGTGGCGGTGCCGGCGACGAGCTTGACGGCGTTGGCGCCCGCGGCCAGGGCGGTGGTGAGCGACAGCGTGGCCCACTTGTTCCACCCGCCCGTGGGGTTGCAGGCGATCGTGCCGACGGCGATGCCGTTGACCAGCACGGTCAGCGGCCGCGCGGTTGTGGCGCCGTTGGCATAGCGGAATTCGAGCTTGTGATTCCCTCCGGTAGCGAGGGTGACGGCCCACTGGGCGGCGGAGCCGTCGCCGGCGAAGTCGGCGTAGCCCGTGCCGGTGAATCCGCCGTTGCCAGCAGCCTTATAGGTGCCGCCGGTGAGAACCGCGCCCTCGGCCTCGAGCAGCGAGGGCGTGGGGGTCGGGGTCGGTGTTGGTGTCGGTGTGGGTGTGGGTGTTGCGCCGGGGCCGCTGACGGTGATTTCGTCGAGGTTCCCCCCGCCGTCGGCGGCGGTGGCGACGGCCTTGATCGTCACCGTGCCGGTCGGCAAGGCGACGTTGTCGAGCGTGAGGCTCTTCCACTTGTCCCACCCGCCGGTCGGTGGGCATGCCACACTGCCGACGGCGACGCTGTTGACGAAAATCTGCAACGGCCGGTCGGTCTTGCCGGCGTTGGCGTACCGGAAGGTGATGCCGGCCGTGGACGGCGACGTGCGCGTGAGCGTGAACGTCGCCGACGAATTCGTCCCGCCGAAATCGGCATAACCCGTGCCGACGAACCCGCCGTTGTTGGCGGCCTTGTACGTCCCGCCGGCGAACGCGGCGGCTTCGCCTTGCAGCGTCATCGCCGGGTCGGGCGTGGGGGTCGGAGTCGGCGTGGGCGTGGGTGTGGGGGTCGGCGTCGGTGTCGGAGTCGGAGTGGGCGTAGGTGTCGGTGTTGGAGTTGGCGTCGGCGTGGGCTCGGGCGTCGGCACAACGACTGGCACATCCGTCAGGGCGATTTGGTCGACATTCGCCCCGCCGCTGGCGCCGGCGACGGCCTTAAGGGTGTTGGCGCCGGCGGGCAGGACCAGCTGCAACGGCGCGGTCGTAGCCCATTTCGTCCATGCCCCTGTGGTCGGGAACGACACGACACCGACGTTTACGCCGTTGAGATACAGCGTCAGCGGCCGGTCGGCGGCGCCGGCATTGGCGTAGCGGAAAACGACGCTCACCTGCCCGGCGGCGCGGCGTTTGAAACTCCACTCCGCCGCGGAATCGCGCCCGGCGTAGTCGGCAAAGCCGCTGCCGTTGTAGCCGCCCGTGCTCGACGAAAACGTCGTCCCGCCGGAGAACGCCGCTGTCTCTGCCTGCATCGTCATGACCACCGGCGCGGGCGTCGCCGATGTCACCGCGCCGAACCGCGCGATCGAAAAGTGCTGTGCCTGCGACAACAGCACGTCGATCTGCGTGGTGTGGACCTTGTACCCCGCCGGCGCGACCGCGCGCAACCGGTGCGTGTGCGCGGCCAGGCCGGTGAACGTGAACTTGCCGTCAGCGTCGGTGATTTGGGCGGGCTCTTCGTCGTCGTACACGCCGTTGTCGTTGACGTCGAGGTAGACCGTCACCCCGCCGACGCGCCCTTCGGCGCTTTCGAGCCAGCGGTTGGCGTTCACGTCATGGAAGTAGACGCCGCTGATGACGCCCACGCTCGGGGGCGTGGGCGTCGGGCCGGTCGCGGCGACGCCGAGCCCGAGCTTCAGGCCCGTATAGGTCTGCCCGCCGTGAAGCGTCCAGAATTGCGTGCCGCTGCTGAGGGTCAGCCCCGCCGGCGGCACGGCACGCACCGCGTGCGTGCCGGCCTTGATGTCCGCGAACACGAACGCACCGGTGTCGTCGGTGACGGTCGTCCTTTCGCCGGCGGTGTACTGTTGATTGCCGTCGGCATCGAGATAAACCGTAATGCCCGCCGCCGGCGGCTCGTCGGTTTGTTGGTTGCCGTTGCCGTTGAGATCGCTGTAAACGACGCCGCCAAGCGTCACGGGCTGTTCGACGGCCCCGACGTCAGCGGCCACCGCGGTCGTGAAGGCCGTTACCGTGACCGGCGTCGGCGTCGTGGTCACCTGCCAGCCGCTGGCGGGCCGCACGACGGTGTAGTCGCCGGGCGCGACGCGCGTGAACAGGAACGTGCCGTCGGTGGCGGTGAGGGTGCGCGGCTCGGTCGCGCCAAGCGCGCCGTCGTTGTCGAGATCGAGGAACAGCTCTTTGATCGGCTGCCCGGCCTCGCCCGGCTGCCGCACGCCGTCGAGGTTGGCATCGTTAAAGAACACGCCGCTGATCGACCCCAGCGCCGGCGGCCGCACGAGGCCGATCGCCACGTTGGTCAGTTGTTCGCCAGCGGCGAGCGTGAAGGCGACGTTCGACGTCGTCCGCTCGGTATCCGGCGAAAGCAGAACCCCAACCCGATAAGCACCGGCCGCCAGACCGGCGAACGTGTACTTCCCGTCAGAATCGGTGACGGCCAGCGGCTCGACGCCCGTGAGCTGCCCGTCGCCGTCGAGATCGAGAAACACTTCCTGCCCGCCGCCGGCCGACTCGCCGGCGCCGCGGTAGCCGTCGCGGTTGACGTCGTCGAACACGTAGCCGCTCAGCACCGCGCCTGTCGAGGCCGGCGGGTGATAGCGCAACGCGATTCGCGCCGTGTCGCCCGCGGGCAGCGCGACGCTCACCGCCGACGTGGGCACACTGGCGAGCACGCGCACGCGGTGCAGGCCCTGGGGCAATTTGGTCAGCGAGAACCGGCCGAGGTGATCGGTGTTCGTCGAGCGCTCGCCGCTGTCGAGCTGGGCGTTGTTGTTGTCATCGATGTAAACGAACACGCCCTGTGCCGGATCGCCGGTGGAGATCGTCGCCGTGCCGTCGATGCGGCCGGGGCGCAGCGTGGTCGCCGGGCGGCCGGTGGCCTTGAGGCCCAGCGCCGGGTCGTCGATGACGAGCTTGCCGAAATCGCTCAAGTCCGCGGCGCTGTCGTACTGCCAGCCCGCGGTGCGCGAGAGCATGTCGTGGATCGGCTTGCTGTTCTGGTTCCACGACCACGCCAGCCAGCCCAGGCCCAGGTCGTCGTAGGCCTTCATCGCCGCGCGCGTGTCGTACGGCACGTCGCCGCCGTCGGTCCAGCTGAACTCCCCCGCCACCACCGGCAGGCCGGCGGCCTTGAGCTTGGTCAGTTCCGTGCGGATGTCCCACGGCGCGCCGGCGACGTAGCCGTCGGTGCCCACGTCGGTCGCGCCTTCACTGCGCCAGTAGTTGTACATGTGCACCGACAGCACCACGTTGTGCTGCGGGTCGGCGTCGATCACGTCCTGTCCCCACTTCGCCAGCGTGCCCACGCCCTGCCCGCTGATGCCGGCGTCGACCATGATCAGTGCGTTCACGCCCGCGTCGCGCAGGCGCGCGATGCCGCTGATGTACGCGTCGCGCCAGAGCGTGGCGTCAGGGCCCCACTCGTTGGCGATGTTGAGGATCACGTTCTCTTCGTACTGCTTCAGCCACGCGACGTTTTCGGGCAGCAGCCAGCGGTCGACGATCGCCTGCAGCTGGTGGGCGGCCTTGCCGTTGGTGGCCGAGTGGTCTTCGACGATCGGGACGATGCCTTCGGCGATGAACTTTTCGACCACGCTCTTGCGCTGCGCCGGCGAAGCCCCGCCGCCGAAGGTGTTGAACACCGCCCGCACGGCATTGGCGCCGGTCTTGTCGAACTCGCCGATCGCGTCCAGATTCTTAATCGTGTCGCCCCAGGCGACGGTGTGATTAAATCCGCGGACGTGAAACGCGTGCCCGTTGGCGTCGTAGACTTCGCCGTTCTTGACGAACAGCCCGGTGCCGGTGTTGTAATCGGGCCGCACGACGGCCGCGGCCGCGGTGCCGATCGCCCGCGGGGCAAGCCCCGCCGAGAGCAGCCGACGGCCTTCAAGGCCTTCCAATGTCGAGACGATCCCCCCGCGTTTAACTACTCGCGCCATGATTCCGCTTCGTAAAAACCAGATGAACCGCCTTTCATATTATGACGAGAGGACGGAGGCTTTGCAAAGAATTTCCGGCGTGCGTCCATTCTGTTCGTCCGCGCGGCACGTCTCGCCGTTATGCGGCAAGCGTATCAGGGAACATGCGTTCGGACTCGCCCGCCGGAACGGTGTCGCCACTGGCGGCGGCGGGCAGGTCGGTGCGCAGGCGCGCGGTGACCGTCGTGCCTTGGCCCTGCACCGACGCGATGCGCAGTTCCCCGCCATGCGCTGCGGCGATGCCCTTGCAGATGGCCAGGCCCAGGCCCGTCCCGCGGACGTGATTGCTGCCGACCACGCCGGCGTTGAGCGCGAACGCTTCACCCAGGCGTGCCGACACCTCCGGGGCGATGCCGCAGCCGGTATCGCTGATCCGCAGCGCCGCCCACTCCCCGGCGGCGTCGCGCAGCCGCTCGCAGTCGATCGTGATCCGCCCGTAGCGCGTGTGCTTGTAGGCATTGCTGAGCAAGTTGATCAGCAGTCGCCGTACGGCGTCAGGGTCGCCGGTCATCGGGGGCATCCACTCGGCCGCGGCCACCACCAGGTCGACGCGGCCGGCGTCGATCAGCGGGCGCACGGACTCGACGGCGTCGGCGATCACGTCGCCGATATCGAATGTCGCCCAGTTCCATCGCGCCCGGCCGCTGTTGAGGCGCGCCGCTTCAAGAAGATTGTCGACGGTGTTGGACATGCGGTCGACTTCGGACGAAATCTCGTGCATGAACCGCTCGGCCTCGGGCGTGCCGCTGGCACCGTCGGTGGTGAGGAATTCGCTGATCGCCCGCAGCGCCGCCAGCGGCGTGCGCAGCTCATGGCCGACGACGCCGAGGACCTGTTCCATCCCGGCCACCGCCTCGCGCAGCCCGCACTGCTCGCCGGCGAGTTTCTGCGCGATCGCCGCCTGCCGCGCCGCACGCCGCGCGTCCCGCTCGGCCTTCACGCACAGCAGGGCATTCGCCGCCGCGGCGCGGCGCAGTTCCATCTGGCTGACGACCTGCCGCGCCAGCGCCATCAGCGCGGCACCCTGTTCCGGCCGCAGCGTGTGCGGCGTGCGGTCGACCACGCAGATCGTGCCCAGCGCTTCCCCCTCGGTCGTCACCAGCGGCGCACCCGCGTAGAAGCGAACGTACGGCTCACCGGTCACGACGGGGTTGGACGCGAACCGCGGGTCCTGCGTGGCGTCGGGCACGACGAATAGCTCTTTGCCAAGAATCGCGTGCGCGCAAAACGACACCGCCCGCGGCGTGCTGTCGACGTCGACCCCGATCTTTGCCTTGAACCATTGCCGGTCGGCATCGACAAGGCTGACCAAGGCGATCGGCATCTCGCAGATGTGCGCCGCCAACAGCACGAGATCGTCGAACGATTTCTCGGCCTCAGTATCAAGAATGCGGTAATCGTGCAGCACCGCCAGGCGCCGGTTCTCACCTGGCGCGTGGCCCTCCCAGGTCGGCTTATGCTTCACAGGCGACTCCGCTGCAAAGATACAGCCGCCGAAGCCCCCGCCGCCAAACCCATTCCACCCGCCCGGCCCCCGGGCCCGGGCGCTTGGCCATTATGTTCGGTCATGGAAAAGTGCGCCGCGTGCTGTAATCGACCAGGACCCGCACCGGCATTCCACGGATCGGCCCGTTATCTCCACGGCTTGAGCGCCGAAGTCGAGCCGCCCACGCTGTTCTGTGCGGATTCGATAACCGGCCTCGAACCGCCGGGTGCCAAGGGTTAGTACGCTAGAGCCTATTATGCACTTTGGGGGCAGCCGACTGCGGCACATCGGTTCCAAAAGTGCATAACTCGTTCTCACCCTTGCGACGAGAGCCCCAATTCGCTCGCGTACTCACTCGCACGTCGCGTGTGCCCGCGACGAATTCCGCTCACGCCGGCGACGCCTGCAGCCAGTCGACGTTCCCGCCGGTCGCGGTTCCGGCCACGAGCTTGACAGTGTTGCTGCCGGCCTTGAGGGCGGTGGTCAGGGAGAGCGTCGTCCATGTGGCCCACCCGCCGGTCGGGCCGCACTGGAGCGTGCCGACTAGCGCGCCGTTGACGATCACGCTCAACGGCCGCGCCGTCGTCGCGCCGTTGGCGTAGCGGACTTCGAGCTTGTAGCCGCCCGCGGCCGTCAGGCTAAAGGCCCATTCCGCCGCCGACCCATTGCCGCCGAAGTCGCCGTAGCCCGTACCCGTGAAGCCGCCGTTGTTGCTGGCCTTGTAGGTGCCCCCGGTGAGCGTCGCGGCCTCGGCTTCGTACTTTGTCGGCGTCGGCGTCGGCGTTGGGGTCGGAGTTGGCGTCGGCGTAGGGGTTGGCGTCGGCGTCGAGCCGGCGGCGACGGTCAGTTCGTCCACGTTCCCGCCGCCGACGCTTGCGCTGGCGACGAGTTTGATCGACACCGCGCCCGCCGGCAGGGTCACGCCGCTGAGCGACGCCGTCGCCCAGGTGCCCCACCCGCCGCTGGGCGTGCAGGCGATGGTTCCCGCGACCACGCCGTTGACCAGCACCTGCAGCGGGCGGTCGGTCGCGCCGCCGTTGGCGTAGCGGATCGTAAGCGCCGCGGTCTCGGCCGCCGCCCGCGTGAGCGAGAACGTCGCGGAACTGTTCTGCCCGCCGAAGTCGGCGAAGCCTGTGCCGTTGAAGCCGCCGTAGTTGCTGGTCTTGTACGTCCCGCCCGCCATCGCCGCGGCCTCCGCCTGCAACGTGGTCACCGAAGGCGTCGGCGTGGGGGTAGGCGTCGGGGTTGGCGTCGGTGTAGGAGTCGGCGTGGGCGTGGACACGACCACTGTCGTGACGAGGAAGTCGAGGCCCGTGCGGACGTCGCCGTCAACGATCGTCATCGTCAATCCGCTGCCGGCGGCGGGACGGGTTTGAGTCCAGCCGCCGGGCACGACCTGCCGCAGGGTGTGGGTGCCGGCGATCACCCTGTCGAATGCGTAACTGCCGTCGCTGGCGGTGAGTTGAGTGCGCTCACCGACGTCGGGCTCGGCGTTGTTGTTGGCGTCGAGGTAGACCGTCCGGCCGGCGATGCCGGCCTCGTTGCCGCTCTGGTTGCCGTCGGCGTCGACGTCGTTGATGACGTACCCGCGCAGTTCGGCGGTGCCCGCGGGCACGACCGGCAGGTAGGCGACCGACACGTTGCCAGCCGTCACGCTCGCGGCAACGAGCGACTCGGGCGTCAGGTAGCTCCCGTCGGGCGCGAAAGCGCGCAGGGTGTACGTCCCGGCCAGGACGCCGACAAGCGTCGCCACGCCATCGGCGCTGGTGGTGGACGACGGCTCGTACGCTTCGGGCAGCGCGTTTTCGTTCAGATCGACGTAGACGCGCACGCCGGCAAGGGGGGCTTCGCCGCCATCTTGCGTGGCGTTGCCGTTGGCGTCCCTGAAGACGCGGGCCTCGACCGTGCCGCGGTCGGAGAGTGCGGCGACGTTTTCGGTCGCGTATTCCTGCTTTGCGTAATCGAGCGCGGTGCGGCCGTACACGTCCTTCGCGTCGCGGCTGGCGCCGGCGTCGAGCAGCGCCTGCAGGACGCTCGTGTCGGATTTGGCGAACTTCGGGCCGAGCTTCGGCAGCATCGCGGCGTACATCAGCGCGGTGCGGCCGTAGTTGTCCTGCGCGTCCACCGGCGCACCGGCCGCCAGCAGTTGCTTGACGCGCGTGGCCGAGAGGCTGTCGACGGTGCCGAACGCCGGAATCTCGCTCATGGCCGCGACGTGGAGCGCGGTGAGGCCTTCGGTATCACGATGCAGGACGTTCGCCCCGGCCTTGAGCAGGTCGCGGATGATGAAGTCGGTCTTGTTGTACGGCGAGGCCGACGCGGTGAAGAGCGGCGTCCAGCCGTTGGCGAACGCGGCATTGACGTCCGCGCCGCTGGCGATCAGTTCCACGACCTTGTCGTGCTCGCCCTTCATCGCCGCCCCGCGCAGGGCGTTGCTGTTCCAGGCGTCGGCCCACGGTTTCGGCGTGACCTGCGCCGACGCCGTCGCCGGCATGGGCGTGACGAGATCGGGGCCGGCATACAGCGTGATGATGCTGTTGGCCGCCAGGGACACGGTCATGTTCGTCGCGCCGGCGACGGGGGCGATCTCGGCGCAATTCTCGGTCGCGCTTGTGCGGTATTGCCTGAACTGCGCGGGCGCGGTCATGCCCGCCAGCGACAGGTTCACGTCGACGTCGGTCGTGCGGATGTTGCTCATCACGACCGTGAGCGCGCCGGTCGTGGGGCTCTTGAACGCCGCCACCCGCACGGCGTCGCCGAAATAGTGGACGTCGATGCGCACGTCGCCCGGGCGGACGAAATGGGCGAAGTGCTTCAGCGCGTAATACTTCGGCGTCGGCACGCCGCGTTCCATAAGCGACTCGAAGGCGTTCGTGTTCGACAGCTGCCAGTTGATCCATGCGTTGGCGTTGCCGCGCACGAGGGCGGAGTCGACGCCACGGGCGAGGCCGATCGCGCCGATGAGGTCCGGGTTGCCGTTGCCGATCTCGGTGTACCAGATCTTTTTCTTCAGCGTCGCCGCCTGCGTCGCCAGGGTCATCATGTCCTGGTCGTTGAGGTAGTGGCTGCCGATGATCGGCACCGCGGCATTGGCGGCCGGGTCGGCGGCGATCGACTGCACGTACTTCTGCGTGCGGTAAATGCTCGACACGTCCTCCGGCATCACCAGCTGCGCCGACAATCCTTCGCGGACGAACCGGGCGGAGACGACTTTCAGCGTTTCGCGCAACTGCGTGGGCGTCCAGATCGTGCTCACGTACGGCTCGGTGAACCACGGCTCGTTGGCGATCGACACATGCGTGATGTCGACGCCCCACTTCACCTTCGCGCGCACGAGGGCGGCGGTGATGTACTCGGCGTACTCCTCGCGGAACTCGGGCCGCAACTGCCCGCCGTGGGCGGCGGCCTTGTTGGTCTTCATCCACGACGCCGGCGACCACACCGTGAGCAAAAACGTCTTCACCCCCCGGGCCTTGGCCTGGGCGAAGAACTCCATCGTCGTACCGATGGCGTCGTCGCTGAACTTCGCCCAGTTGTAGGTGTTGGGGTCGCTGTCGTCGTTGCCCAGTTCCCACGCGGGATCGAGCGGGCTACGCAGCGCGCTGATGCCGAGATCGCCGAACGCCTTGTTGAGAAACTCTGCCGAGCGGTACTCAGGCAATTGCCAGCCGCTGTTGAGCGCAGCGCCAATCGCATCGATCGTCTGCCTGGGCTTGGCGACGTCTACGGTCGCAGCCAGCGTGTCAGCCAGTAGCCGGCGGGCCTCCAGGGATTCGATACGGGCAACGGACATCACATTTCCTTCAAGTCGATGACAGCAAATGGCACAGGGGCGCGAGCGAAGGGCGTATCCGATTAACGAATTGAGGGCGCAGCGCCTCGTCGCCACGCACAACGCCCGAGCGATTATGGGGGGCTGGATATGAAGTGACGGTTAAAACGAGGTTGAGGCCGAACGGCATTCGATGTAACCGACCGCGGGAGCGCGTGGCCGTCGGGAAAAATCCGAGGAGATGTCAGCGCCCTATGGGCCCCAATGATGCAGTTGCGCAGCGCATCAGCGATTATGATCGCAGAAAGCGGTTGATTGCGGTGAACTGCCGAACTCTGGAACGAAAATCTGCCCCGAGAGCCAAGCGTGCGCCTATTCCAACAACGACGGTGCGACCGCAACAGTGACGTATCCGGGCACCAGTCAGGCAGCGGGCACCCCGCCCCTCACGCCGGCGACGCCTGCAGCCAATCGACGTTCCCGCCGGTCGCGGTTCCGGCCACGAGCTTGACAGTGTTGCTGCCGGCCTTGAGGGCGGTGGTCAGGGAGAGCGTCGTCCATGTGGCCCACCCGCCGGTCGGGCCGCACTGGAGCGTGCCGACGAGCGCGCCG
>DASVSS010000222.1:0-17067 GCA_036387945.1 Tepidisphaeraceae bacterium | reverse complement strand
CGAGCGCGCCAAAGTGGCACTCGACAAAGCCGGCATCGAGATGCCGTTCCCGCATCTGCAACTGTTCGTCGAAAAGACGCCTGCGGCCGTAGCGCTGACGTCGCATGCCGCCTGATCGCGCCGGACGGCGAAGATTCGTCGAAAAATACGCGGCCGGCGATTATCATTCAGACATGCCCCTGACGACCTTTAAGATCGGCAAAAGCGAGTTCGTTATCGTGCCCCGGCGTCGGTACGATCAGTTGACGCGCGCCGAGCAAGACATCAAAGATTCGGAAATCGCCCGAAAGGGCCGTGAGGATTACTTGTCCGGCAAGATGAAACCGGTCCCGCTCGCAGAAGCACGACGCCGTTGGGGCGTTTAACGGTGCCTTACGAAGTCAACGTCTCGCCGATCGCCGACAAGGCCATCGCCGGGTTGCCGAAGCAGGTGCGGGCCCGCATCGCCGTTAAGCTCGTGGCGTTGTCCACCAACCCCCGCCCGCCCGGCAGCATTAAACTCACCGGCCACGACGCCTACCGCATCCGCATCGGCGATTATCGCATCATCTACACGATCGAAGACAAACGCCTCGTGATCCTCGTCATCGACGTCGGCCACCGCCGCGAAGTCTATCGGCGCGGGTGACGGCGGTTCGCGGCCGACCGACGGTCGCGTCGGCCGTATGGCGGGGGTTCCTTGCGTTGTCCTGCCGCGCGGCCATTGTCTGGTCATCCGGACCGCGGTTTATAAACTAATGCGGTGAGCCGCGATCCTCCGACTGCCGATGCATCGTCGACGGGGCGGCCGACGCGGCTGGCGGTGCTTTTGTTCACCGACGTCGTCGGGTCGACGGCGCTGAAGCGGCAGATCGGCGTGCCGGCGTACGGGCTGCTGCTGGGGCGGCATCACGAGTTGTTCGAATCGCTCTGCTCGGCCGGATTCGGGCGCGATTGCCAGCGAAAAAATGGCAGGAACGGCCGGCGGCGTGGCGTTCGGTCGCGTGCGGTTGTGGTATACTGTCGCTTCAGCACGCCCGTACCCGTTTGCCCGTACCCGTTT
The DNA here is from genome assembly GCA_036387945.1 of Tepidisphaeraceae bacterium. GTDB lineage: Bacteria > Planctomycetota > Phycisphaerae > Tepidisphaerales > Tepidisphaeraceae > DASVSS01. The sequence goes on along the minus strand of DASVSS010000222.1, from coordinate 16,025 downwards.
GTTTGAGCCGGAGAAGCACGACATGGCGAAGATTCAAAAACGACTCGGCGAAATCCTCATCGATCTCGGCGTCTGCCAGCCCAAGGACATCGAAAAAGCCCTCGCCCACGCCAAGAGCAAGAACATGCGCGTCGGCGAAGCGATCGTCGAGCTCAAGATCAGCTCCGAAAACAACGTCTACAAGGCCTTGGCGGCCCAGTACAACCTCGAATACGTCGACCTCGAAGCCGGCGGCGTGCCGCCGAACGCCGTCAACCTGATCCCCGACGATCTCATGCGCAAGTACGTCGTCGTGCCCCTGGGCATGGAAGGCGGCCGCATCCGCATCGCCATCCACGACCCGCTCGACCTGGAGATGCAGGAAATCCTGCGCTTCCGCCTCGGCAAGGATCTCAAGCCCGTGCTCGCGGCCAAGGGGCGCATCAAGGCGGTGCTCGATCAACTCTTCAACACCGGCGCCAACGCCACCATCGATAAAACAATGGACCGCACGATCGACCGCCTGCGCGAGTCGATGGACAAGACGCTCGACAAATCGCTCGATAAATCGCTCGACCGCTCGATCGACAAATCGATCGACATCACCGGCATGGGCGAAGACGCCCAGAACGACGCCACGCAGGCGCCGATCATCAAGCTCGTGCAGAGCCTCATCGCCGAGGCCGTGCGCAACCGGGCGAGCGACATTCACATCGAGCCGATGAAGGACCGCGTGCAGCTGCGCTACCGCATCGACGGCGAGTGCGTGATCCGCGACAAAATTCCGGCCAAGATGAAGGGCCCGCTCATCAGCCGCATCAAGATCATGGCCGGCATCGACATCGCCGAGAAGCGCCTGCCCCAGGACGGGCGCATCAAGCTCAAGGTCGACAACCAGCAAGTCGACTTCCGCGTCAGCACCCTGCCCGGCGTGCACGGCGAGAGCTGCGTGCTGCGTATCCTGCGGCCAGACAGCGTTCGCATCGGCCTGGAAAAAATGGGCTTCGAGGAAGAAGACTTCAAGACCTTCCAGAAGATCATCAAGCGCCCCAACGGCATCTTCCTGGTGACCGGCCCAACCGGCAGCGGCAAGACGACCACGCTCTACGGCGCGCTGAACATGCTCAACCGGCCCGACCGCAAGATCATCACCGCCGAAGACCCGGTGGAATACAACTTCCCCGGCATCAACCAGTGCCAGATCCGCGAAGGCATTGGGTTCACGTTCAAGAGCGTGCTGCGCTCGATGCTGCGTCAGGCGCCGAACATCATCCTGGTCGGTGAAATTCGAGACCTGGAAGTCGCGGAAATCGCCATCCAGGCGGCGTTGACGGGTCACCTGGTGTTCAGCACGCTGCACACCAACGACGCCCCGGGCGCGATCACGCGATTGATCGACATGGGCGTGAAGCCGTTCCTGGTGGCCTCGGCGTTGCAGGCGGTGATGGCGCAGCGGCTGATCCGCGTGCTGTGCCCCAAGTGCAAGCAGGTCGACCGCGAGCCGGACATGAGCTGGCTCAAGCTCGCGGGCATCGGCCCGGCCGAGATCGCCGACAAGGTGCTGTACAAACCCCGCGGCTGCGACAACTGCAGCGGCACGGGCTTCCGCGGCCGCATGGGCGTGTTCGAACTCATGCAGATGACCAGCGAAGTGCGCAACCTGGCCTTCGAGCGGGCCCCCACCAACAAGATCCGCAAAGCCGCCCTGGCCGGGGGCATGAAATCCCTCCTCGCCGACGGCCGCCTGAAAATCCTCAACGGCAGCACGACGGCGGAGGAGATCGTGAAGATCGCTCAGGTGGAGGGGATTGCGCAGTAGCAACGGTGTGTGGGTGTTTTGTGTTTTGATGTTTTGGAAAAGGCGGCGGAATTTGGCCTTTCAGACAGTCGAAACGTTGGACGTTTATCGGCTCGCCGAGACTTTCTGCGACCGCGTCTGGCAGATCGTTCCGACTTGGCCGCCGTTGGCGAAGGATACGATCGGCAAGCAGTTGATTCGGGCCGCGGATAGCATCGGGGCGAACATCGCCGAAGGCGACGGCCGCGGCTCGTCTGCCGATAACCGCCGCTGCCTGCGGATTGCCAGAGGCTCGCTTGTGGAAGTGCGTTTCTGGATGCGTCGCGCTTACGTTCGGAACCTGCTCACCGAAACCGACGTAAAAGAGATGAAGCCCCTCATCGACGAATTGGCGCCGAAGCTGAATGCCTACATTCGTTCGATCACTCGCCGCATGACAACAACGTCGAAGACACCGAACACCAAATAACAAAACACAAAACACGAAAGATCAGTCATGAGCACCATCCAAATCGACCGCCTTCTCGAAACCGTCGTCCGCCGTGGCGTGAGCGACTTGCATCTGGCCGTGGGCATGCCGCCGACGGTGCGGTTGCACGGCGGGCTGCGGCAGTTGCAGACGAAGACCCTCGAGGCCGAAGACACCATCGCCATGATGAAGGCGATCACCCCCGAGCGCATTCAGCAGGAGTACGAAGAGACCGGCTCCGGCGACTTCGCCATCGCCTACGGCGAGGCGGCGCGGTTCCGCGTGGCGATCTTCAAGCAGCGCGGCAACTGCTCGATGGTGCTGCGGCAGATTCCCAACAAATTGCTGACCTTCGAGCAGATCGGCCTGCCGGCGATGGCCGAGCAGATCTGCCGCCGGCCGCGCGGGCTGTTCCTCGTCACCGGGCCGACCGGGTCGGGCAAATCGACCACGCTGGCGGCGATGATCGACTTCATCAACATCCACTTCGACCGGCACATCATCACGATGGAAGACCCGGTGGAGTTTTATCACAAGCATAAGAAATCGATCGTCGTGCAGCGCGAAGTGGGCGTGGACGTGCCGAGCTTCAGCGAGGCGATCCGCCGCGCGCTGCGGCAGGACCCGGACGTGATCCTGGTCGGCGAGATGCGCGATACCGTCACCATCGGCGCCGCCGTGCAGGCCGCGGAGACGGGCCACCTGGTCTTCGGCACGCTGCACACCAACGGGGCGGCGAGCACGATCAGCCGCATCATCGACGCCTTCCCCGCCGACCAGCAGGAACAGATTCGCGTGCAGTTGGCGAACAACCTGATCGCCGTGCTGAGTCAGACGCTCTGCCCGCGCATCGACAGTGAAGGCCGCGTCGCGGCGTACGAGTTCATGTACGTCACGCCGTCGATCCAGAACCTGATCCGCGAGAACAAGGTCTTCCGCATCGACAGCGACATCCAGACCGGCAAGAAGTACGGCATGCAGTTGCTTGACGACAACCTGCTCGGCCACTACCTCGCCGGGCGGATCAGCGCCGAAGAAGCGATCGACAAGAGCCGCACGCCCGGGCAGATGGTCGACCGCCTGCAGAAGGCCGGCGCCGACATCGAGCACGTCGACGAAGCCGCCAAGGCCGTCGCCGAGGAAGAAGCCAAAAAATCCGGCGCCAGCGGCGACGGCGCCGCCAAACCCGGTCAACCCAACGGCGCCGCCGACCCCGCGACCGCCGCGGCGAACCGGGCGCGCTTACAGGCGATGAACCAAAAACGTTGAGAACGCGAATCGTGGCGTGGGCGTCCCGCCCGCGTTCCGGCAAAGCCGGAAGATTTCGCCGTTGCACGGCGAACGCCGGCGAGACGCCCACGCCACAAAGCAGCGCCGCCCCGTCACGCGGCGTCGGGCGGAATTGAATGGACAGTCCGGTAGAACCGGCGTGTAATTTGAGCGTGTAATTCGAGAAGTTCGCTCCAGAGGTAACAGATGTCACGAATCGCCACCCCACCGTCTTCCGCCCCTGCTTCGCCCGAACCCAACCGCGGCGGCGACACCGGCATGCCGCCGATCGATCAGCTCAAGGGCCGTCCGCTGGGACGGGTGCTGACGAAGATGGGCAAGGTCACGCGCGAACAGGTCGTCGAGGCCCTCGACTTCCAGAAGCGCAAGGGCGGGGTCATCGGGCGAATCCTGATCGATCTCGGCGTCGTGAAGGAGATGGACGTCAACATCGCCCTTGCGGCCCAGAAGGGGTACGAGCTGGTCGATCTCTCGGGCGTGACGATCCCGAAGGAAGCCATCGACGCCGTCCCGGCGCAGATCGCCACGACCAACAAGGTGTTGCCCATCAGCTTCGACGCCGCGACGAAGAAGCTCACGATCGTCATGGCGTCGCACGACAACTTCCGTGCCGTCGACGATCTGCAGACGCTCATGGGCTACCGCGTGACCGTCAAGGTCGGCGACGCCGAGCAGATCGAGAAGCTCGTCAGCAAGCACTACAACGCCGCGGCCGAAAGCCTCGGCGAAGTGCTCGGCGAACTCTCCAACGACCAGACGCTGGCGGACCTGAAAAACCGCGGCGGCGAATCGATCGACCTCGATACGCTCAAGGAAGCCGCCGACAGCAACCCCGTCCGCAAATTGATCAACCTCGTGCTGCTGCAGGCCATCAAGGATAAAGCCAGCGACATCCACTTCGAGCCGTTCGAAGACGAGTTCAAGATGCGCTACCGCATCGACGGCGTGCTGTACGAGATGATGCCCCCGCCGGCGCACATCAGCTCGGCCATCAGCAGCCGCATCAAGGTGATGGCGAATCTCGACATCGCCGAACGGCGCATGCCGCAGGACGGCCGCATCGAGTTGAGCGTGAACAACCAGCCGATCGACCTTCGCGTGAGCGTGCTGCCGACGATGTTCGGCGAAAGCGTCGTCATGCGCGTGCTCGACCGCAGCAACGTCAGCCTCGATCTCGATAAAGTCGGCATGCGCGAGGACGACCTGGGCATGGTCCGCCAGCTCATCCACAAGCCAAACGGCATCGTCATCGTCACCGGCCCGACCGGCAGCGGCAAAACGACGACGCTGTACAGCGCTCTGCGCGACCTCAACGACCCGAGCACGAAGCTCATCACCGCCGAAGACCCGGTCGAGTACGACATCGACGGCATCATCCAGTGCCAGATCAAGCCGGACATCGAGTTGACGTTCGCCCGCATCCTGCGCGCGATGCTGCGTCAGGACCCGGACGTGGTGCTCATCGGCGAAATTCGAGACAAGGAAACCGCCGAAATCGCCGTGCAGGCGAGCCTTACGGGCCACCTGGTGTTCAGCACGCTGCACACCAACGACGCCCCGAGCAGCATCGCGCGTCTGCTCGATCTCGGTCTCGAGCCGTTCCTGGTGACGGCCACGATCGAAGGCATCGTCGCCCAGCGGCTGGCGCGCAAGATCTGCTACAACTGCAAGACAGAATACGTCCCCGCCGAAGAGCAGCTCATGGAACTCGAGCTGCGCAATGACGACGTCCGCGGCAAGACATTCTACTACGGCAAAGGGTGCGAGATCTGCAACAACACCGGCTATAAAGGCCGGCTCGGTCTCTTCGAGATCATGACCCTCGACGACGACATGCGCGACATGATCATCCACCACGCCAGCACCCAGGTCCTGCGCGCCGAGGCCAAGAAACGCGGCATGCGCACCCTCCGCGAAGCCGGCCTGCTGGCGATCTACGACGGCATCACGACGATCGAGGAAGTGGTGCGCGAGACGATCGTGGAAGAATAACCCGCCGAACATACGGAAGCGTCTTTGCCATGACGACCCTGACCATTGCCGTCCCGCCGGCTGCGAATCCTGCGACGCCGACGTCGCCCTACCGCACCGCCGCCGACCTCGACCGTCTGCGCGCCGACCTCGGCGACGTCCCGCCCGAACGTATCCGGCTTACTCCACCCCCGGGCACGGCCACCGAAGACGACTGCGTGCGGACGGTGGAATCGAAGACCGGCGGGCTCGTTGAACTCGTGGCCGGCACCTTGGTGGAGAAGCCTGTGGGTTATCGCGAAGCCATGTTGGCGGCCGAGATCGTCTTTCACATCCAGCAATTCGTGCGGACGAATCGCCTGGGCATCGTCCTTCCTCCTGACGGCATGCATCGGATGACCCAGGGTAATGTCCGTGAGCCCGACGTGTCATTCACCGCGTGGGGCGATATGCCTGGCCGCCAACTGCCCGACGGGAAAGTTTTCCCTTCGTCGCCGACCTTGGCCATCGAAGTTCTCAGCGAGTCGAACACCGCCAAAGAGATGCGCGCCAAGCGCCAGGAATACTTCGGGTCCATCACGAAGCTCGTCTGGCAAGTCGATCTCGAAACGCGGACGATCGACGTCTTCGCCAATCCCGCCGATTCCGACGCCTTCACCCGCCTGACGGTCGCCGACACGCTTGATGGCGGTGCCGCGCTGCCCGGCTTCACCTTGCCGGTGGCCGAAGTTTTTGCGGTGCTTGACCGAGGCCCGCAAGGCTAATCGCCGCTCGACGGACGACGATCGACGCCATCATTTCGACGGATCACGGCCTGCGGCGGCGGGCGAACGGCTCCACCACAACGCCTTCTTCCCCGCCGAGCAGCACCGTAACGGCGCCGCTTTCGTGTGTACGGTGCAGGGGCGTGTTGCCGACGAGTTTGTCGAAGGTGCGCTGCTTGCCCGTGAGCGTGCGGTCGTTGCTGGAGAGGACGGCTCGCGGTTTGACGGCGGCGAGGAAGGCCGCGGTGGCGCTTTCGCTGCTGCCGTGGTGGGGGGCGAGCAGGACGTCGGCGGCGATCTCCCCCGGGCGCTGCGCGAGGGCGGACATCGCGGCGTCTTCGATATCGCCGGGCAGGAGCAGGCGCCGGCCGGCATGGTCGAGGCGGAGGACGAGCGAGCGGTCGTTGTCCGACAGTGCCGTGTCGTCGCGCGACCACACGACGTGCAGGGCCGTGTCAGCGCCCAGTGGCAGGACGTCGCCTTCCCGCAATTGGCGCGGCGGGCGGTCGAGGTCGCGCAGTTCAGACAGCATCGCCCGCACGGCGGGATTGGTTTCGGCGGCGCGGTCGAAGCCGCCGGCGACGAGCACCTCGCGCACCGCGTAGCTCTCGGCGAGCTCGGCGACGGCGCTGAAGTGGTCGGCGTTGGCGTGGCTGATGACGAGCGTGTCGATCGACGTGATGCCGCGCTGCCGCAGGAACGGCGCGATGCAGCGGCGGACGGGGTCGGCGAGCGTGGACGAACCAGCGTCGATCAACACCACGCGCCCGCCCGGCGGCTCGATCACCGCGCACTGCCCGGCCCCCACGGCCAGCAGCGTGACGCGCGTCGCGCCCGCGGCGCGGCTGTCGGCAGCGCCAAGGGCAAAGGGCAGCGCGATCACCAGCGCCAGCGCCGCGCCGAACGACAATCGCGCGGCCAGCCGCGCGCTTTGCCGTTGCCACGGCCGGGCGGCCAGCAGCAGGGCGGCGAAGTACAGCAGCACCACCCACCACGCCGGGCCGGGCAACGGCACGTCACCGGCGGGCAGGCGGGCGAGTTGTTCGACGCAATTGCGCATCGCCATCACCGGGAGCTGCGCCGCATCGGCCAGCACGCCGCTCGCGGCAGGGAACAGGCCGCTGAGCACGATCTTCGCCGCCCCGCCGACGAGGGCGATCAGCACGACCGGGCCCAGCGCCACGCTGGCGAGGATCGCCCACAGGTTGAGCTGCCCGAAGTGCCCGGCCACGATCGGCATTGAGACGAACCACGCCGCCAGCGCCGCGGCGATCGTGAGGATGATGCGCGAATCGACGTACGCCGCGGCGCGGCTCAGCCATGCGTACTGCGTGCTGGGCGTCTCGACCGTTTGCTTCACCCCGCCGAGGGCGCGCGACAGCGGCAGCGTCAACAGAACCAGGCCCAGCACGGTGGCGAACGATAGCTGAAAGCCGGGGTCGAACAGATCGAGCGGGCAGACCGCCAGCATCGCGCACACGACGCCGGCGAGCAGATTGATCGGGTCGACGGCGCGGCGCCACAAGATCGCCGCGCCGACGGCCGTCCACAGCAGTACGGATCGCACCACCGGCGCCGCCGGCAGCGCCGCGGCGAAGTACAGAGCGACGACGCCCAGCGCCAGCGTCCACGCCAGCCGCGGCGACCCGCGCGCCAGCCGGACGAGGGCGAACACCACCCCGCCGATGACGGCGATGTGCATGCCGCTGATCGCCAGGTGGTGGCTCGTGCCGGTGGCGCGAAATTGCTCCTGCACGTCGCGCAGTTCCGGGTCGCTGTCGCCCAGCACAAGGGCGCGCAGCAGCGCGTGATCGAGGGATTGACCGTCGGTGAACCCGTCGGCGAGTCGATCGCGCGTCCAGGCGCGCCAACGGTGCAGCAGGGACGGGGGCGCTTGCTCGACGACGGCGACCGCCGCGGCGCGCAGCACCTGCACGCTCGTGAGCACGCGGCGGCGGCGGTAGTAGGCGGCCCAGTCGAACTGCCCCGGATTCATCGCCGGGGCGGGGCGGTCGAGCATGGCGAGGGCGCGCACGGTTTGCCCGACGACGAGGCGCGGGTCGGGCTCGCTGAGGGTGAGCATCACTTCCCCCGCCGCCGGTCGCCAGCCGTCCCAGGTGGCGACGCGGGTGACTTGCGCCAGCGCAACCTGCCGCGGCGGCAGCGGCCGGGATTGGCCGAAGGCGGCGGAGAAGATGCGCGGAGGATCGACGATCTTCAACTCGACGCGCGCCATGCGGCGGCCGTCGGCGGTGTAACGGGCGAGATCGGCGTCGGAATACCTGAACTTCTCGGCCTGCGCCATTGCCGCCGCCGCCAGGCCGCAGGCGGCGACCAGGGCCAGCGACGCCCCGGCGGGCTTCGACCGCAGCGCGATCGCCGACACGGCCGCGACGGACGACAGCGCCAGCCACAGCCACGGAACGACCGGCAGGTGACCGTGAAGGCCGCACCCGATCAGCACTGCGACGGCGATCGGGACAAGCGGGCGGCGGGCGAAGACGCCGCGTGCATGCGGGCGCGAGGAAAATGGCTCGGCCTCGTGCCGCTCGTGCGCCGCGGGCATTTTTCGACGGTAATAATACGTTTGCAGTAACGCAAGATTCGGTCGTGCAGGCAGCAGGAAGAGAGATCGGCTGGCTGCTGGAGACCGCCGAAGCACCCGGTCACAGATTGGATATGCACTAGCCGGCCGTCGTCGGGCGTACCGGGGCGTGGCGAAGGATGGTGTCGATCAGGCTCAGGACGTTCACCGGCTTGGACAGGTAATCGGTGCAGCCGGCGGCGAGGCAGCGGCCGCGGTCGGTGGCCATCGCGTTGGCGGTCAGCGCGATGATCGGGCCGCAGTAACCGGCGGCACGGAGGCGGCGGGTTGCGCTAAGGCCGTCGGACTGGGGCATCTGCATGTCCATCAGCACGAGATCGAACGCGCCGTCTTCGAGTACGCGGCTGGCGGCGGCGTCGCCGTTGTCGACGACCTCGACCGTCGCGCCGCAACGCGACAAGAGGTGGTTGAGCAGAACCTGGGTGTCGATGGCGTCTTCCGCGACGAGAACGCGCAGGCCGCTGAGCGCCGTCGTCGAAGGAAAATCCGGCGACACGTCGGCGTGGGCCGGCTCGCCGGGGCGGTCGGCCCGTGCGGGATCGGCGGCGTCGCCGACGGGCGTGGTGAAGGTGAACGTCGCGCCGCTGCCGGGCGTGCTGGTGACGGTGAGATCGCCGCCCATCAGGCGGGCGAGGTTGCGCGAGATCGTCAGCCCCAATCCCGTGCCCCCGTGCCGGCGCGCGAGAACGCGCTCGCCCTGGTTGAAGGCGTCGAAGATGCCCTCGACGTGCTCGGGCGCGATGCCCGGGCCGGTGTCGCGGACGGTAATCTGCAGCATATCCCCCGCAGGGCCGGGGGTGACGGCCAGGCGCACGTCGACCGAGCCCTTCTGCGTGAACTTGATGGCGTTGCTCGTCAGGTTCGCCAGCACCTGCCGCAGCCGCAGGGCATCGGACTCGATGTACGGCGGCACGGGGGTGTCGCACGCGAGCGTCAGCGCCAGGTGCTTGTCCTGCGCCCGGGCGTCGAAAGTTTCGATCACGTCGCGGGCGATCTCCATCACGTCGCAGCGGCGGCGCTCGATCGTGAGCTTGCCGGCCTCGATCTTCGACAAATCGAGCACGTCATTGAGCAACCCGAGCAGGTGCTGGCCGTTGCGGCGCAGCGTGCCGACGTACTGGTCGCGCTCGGCGATCGTGGTGGTGTGGTCGGCCAGCAGATCGGTGAAGCCGAGGATGGCCGTCATCGGCGTGCGGATTTCGTGGCTGAGATTGGCGACGAACACGCGCTTGAACTGGTTGGCGCGCTCGAGCGCGCTCGTGCGCTCGACGACAAGGCGCTCGAGTTCCTGATTGCGGCGGGCGTAGTGCTCGGCGAGTTCGCGCTGCAGACGCTTTGCGCTGAAGGTGAGCTTGAAATCCGTCAGGTCCAGCGCGAAGCGCCAGGTGAAGACGCTCAGCGCCACGAGCAGAAACGCCAGCAAGCGGTAGCCGGGCCAGAAGAAGGTGACGATGAACATCCCGTACCCGCAACTGGCGCACAGCAGGAAGATGCCGGCGAGGTCCATCAGTTTGGTGTTGCGGTCGGGGACGTTCTCGGCGAGGTAGCAGCGCCGCCAGAACAGGAAGATCTTGGTGTAGCCGGCGATGACGACGACGTTCAGCGCCATCAGCAGGCCGATCCACGGCCAGTCCGGTTTGCCGTCGGCGGTCAGCAGGCAATGGGTGCGGGGAAGGTAGCTGCCGTAGTTGGTGAAGAAATCCCAGCTCTTGGCGGCTGCGCCTGTCGTGGCGCCTGCCGCATCGGGGGCCGCATGCGCGTGTGGGTCGGCCGCCAATGCCGCGAGCGGGCTTAGCGTAAGACACACGGTGATCAAGGGTTTTAATAAGCCCATTACGGCCATCGCGGACGACAGAGACGACACGGCCCGCCCACCGGGGCGTTCCGGGCAGGAATATAAGGAGTTTTCCTAATCAAATCACGGGAAAACTAATATTGTAGGTTAAAGTTTTGTAAAGTCGGGGCAGCTTAGAATGTGAGGAAAGAACTGATTTGCAGATGAAATGCGGATGAACGCGAATGGAGGAAGGGTGTGGACTAGTCGTAATGGAGAAAGAGAAAGAACCGAGAAGCAGAGACGGGGAGCGAGCTGAAATCGCTCTTCAAACACCTGTGGGGGGGGCGTCTCGCCCGCCTAGTTTTTTGTGCTCTCCGGCGGGCAAGACGCCTGCCCCACGGTCTGTTACCGATTTCCACGCGGATAACCCAGTAACACGGGCGGGACGTTTGGCGTCTTGGCGATTACTGGTCGAGCAACAACACTTCGCTGGGGATGACGCGGAAGACTTCTTCGGTGCTTGTCTGACCGCGGGCGACTTTGAGCAGTGCCGTGTGGCGGAACTCGAGCATGCCGCCGGTGATAGCGGTGTCGCGGATTTCGCGGGCGGTTTTGCCTTCGGCGATCATCGTGCGGATCGGTCGGGTCATGGGCATGACTTCGAACACGCCCGTGCGCCCGGTGTAGCCGGTCATGCTGTTGCTCGGCGCCGGCAGGGGCGCGTAGAGCTTTTGTCCTTCGCCGGGCTGGAGGTGGCCTTGGACTTCTTCGAACGTGCCGGGGGCGCCGCTGATGTCGAATTCCATGCGGCTGACCGGGTCGAGCGTGCGCACGAGGCGCTGGCTGACGATGCCGCGCAAACTGACTGAGAGGAAATGGTTGGGAATGTTGAACCCGCGCATCGACTGGATCGCCGCCGCCGCCGTCGGGGCGTGCAGGGTGGCCAGGACGAGGATGCCGCTGTTGGCGGCGTGGACGGCGGTGCGGGCGGTCTCGTCGTCGCGGATTTCGCCGATCATGATCACGTCCGGGCTCTGCCGCAGCACGCTGCGCAGCATCTCGGCGAAGGTCATCCCGATCGCCGGGTTCACCTGGCTTTGACGCAGGCCCTCGACGGCGTATTCGACCGGGTCTTCGATGGTGTTGATCTTCTTGCGCCCGTCGTTGAGCGCCATCAGCGACGCGTACAGCGTGCTGGTCTTGCCGCTGCCGGTGGGGCCGGTGATGAGGATCATGCCACTGGGGTTGGCCAGCAACTGGCGGTATTCCATGAGCTGGATCGGGTCCATGCCCAGGCGGTCGAGATTGAGAATCGCGTGGTCGCGCACCAGCAGGCGGATGGCGACGTCTTCACCGTACATCGTGGGGATGCTGTTGATGCGCAGGTCGACGGTGTTGCCGTCTTCGCGGCGGTAGATGTAGCGGCCATCGGCGGGCCGGCGACGGTCGTTGACGTCCATGCCCGCCATGTTGCGCAGGTGCGTGGTGATGCGCCGGCCGTTCTCGGTGGTCTCGGTGGTGATGGGCATCACGATGCCCAGGTGCCGCACGAGGGCGGCGATGTGCTGTTCATTGCTGACGAGGAACAAGTCGCTGGCGCCCATGTCGACGGCGTGGTCGATGAGCCGGGCGATGGCCTTTTCCGCCGGGAGCTTGCTGACGTCGATCATCAGCGGCCGCGACGCCGTGCCGGGAAGATTGCTCGGCGGGGTCGCGCCCGCGGCAGTGCCGGGAAGGACGCCAGGGAGAGTGCCAGGAATAACGCCGGGGATTCCGCTCACAGTCATGGTTTGACTCCTCCGACGTTTTCCCGCGCGGCGCTTTCGTTTTCGCACAGCGGCACGACACGGCCGACTTTGAGCAGATCGAGCACCTGCTTGACCGGCTGTTGAATCCCGTACACCGCCAGCCCCCCGCCGCCTTCGCGGAAGTGCTTTTGCGTGCCGATCAGCCAGCCGATTGCGCTGGAATCGATGTAGCTGACGCTGGACATGTCCAGCAGCACCCGGAAGGTGTTCCACGAAGGGCCGAGCAGACCCTCGACGGGATTCTTACCGTCGGCGGAGAAATCCGCAGCGGTAATCGTTCCGTCGGCGATCAGCTTGACAAAGCCGTCGCGCTCGATGCCGGCCAGCGAAATCTTCATGTGCCATCCGCTCTGCTTAAGGGACTCCGGAACCCGCGCACAGTGTAACGATCGTAGCGTCGGTGCCAAATGCAGGGGAAGGGGGGCGGCGATCAAAATAAAGTTCATCTCCGACGCCGGTCCCCGGAATCCCTTCCATCGCGCCGACCCACGATTTCCAGCATGGCGCAGGTCGCTTCAGCGACCCCGTGCGGGGCGAACGCAAATGTCCCCCATGGGAAGCGAGCATGAAAGACGCAGTCGGAGTCGCCGACGCGACCCGTGCCGGGCCAGAATTTTCGACGGAGCATCGCAGCGCAATCCCGTAGGCGTTGCGCGCCGGACGCGTTACGATACCGCGCCGGTTCGCCGGCCCCTTATGGCCCGTTTGATGACCGTCATTTTCGGCGTCGTTCTCACCATCGGGCTGATGGTGGCGGCGCTGCTGGCATGGTTCCACGCCCCCGTCTACGCCTCGGCCGCCGAGCGGCCCGACGTGCTGCGGTGGGCCGTGCGCAGCTTTGCCGTCGCCGCCGCCGCGGGGGCGCAGGTGATCGCTTTTTCGCTCATCGTCGGGCCGCGCCAGCGCAGCGGCGCTGGTAATCTCGGTCTGCGGCTGCTGGCGGGGATCGTCTGCTGCGCAGCGGCCGTCAGCGGCGCGGCCCTGGGCGTCGCCGCCCGGGGGTGACCCGGCCCGGGCGACGCAGTTTGCGTCGAATCGGCCGGTGGGATCGCAATCGTCCGTCCGCCTGCTGAAAGACATTCGCTATGCAAGTTCGCCGCCCTGTCCGTCTCGCCGTCGCCGTTGCCACCGTGCTCGCACTCGCCCCTGCCGCCCGCGCCGCGCCTGAGGACGCGCACTTGGCAGAGCTGTTCAACCGCGTCGCCGCGGGGCTGGCGACGACGCCCGGTGGGGCCGAGGCGGCGATGGCGCTGGCGGACGCCGGCCAGCGCGGCATCGGCAACGACCTGCGCCTGCTCCGCCAGGCGATCGATCTGCGCCTCAGTCTCGGGCAGCGCGACGCCGCGATCGATCTGCTGGCCGTGTACCGCAAGCTCGACATCGAAGACGAACTCGCCCAGGTGCAGTTCATCGACCTGCTCACCGGCCGCATGCAGTCGGCCGAGGAGCGGGCCGGGTACCTGCGCCGCGTCGTTGCCGCCCCGACCGTCTCGCCCACCGTGCGCGGCCATGCGTCGCTGCTGCTGCGCAACCTGCTCAGCGAAGTCGGCGACGACAACGGCGCCGAGGCGGCCCTGGACGAAGCGCTGAAGCTCAGCCCCGCCAACCCGAGGGCGCTGCAGCTTTCGCTCGACCGCGCGCTCGCCGGCAGCGGCCCTGAGGCGGCGCCGAAGCGCGCCGCCGCGGCGGTGGCGCTGCTGCAATGCAACCCGATGCAGCCGGCGACGCTGGCGCTGCTGGCCGAAGAGCTCGCCCGCTGCGGCGCGATCGAAGAATCCGCCGCGGCGTATCGCAAGACGTTCGACGTCGCCAAATCCCTCGGCTACGCCCCCGCCGCCCACGACGCGGTCAACGCCGCCGGCGTCTACCACGCCATCGGCAAGACCGCCGAAGCCGAGGCGGCCGCCGACGTCGCCACGAAGGTCGATCCGTCGCTGGCGCGGGCGTGGTTCATGAAAGTGCTGCTCGCCCAGCAGGCCGATCCGGCGGCGCGCGTGGACGGCGCGCGCGACGCCCTCGTCCGCAACGTCATGGCCGTGCACGCGGCGGTGGCGCACGAAAAATTCGACCCCGCCGCCGCCCCGCGCCTGCCCGACGTGCAGAAAGACGCCGAGACGATCAAGGCCAGCGCTGACGCCCGCATCGCCGAGGCTTACGCCGAAGCGCTGGGCGACTTGGCGTTCTTGAGCGCCTACTTCACGAAGGACGCGCCCGACGCGGCGGTGATGACTGCACTGAAAACCCTGACCGGCGACAACAGCGCCGCCGTCACGCGGATCGAAGGGTACGCCGCCCTGGCCACCGGCGACGTCGACGCCGCGACGGTGAAGTTCAAGGCCATCGCCGAGCGCGACGCCCTCGCCCGGCTTGGCCTGGCCAAGCTCGAGCTGATGGCCGGGGCCGAGAAATCGAAAATGTTCGGCGTCGCCGGCGAACTGCTGCGCGAGATGCCGGTGGACGTGTGGGCAACGATGGTCCGCACGCAGCTCGCCGCCACCGGCGTGCTGGCCAACGCCGACACGAACACTGCCCGCGCCGTCATTGAAGCATCTAAAAAGCTCGACGACGCATGGCTGCGGTTCCCCCAGCGCGGCAGCGCGTATTACCTGCTCAGCGCCCGCGCCGCCCGCGCCGGCGTGCGGCCGGGCGAGCCGATCCTCCTGACGATCACCCTGCAGAACACGAGCGACCGCCCGCTGGTGATCGGCCCCGGCGGCGTGATCGACCAGAACTTCGCCGTCGACGCTTCCGTGCGCGGCACGAGCGAGCAGCAGTTCCCCGCCGCCGCGATCGCCCGGCTCACGCGGCGGATCGTGGTGCCGCCGAAGCAGAGCGTCGTCACCACCGCGCGCATCGATCTGGCCGAAACCGCGGCGTTCCTCAACGCCAGCCCGGCGACGGGGCTTTCGATGTTCACGTCGATCGTCACCAACGCGCGCGCGGTCCAGGCCGGCATCGTCCCCGGCCCCGGCGGCGTGCGCCAGCCGGCGGCGGACGTGATCGACCGGCGGGCGGAATCGATCCTGCGCCCCGACACCCGCGCGGCCCTGGCGACGGACATGAACGCCGCCGACGCGCTCGTGCGCGCCCGCGCCGTGCGCTCGACCGGCGCCAACCTGCAGGCCGTGCGGGCGGCGCGATTGAACGACGACGCCCACCAGCAGGCGACGGCATTCGCCGAAGCACTGCTGAAAAAAGCCGCTGCCGACGACGCCTCGCCCGGCGTGCGCGCCGCGGCGCTGGGGCAACTCGCCGAATCCGCCCCCGATGCCGACAAGCCCGCGGCGGTGGCCGCCCTGCTGCAAAGCCGCGACGCCGACGCCCGCGTGCTCGGCTGCGTGATGATCGCCCGCCGTCCGCAAGCCGAGCGCGCCGCGGCCTTGACGCCCCTGGCCGGCGACGCCGACGAGATCGTCAAACGCCTCGCCACCGCCCTCATCGCCCTGCCCGACGCCCCGGCGGCAACGCAGCCGGCGGGGGAATAACCCGAGGCGGGACGCCCTTCGCGTTGCAACAGCGGCTTACGGAAGCCCGAGAATCAAACCCCTCGCCCGGTACTCCGGG
>DASVSS010000221.1:0-24384 GCA_036387945.1 Tepidisphaeraceae bacterium | reverse complement strand
CCTGATGGAGCCGCAACGTGATCGGCCCGATCCGGCCGTCGGCGATCATGCGGGTGTTCCACTGGCGCACCCAGTGAATTTCGCGCGTCGTCGAAGCGATGAACACTTCGTCGGCCACCAGCGCCTCGGCCTCGGTCGGCGGGCGGTGCTCGACGTCGATCCCCAGCGATTCCGCCAGCCGCAGCAGCACCAGCCGCGTCACGCCAGGCAGCACCTTTGGGCCCGGCGGCGCGGTGATCAGTCGGCCGCGGCGGGCGACGAACAAATTGCTCGTGGCCCCTTCGTGGGCGATGCCGTCGTCGATCAGGATCGCCTCGTCGGCCCCCGCCCGCGCCGCCTGCGTCTTGGCCAGGATGTTGGGCAGCAGCGCGATCGACTTCACCCAGCAGCGCTTCCACCGCTCGTCAGGCACGGAAATCACCGCCGCTCCCGCCCCGCCGGGCGCCGCCGGCGGCGGCAGCGGCTTGGCGTAGAACAGCAGCGTCGCGGGCGTGGCGTCGTCGAAGACGTGATTGCGCGGCGCGACGCCGCGCGTGGCCTGCAGGTAAATCATCCCGTCCCGAAGCGGCGTGCGACGCTGCAACTCGGCGAAGCCTTCGCGAATAGTCGAATTGCTATAGCCCAAGTTCATCACGATGCCGCCGCACGAGGCGCGCAATCGCTCGAGGTGCTCGGCGAGCGCGAACGGCCGGCCGTCGTAGATCCGCAGCACTTCGTACACGCCGTCGGCGAACTGAAAGCCGCGGTCGTCGATGTCGAGCGTCGCCTCGCGCCGCGGCAGCACGCGGCCGTTGAGCCAGACCCAGCCGGGGGACGAGGAAAACACCGTCGCGTCCATGCGATAAACTCCATCAACCGTCAGCCGAAAGCGAAATGCCTTGAGGATACGTCGACCAGCTTACCGTGGCGTGGGCGTCCCGCCCACGTTCGCCGCGAAGCGGCGAGCCCCGGCGCTGGCAACGTGGGCGGGACGCCCGTGCCGTGGTGTCGCCTCGTCGGCCCCGCGATGTCGTGTTCGTGCTTTCGCACCAGCGATTTTGAAACATGATCCGACGTATAGTGTCGCCCTGCCCATGCCCGACGCCCCGCCCAAGGCCGCCTGGACCGCCGACGTGCTTGCCGACCCGCACCACGTGGCCGACAAGCGCGCCCGCGTGCAGCGGATGTTCGCCGCCATCGCGCCGCGGTACGACTTGAACAACCGCCTGCACAGCTTTTGGCGCGACCAGGCGTGGCGGCGGGCGGCGGTGCGGCTGGCAGGTTTGCGACCGGATGACATCGTCGTCGACGTCGCCTGTGGCACGGGAGATCTGACACTCGCGTTCGCCGAAGCGCTTCTGGTTCCTCCCCCCCCGGGGGAGGTTAGGCGAAGGCGGGAGAGGTTGAGCAGCACGGAATCGCCCAACGACACGCGTCTCCACGAAATGCCGGAGGTCATTGCGGGCGCTCAGGCAACGCGACGCTCGCCGCCCCCACCTAACCTCCCCCGGGGGGGGAGGAACCAGATCGCCCGCCCGCAAGTGATCGGTATCGACTTCACGCACGCCATGCTGCCGCTCGCAAATCGCAAATCGCAAATCGCAAATGACACCTGTGCCTTCGTCACCGGCGACGCCCAGCAGCTCCCGCTCCCCGACGCCTGCTGCGACGTCGTCAGCATCGCCTTCGGCATCCGCAACGTGCAGGACGTGCCGGCGGCGATGAGCGAGTTTTACCGCGTGCTTCGGCCGGGTGGCCGGCTGGTCGTGCTTGAGTTTTCCGAGCCGACGAATCCGTTGCTGCGCGCGATGAACCGCTTCTACACCGGCCGGGTGATGCCGCTGACGGCGACGCTCATCAGCAGCGACACGAGCGGCGCGTACAAGTACCTGCCCAAGAGCGTCGAGACGTTTTTATCGCGCGAGCAGATGGCGGCAACGATGGCGGGGGCGGGGTTTGGGACAATCACGCAGCACGCGATGACGTTCGGCGTGTGCGTGTGCTACCGCGGCGTCAAAGCTCCATAACGGTCGACGATGCACGCGAGCCAGCATCAGCCGCGACGTCCACGCCGCGTTGACGACTGAAACGGGTTCCACTCAACGCGGCGTGGGCGCCTAAACTGGATCTCATCGCATTGCGTCGTGGTCTTCCGGGCGCCCGTTTTGAAAGTTGCGCCCGCGACATTCCCGTATACTCCCGACATGGACATCGTCGTCGCCATCACCGGCGCTAGCGGCGCGCTCTACGCCCAGCGGTTTATCCACGGCTGCGTCAACGCGGGTGTGAACGTCCATTTGACGATCAGCCCGCTCGGCCGGCGGCTGCTGCACGATGAGCTCGGCATGGAAACGCCGAACCTCGCGGCGCTCGCCGGTGTGGAACACGAGGGCGACCACGGGATCACGCTCTACAACTACAACGACGTCGGCGCCAAGATCGCCAGCGGCAGCTTTCTGCACGACGGCATGTGCGTCGTGCCGGCCAGCAGCAACACGCTCAACGAAATCGCCCACGGGCTCGGCGGCAATCTCATCGCCCGCGCCGCGGCCGTCACGCTCAAGGAGCGGCGCAAGCTCGTGATCGCCCACCGCGAGACGCCGCTCTCGCCGATGGACGTGACGGCGTACAAGCTTCTCACCGACGCCGGCGCGATCGTCGCGCCGTGCAACCCGGGCTTTTATCTCAATCCCACGAGCGTCGGCGAGGTGATCGACTTCGTTGCCGGCAAGCTGCTGGACCTGATGGGCGTCAAGCACGCGTTCGACACGCGCTGGGACCCGAAAAACCTTAGGCCCCCCGCGGAGTGGGAAAGGCTATCAACGCCGCCGGACGTCCGGTAATATAAGCGGCCATGCTGGTCGTATCGCGCAAGCCGAGCGAATCGGTCGTCGTCGAGAACGACGACGGTTTCGAAGTCACCGTCACCGTCGTGCACGTCGGCCCGCGCCGCGTGACGCTCAAGCTCGATCTCGAATCCGACGACGCTTCGGCCGATGCCGAGTTCATTGCCACGCGCAGCGAAGTGATTCCGCTGGGCGTGTGCGGCAACATGACGATCGTCGACGTGCGCGGCGGCCTCGTGCGGCTGGGCTTCGAACTGCCCAAGGGCGCCGAGATTCACCGCAAGGAATCGTTCTCGCCCGAGCCCGCCCCGCCGCGTGCCGGCCCGGCGGTGGCCGCGGCGGGCAAGAGCGTGGTGGCGGCGGTCGACCAGGCGATCGCCGTCGGCTCCGCCGTCACCGTCACCCCGACCGACGTCGATTTCGCCGGTGCCCGCGTCCTCGTCCGCGGCGAGCTCGTCGGCGGACCCGACGACGGGGCGCGCGTCGACGAAGCCCGCGAGCTGCGCGTCGGCGGGGCCGTTCATCTCGGCACGCTCGTGACGATCACCCTCGCCGCCGTCGCCGGCCCGCGGGCGCGGTTCCTCGTCGTCGCCCCGACGCACATGCCTGTTGTCGTGCGATAACGGCTTTCGGGGATCCTCCGAGCACTGCGGCTTTTTAGTTCGAGCCCTCTCACTAACCCTCTGCCGGGGCACCGGGAGAGGGGACCACACGTTACAGAAACCAATGGCCTGAACAGTCCAGAGTGATCCCCATGAAGAACCGTCGGCGGTTCGCCGCTACGATGGGCGGACTTTGACTTCCCCGCTTTCACTGCATTCGCGGATCAACCTTTTCGCCGCCGACATCAAGCTCGGCCACAGCGTCTTTGCGATGCCGTGGGCGGTGCTGGCGTGTTTTCTGGCCGCCGACAGCGTGACGCCCGGCGCCCGCCCGGCTGTGGGGCAGGTTCTGCTGATCGTCGCGTGCATGTTCTTCGCCCGTACGGTGGCGATGGCGGCCAACCGACTGCTCGATGCCCGGCTCGATGCGCTCAACCCACGCACCCGCGGACGCGCGGTGCCGAGCGGACGACTGTCGACGACATTCGTCGCGGCGGCGGGCGCGCTGTGCGCAGCAGGGTTCGTGGTGGCGTGCGCGGGATTCGGCGTGTTTTTCGGTAACTGGGTCCCGCTGATCGCGGCAGTGCCGGTGCTGGCGTTCGTGGCGGCGTACCCGTTGATGAAGCGCTTCACGCGGCTGTGTCATTATTACCTCGGCGCGGCACTGGCGCTGGCGCCGGTGTGCGCCTGGGCCGCCGTGGCGGGCAACGTGACAATCGAGCCCCTGCTGGTGCTGAGCATGCGGGTGGCCGGGTCGGCGGTCCCGCTGCTGATGGCGGCGACGGTGCTGTTGTGGACGGCCGGCTTCGACATTCTCTACGCCTGCCAGGACGTCGCCAGCGACCGCGAAACCGGCGTCTTCTCCGTGCCGGCGGCGGTGGGCGTGGCGCGGGCGCTGCTGATCGCGCGGGCGACGCACGCGGCGTGCGCCGTCGCCCTGGTCGGCATTGGCCTGGCGTCGCCGGCGCTGGGGACGATTTACTTCCTCGGCGTGGGGCTGGCGGTGGCCCTGCTCGTGGCCGAGCACGCGATCGTGCGGGCGGACGATCTGTCGAAGCTCAACGTCGCGTTCTTTACGCTCAATGGGATCATGAGCGTCGCGGTGGGGACGTTTGGCGTGATCGACGTGCTGGTGCGTTAGGCGCGGCTTCTCCTTTGATTTTCGCGGAGGCCCCTACCCACTGAAGTGGGCAGGCCGGTTTGGGGGACGCTTGTTGAAAGTGGTGAAAGACGACGGGCGCCCGTGTGCGCCGGTGCGTGTGCGTTAGAATGGTAGTTGATGGATACGCCCCGCGTCACCGATCCCGCCTTGCGACCCGTGGCCGAAAAAGTCGTCAGTGGTGAATGGCTGAGTGAATCCGACGGGCTGACGCTGTTCGCCACGCGCGACATCTACGGCCTCGGCCGGCTGGCGGATTTCGCCTGTCGGCGCGTGCACGGCGACGTCGTTTATTACAACCGCAACCGCCACATCAATTACACGAACGTGTGCGCCCTGAGTTGCAAGTTCTGCAGCTTCTACCGCAAGCGTGGCGAGAGCGGCGCGTACGAGATGAGCGTGGACGAAGTCGTCGCCGCCGCCGTTGCCGCCGCCGAGGCGGGGGCGACCGAAGTGCATATCGTCGGCGGACTGCACCCGTGGCTGAAGTTCGATTATTACACCGCCATGCTCAGCGGCGTGCGGTCGGCGTGCCCGGACCTGCACATCAAGGCTTTCACCGCCATCGAGATCGTGCACCTCAGCCGCGTCGCAAGATTGTCCGTGCGCGAGGTGCTGATCGCCCTGCGTGCGGCGGGCCTGGGCAGCCTGCCCGGCGGCGGGGCCGAGATCTTCGACGACCGCGTGCACGACGAAGTCTTCAAAGGCAAGGTACGCGAAGACCGCTGGTTCGACGTCCACCGCACGGCCCATGAACTGGGCATCTATACCAACGCCACGATGCTCTACGGCCACGTCGAAACGCCCGCCGAGCGGGTGCGGCATTTGATGAAGCTGCGGGCGCTGCAGCAGGAATCGCTGGATCGGGTCGCGGGTCCCGGGTCCCGAGTCTCACGAAATACGATGCCGCCGTCTGCCCCGGAACCCGGAACCCGGAACCCGGAACCCGCGTTCTTCAACTGCATCATCCCCCTGAGCTTCATCCCCGAAGGCAGCGAACTTGGCCACCTGCCGGGGCCGACGGGGTTGACGGACTTGCGCACGCTGGCGATCGCCCGGCTGATGGCGCCGAACATCGCCAACATCAAGGCGTTCTGGATCATGCAGGGCGTACACCTTTCGCAGGTCGCCCTCGACTGGGGCTGCAACGACCTCGACGGCACGGTGGTGTGGTACGACATCACGAAGCGCCAGGGCGAAGGCAGCGGCGGCCACGGCACGCACCAGGAACTGCACGTGAGCGACATCGAACGCATCGTCCGCGAAGCCGGCCGTGTGCCAGTCGAGCGCGACACGCTGTACCGGCCGGTGGTGCGCGAAGCGGTTTTAGCCGAAGCGTAATGCCCTTCCGGTTCCTCCCCCTCCGGGGGAGATCAGGTAGGGGCGGCCGGCCGCCTCATCGCAATCAATCGCCAATGTCTGGTCCCTCCCCTGCGGGGGAGGTTAGGTGGGGGCGGGCGGCTGCCTCATCGCAATCAAACGCCTAGACGCTCAAGCCCTCTCCCTACCCTCTCCCGGCGTACCGGGCGAGGAATTTGATTCTTGGGCGGCATCGAACCGCTATTGCATTGCCGGCGACGCTTCCACCGTGCCGCCCCGCTGGGGAGGGATCGGACGGGCCCCTCACCCCAATTTCACGTCGCCCTCATCCGCGAAGCCGTAACGTCCTGCAAGCTTTACCAAAGGAAGAACCATGTTCGGCACGAAATCCCGTCCGCAGTACGGTCAGCAGCAACAACAGACGTCGCCCCTCACCGGCGGGCTGGTGGGGATGGTGTTGCAGAACGTCATTGGCCGCACGGTATCGCGTCGCATGGGCGGCCGGGCGGGCGGGGTGAAAGGGATGTTGCTGGGCATGGCCGCGACCTATGCGATCAACCGCTTTATGAACGGCCGCGGTCGCGGCGGGCCGCGCCGCTGACGGGTGGCGGCGACCAAGCCTGCGGCGTCGCTTGCATCGGCCGGTCGGCCCGCTATACTGCCGGGCTCGATTTTTCGGAGATATTCATGGCCCTGCAAGCAACGCCCGGCGGCACTGTCCGCGTCACGATCACCAAATCCATCACCCGCGCCGCGGCGGCCAAGACGCTCGAACGCCTGTTCATGAGCGATCCCGTCGCCTCGGCC
This sequence comes from Tepidisphaeraceae bacterium, assembly GCA_036387945.1. GTDB lineage: Bacteria > Planctomycetota > Phycisphaerae > Tepidisphaerales > Tepidisphaeraceae > DASVSS01. Next base: position 17,671 of record DASVSS010000221.1, on the reverse strand, counting down.
CCGGTCGACATCCGCTCGGCCAACTTCAAGGACAAGCCCAAGCGCCGTGGCGGGCGTATCTGGACGAAGCGGCCGAACAAGCTGCACATCGATTTGTCCAAGGGCACGACCGCCACGATCAAGTCGACCCCGCAGCACGTCCGCGACCTCAGCAGCGTAAGCGAGTTCGTCGAAGTCGCTTCGGCCTGAGATTTGTCCGTTCGATGATCGAAATCCAAACCGCCCGGCCTGCCCGCAGGCCGGGCGGTTTCTTGCGCGCCCGCCATGCTCCGCTCACGATTCGATCACTCGTCAACCGCCTGATCTGGCGCCTGATCTGGTTCCTCCCCCTCCGGCGGAGGTGAGGTGAGGTGAGGGCGGCAGTTACGCCACATCCCAGGCACTGTATTCCAGGCACTGTCCACCGCGCTGTATTGGCCGCGCTCCTTACCGCCGGTCTCGGTCTTTCCGTCCGCCGAGCACGTCGTCGAGCAGGCCGCCGAGGGGGTCGTCTTTTTTCTTCTCGCGCTCGCGCCGCTCGGGCTCGTCGCGTCGGTCATCGCGTCGGTCGCGGTCGTCGCGGCGGTCCGGTTCGTCGCGCTTCCTGTTCTTGTTCAGCAGGTCGTCGATCGCCCCGCCGGCGGCGCCTTCGATCAGGGTCGATCCGATCGCCCGGGTCATCACGCCTTTCATGTCCGTCGCCCTGCCAGTGAGGGGGACGTTCATTCCGTCGGGGAAGCGCTTGCGCACGTTCCGCGGGATAAGGTCGCTCGAGAGGAACATCGAGTAATTCTGGAACTGCTTCGTCGACAGTTGAATGCCGCCCTTGAAGCGCATCTCGTTCCACGTCTCGATGCGTTCCTTTTCGCCGGTGTCGATGTTGCGTTGATCGGCCTCCTTGAGCAGCTTGATCGGCGTGTCCTGCCACACCACGCCGTCGGCCAGGGCGAGCGTGCCGTTGTCGATGTTGCCGACGATGCCCTGGCTGCCCCATTGCAGCACTTCCTTGGCCAGGAACGCCGTCGCCCCGCCGCTGAGGCGCAGGTTTTTGACGTCGTAAGCGAACTCGGCCCGGGCCTTGTTGGTCGCCCCGAGCAAATCGGCCAGCGGCACGCGATTGCACTCGACGGCGCGGACGCTCACCAACCCCGACGCCTCGTCGTTGTCGCCCATGATCGCCGACGCCAGCGTGCCCAGCCGCGCCGCCATCACCGGGTTCAGCCGCATGTCGGTGACGAGCTTCTGGTCGCGCCCGATGCTCACCGGCAGGGCCGGGTCGCTCAGGTCAACGACGATGCTGCCGAAATCGCCCTTGCCGCTGTTGATGTCGAACGGCTTGGCGAACCGGGCGGGGTCGCCCTTTTTCTTATCGAGATCGCCGGTGACGAGCAGGCCATTGCGCAGTGTGAGCAGCAGATCGAAGTTCTCCACGCTCGCGCCCAGGTCGTCATAGGCGTCGACCTTGCGGGCAGACAGATGGCCTTTGACGTCGAGCGATTTGGCCGATTCGTTCCACGTCATCTTCTCGCCCATCGGGTACGCCCCGCCGGCGGTGAAGCGCGCCTCGATCGGGCCTTGCAACTTCGTCTTGGCGTAATTCGCCCGCAGCTCCGGCGACAGCGTGGCGTACAGCATCGGCCAGAGCTTTTCGCCGTCGCCGGTGAAATCCAACACCACGTCGCTGAGCTTATTGCCCCGGCCCACGTCGCCCACCGCGCCGCGCATCGTCATGCTCGCGGCCCGGCTCGACGCCATCGAAAGATCAAGCTTGTTGATGATCGCGTCTGTCCGCCCCGTTCCCGATGCACCCGTTCCCGTCGCACCCATGCCCGAGCGCGTTTGCGTCAGGCCGAAATCGCCGACAAGCGAGACCTGTTTTTCCGACAGCACCGGCTTGCCCGTTTCGTCGACGACGGCGAAATCGTCGACGGTGGCATTCACCTTCGCCGTCGTCCGGCCGCCGGCCGACGCCAGTGCCAGATCGGCGCCGAACGCGCCGCGGTAGGGCATCGGCTGCGGCGCGCCTTGCACGAATTGCAGCAGCGCCAGCAACCGCTCGGTATCGCCGGTGACGCGCAGACTGGCGTTGGGCCGCGGGTCGGTCGTCAACCCGTCAACGGTGACGGGCTTGAGGGCCTTGATCTCGGCGCCTTCGAGGTTGGCCGACAGCTCGCTGATCGTCACCTTGTCGATCGTCGTGGCCCCTTCGAGCGAGGCCTTCAGAAACGCCCCCGGGCCGGTTTTGCGGTCGAAGGTGTAGACCTGCTTCGTCGCCGTGTTCATTGCCGCCAGTGCGCTTGTCTTTACGTCGAGCGTGACCGCGCCGTTTTCGACGCGGGCATTCACCGCCGCCCCGCCGGACGTGGGGACGAACGGCAGTTCCAGCCCCGGCACGACGGCGGCCAGCAGGGCGTACGCCTTGGGCAGATCGCGCACGCCGACGTCGATCGTCGCTCGCTGCACGATCCGGTGCGCAGGCGTGCCCTTCTCGGGCACGGTAGCGGCGACGTCCCTGGCGGTGAACGTCATCCACTTGTCGGCCGCGCCGACGTTGGCGCTGGCGGTGATTTTTTTGAACGCCGGATCGATCCCGCCGCCGGCGGTGATCGTCAGCGTTTCGTTGGCCACTCCGCGGTCGGGGATCGACAGATTCGAAAGCGCGCCGTCGAACGAAACGGTAGCGTCTTTGCCCGCGGCGCTGGCGAGGGCGAACTTGCCCCCGAGCGTGCCGGTGGTGACCGCCGGGCCCGGCGCGGGGGCGAACGCCGCGGCGGCGACGCTGAGGGCCGGCAGGTTGAGCGTCAGGTCGCCGCTCAGATTGCCGCGCGGCAGGCCATTAGCCAATTCGAACCGGCCGGGGCCGCTCGTGCTGATTTTTGCCAGATCGCTGTCGAGCGTGAACTTCGACAAGTCCACCGTCGTCACCGCGCCTTCGCCTTTTCCAAGATCGGCCACCGCGGCGAGGTTCAGTCGGAAGGTGTCACGCCGGACGACGTCTTTGCCGTCCTTTTTCAGATTCAGGCTGGTGATCGATCCGTCGAGCGTCTGCAGATCGATCCGCATCGCCGACAAATCCGCCTGCCCGCGACCGCTGGCGTAGAGCGCGCCACTGGCGACGTCGAAGCCCGACGTCGCCAGCGCCGCGACGAACGGCTCGGCGAGCTTCTGCGCACGTGCCAGGTCGGCGATGCGGGCGCTTTTGAGTTCGAAATCGATCTTCTTCCCTGGAAGATCGGCCTTAGGGATGACGACCGCGAAGTCGAGCAGTTCCTTCCCGCCGGCATCACTTGCCGAGACGGCAAGGCTGACGTCGCTCACGCCGCGCACGGCCGTCCCGCCGTCGGTGTCGATGACGGCAGTGGCGCTGGCGAGGAGCTTCGTGACATTTAACGGCGGCCACTTCGCCAGCACGGCTTTGATTTCCGGCGCGCTGACGTTGAACTTCATGTCGTACGTCGCGCCGCCCGTGGCGGCGAGCGTCTGCCGCTGGTGCGTGGCTAGGTCGAAGGCGAGATTTCCACCGATCTCCTTGCCGGCGAGGTCGAAGAACTGCGCGATCTGGTCGCGCGCTTTGTTGAGATCGACGTTGCCTTTGCCGCTGACCGTCGCCAGCGACGGCCCGGCGATGTCGGCGGCGGCGAACGGCGAGACGACGTTGAGCTTGAGATCGCGCACGCCGCGCAGGATCGCGTTGGTATCGGTGAGGCTGGTGAGCGTGACGGCGCTGGTGAGCTCGGTTTTGTCGATGGCGATGGGCTGACCCTCACGCCGGCCGGCGATCGCCAGCCGCGTGCTCGTGCTGAGCACGAGTTTGTCGGCCAGCACGTCGAGCGTCAGGCCGGCGACGACGTCGCCGCGTTCGAGCATGACGCCTTCCTGCACCTTCAGCGTGTTGGGCAATTTGCGGGCGAGTGCGCCAAGATCGTTCAGCGCCAGCGACGCCGTCAGCCGGCCGGTGTCGCCGGCTGGCTTTTGAGCCGCGAGGTTCTGCAGGGCCGATTCGGGCAGATCGCCGTCGATGCTGGCCTTGAAATCGTCGCTGCCGGGCTGGATGGAGATCAGCACCCTCGGCTTGCCGTCGCGCATTTGCCGCGAGACGTCGATCGGCAGGGAAACGGATTTTGCGGTGTACACGTCCTTCAGCTGCGGGGCGGCGACGAGCAGATCGGCGACGTCGAACCGGCCTTTGGCAAAGCCGGTGCTGCCGGGCTGCAGATCGACGTCGATCGCCCCGCCGAGCACCCCGCCGCTGCGGTAGCCGTCGATCTTGGCGAATTTCAGGAACGGCGCAAGGGCCGCGAGGTCGTTGCCTTCCAATGCCAAGCGGCCCTTGGCGGCCATGGCGGCGGGGGCGAGCACGCGGTTGTTCTCCACCACGTCGGCGTTGCCCGCGAGCGTCGCCGTTCCGCTGGTGACGACGGCCGTCGAGCCCGAAGGGGTGACGTCGTAGATGAACTTCAGGTCCGCCGCGACGGGCGCGTTGATGTTCGTGATCCTGACCGTGCCGCCGCTGCCTTGGCGGAGCTGCGCGGTCGCGGTGGTGTTGCCCGCTGCGTCGGCGAGCTCGACTGCGCCGCGCAGGCGCAGTTCCACGTCTGCCGACACGTCCGGCAGCCGCGCCGGCTCGGCGGGCTTCGGCGGATCGGCGGTGGGCTTGTCGCCGCCCGGCTGCGGCGCGTCGGCGGATTTTTTAATGAGCTTGTGCAGGTTCGTCGTTCCGTCGGGGTAGAGCACGACTTTGGTCGCGTTGGCGTCGATGATCGTTTTGCCGAAGGCGAAATTCCCCTTCGCCAGTTGCAGCAGCGTGGCCTGGCTTTCGAGGCGATCGAGCTCGAGCACAACAGCGCCGGCGGCGTCGTACACCTTCAGGCCTTCGACCTTCGTCGGCGACGTCCAGCCGACGCTCCACGATTTGGCGTCGACCCGCCCGTTGATGAACCCGCTGGCCTGCGAAAGGGCCAGCGACCGCACGGCCCCGGTGCTGGCGATCGTCGGCAACAGCGCGACAAGAGCGAGCAGCAGCAGCACCAGCACGACCGCCACGATCACCAGCCGCTTGAGCCACCCCCGCTTTCGCCGCCGCGGGGGCGGGGTGGGCGTGGCGGCTGCGGGAGGGGTCGGGGGGGTCGGATTGGATTCGGTCACGGGCTGAACTCACTTTCGGTGTCGGACGTATCTTATTATCGGCCCCCGCGGCCGTCGCGGACCCGGCGGGCGATTTCGCGTGGGCGGCCTTCCCCTGTCATAGACCGTTAAAGACCCTTGAAGACCCTTTTTGCCCCACCTCGGATAGCGTTGTATATTCGCCATCAGCGGGGCAGACGCCGGCTCGCCGGCAGGCAACACGGAGCAGAACAACATGTCGGACCTTGTCCTGATCGCCGGCGGCGGCGGTTTCATCGGTGGCTATCTCGCGTCGGATTTCCTCAAGCGCGGCTACCGCGTGCGCGTCGTTGACGTCAAACCCAAAAGCGAGTGGTACCAGGTCCATCCGCAGGCGGAGAACATCGTCGCCGACCTCAACCTGCTCGACGCCTGCCGCTCGGCGGTCGACGGCGCCAGCGAAGTCTACAACCTCGCCTGCAACATGGGCGGCATGGGCTTCATCGAAAACAACAAAGGCCTGTGCATGATCAGCGTGCTGATCAACACCCACCTGCTGCTCGCGGCCCGCGAGCACAACCGCGCCGGCGGCGCCGTGAAGCGGCATTTTTATGCCAGCAGCGCCTGCGTCTACAACGGCGACAAGCAGAAGGAAAAGAAGATCGAGACGTTCCTGAAAGAAGAAGACGCCTACCCGGCGATGCCCGAAGACGGCTACGGCTGGGAAAAACTCTTCAGCGAACGCATGTGCCGCCACTTCCGCGAGGATTTCGGCGTCGAGACGCGCGTCGCGCGCTTCCACAACGTCTACGGCCCGCTGGGCACTTACGAAGGCGGGCGTGAGAAGGCCCCCGCCGCCATCTGCCGCAAGGTGATCGAGGCCAAGCTGTCGGGCAAGCACGAGATCGAGATTTGGGGCGACGGCCATCAGACGCGGTCGTTCATGTACGTCGACGACTGCGTGCACGGCATTCATCTCATCGCCGACGCCAAAGATTTCCACGACCCGATCAACCTCGGCTCGGACGAGGGCGTAACGATCAACCAGCTCGTCGACATCGTCGAAGACATCGCCGGCATCAAGCTCAAGCGCAACTACAACCTCGACGCCCCCAAGGGCGTCGCCGGCCGCAACAGCGACAACACGCTGATCCAGGAAGTCTTCGGCTGGGAGCCGAGCACGCCGCTGCGCGTGGGGATGGAAAAGACGTACCGCTGGATCAACGACCAGATGACGTCGCGCGCCGCCAGATAAATTCAACCACCAGGAACACCAAGAGCACCACAGAAGACGCCCCGAATCAGAAATCGAGAAGAAGCAGCGACTTCTTCTTCCTTCTCATCCTTCTTCTTTAGTGCCCTTGTTGTTCTTGGTGGCCCCCCTCCGTCTCCATCCGATCGGAATCGGCTTTGTCGCAGCCCCGCCTTCTGTTGTTGAGCCAAGTTTACGTCCCCGACCCCGCGAGCGTCGGTCAGCACCTGCACGACGTCGCCCGCGAGATGGCCCGCCGAGGGTGGGCGGTGACGGTGATCTGCTCAAGCCGCGGGTATGACGATCCGGCAAAGGCCTACCCGCTGCGCGAGACGCGCGACGGCGTCGACATCCGCCGCTACCCGCTGCCGCTGTTCAGCAAGACCAACATGCTCCTGCGCGTGTTCGGCAGCGTGTGGGCGATGGCCGCGCTGTTCTTCATGGCCTTGGGTGTGGGCGGCGTGCGGGTGGTGATGTTCAGCACCAGCCCGCCGATGGTCGGCGTGCTCGGCACGCTTGTCGCCAGCTTGAAGCACGCCGCGGGCGTCTACTGGGCGATGGACCTCAACCCCGACCAGCTCGCCGCGATGGGCAAGCTGCGCCCGACGTCAGCGCTCTACCGGCTGATCGAGAGCTTCAACAGAATCGTCATCAGCCGAAGCCGGCTGATCGTGGCGTTAGACCGCTTCATGGGCCGACGGCTGATGGACACGGGGCGTCGGCCCAGACGCGTGCTGGTCATTCCGCCCTGGCCCCATGAAAGCGCTGTCGAGCCCGTCCTCCACGCTGACAACCCATTCCGCGCCAAATACAATCTCGGCGGCAAGTTCGTCGTCATGTACAGCGGCAACCACACCCGCGCCAACCCGCTCGATACCCTGCTCGAAGCCACAAAGCATTTCGCCGGCGACGATTCAATCCGCTTCGCCTTCATCGGCGGCGGCATGGACAAGCCCCGTGTCCGGCAATTCCTGACCGACCACAAGATCACCAACGCGCTGGAGCTGCCTTACCAACCCCTGGCCGATTTGCGCTACAGCCTCAGCGCCGCCGACGTCCACGTCGTCACCCTCGGCGACAACATGATCGGCATCGTCCACCCGTGCAAAATCTACGGCGCCATGACCGTCGGCCGGCCGATCCTGTACGTCGGCCCGAAGCCGTCGCACGTCACCGACATCCTCGACCAGCACGGCATCGGCCAAGCCGTCGCCCAGGGCGACGTGACCGGGTGCGTGGCGGCGATCAAACGCCTGCGAGAAACGAGCGAAGCCGACCGCGCCGCCATGGGCGCGACGGCCATGCGGGTATTGAACGCGACGCTGAGTGAGGAAAAGCTGAACGGCGAGTTCTGCGACGCGATTGAACAACTTGTCGGCGAGCAAAGTAAGTAGCAGAAACCTACGTTGTTTTATAGAATCTGCACCGATGACCGCAGAAATCCGGTCCAATCTTCACGAAATCGCATCTCTTTGTCAGAAATATTCTCTCAAAAGGCTATGGCTTTTCGGCTCCGCAACCGACGCCGAACATGGCCGCTTTGATGCCGAGAGCGATTACGATTTTCTGATAGAGATCGATCGCCTCGCTCACCCATTCCATGGCTGGAACGACCCTGTGATCCTGCTTCCCGGCGAACTAGGCGATCTGCTCGGCCGACGGGTGGACGTCCTCGAATGGACCGACGTGAAAGACGACGTGTTGCAGGCAGCGTTGCTGGCTTCTCGAGAGCTCGTTTATGAAAACGCCGGCATCGAAGTTACTCGATGACATTCGGAATTCTGCCGAAATGATTCTGCAGAAAATCGCCGGGAAATCATCGGCAGACTTTTCTACCGATCGAGACTTGCAGTTAATCATCGAACGCCTGTTTACGATCCTTGGCGAAGCGGCGAACCGACTGCGACGGCATTATCCCGATATTGCCGATCGCTTGGGAGGCCTGGAAAACCCCGTCGCATTCCGAAATTTTGTCATACACGTTTATGACCAAATCGACCCAGCCAAGGTGGGGATACCGCTGAGAAACACCTGCCCATCCTGCTGGATGAAATAAAGCGTTTTGTGCTGACGTACGACAGTAAAACGTGATCAAATATGAATCGCCCGCCCGTCCGCGACCCCCGCTGCTTCCATCACGGCTTCGCTCAGCGTCGGGTGCGGGTGCATGGTTTCGATGATCGTGCTTTCGGTGGCTTCGAGCTTGTGGGCGATGACGAGTTCGCTCAGCAGTTCCGTCACGTTCTCGCCGATCATGTGGGCGCCTAAAAGCTCGCCGGTTTTGGCCTCGAAGATGAGTTTGACGAAGCCTTCGGTGTCGCCGCTGGCCATCGCGCGTCCGCTGGCGGCGAAGGGGAACTTGCCGATCTTGATGTTGCGGCCTTCTTCCCGGGCCTTCTTTTCCGTCAGGCCCATGCTCGCCACCTGCGGGTGGATATAGGTGCAGCCGGGGATCATCTTGTAGTTGATCGCGTGGTCGCTGATACCGAAGATTTTCTCGACGCAGTAGACGGCCTCGTGGTGGGCGACGTGCGCCAGCCACGGCGGGCCGATGATGTCGCCGACGGCGTAGACGTCTTCGACGTTCGTCTTGTACGTCCCCGGCTCGACCTTGACGTGGCCCTTGAAGATCTCGGCCGGCGCGCCGGGGCCGAACAGGTTATCGATGTTGCCCGTCACGCCGACGGCGAGCAGGCAGACGTCAGCCTCGATCGTCTCCTCGCCTTTGGGCGTGGTGACCTTGAGCTTCACGCCGTCGCCGCTGGTGTCAACGCTCTCGGTCTTGCTCTTGGTGAGCACGCGGATCTTCCGCTTGGTGAAGCTGCGCTCGAGCAGGATCGACACGTCCTCGTCTTCGATCGGCAACAGGTGATCGAGGAACTCGATGATCGTAACTTCGGTGCCCATGCTGCTGTAGAAATCGGCGAACTCGCACCCGATCGCGCCCGCGCCGATGATCGCCATCCGCTTCGGCTGGCTCGGCAGCGTCATGGCCTCGCGGCTGCTGATGATCTTTTTGCCGTCGAACTTCACGTTCGGCAGCTCTTTGGAATGACAGCCCGTGGCGACGATGACGTACTGGCCGGTCGCTTCCTTCTCGCCGTCCTTCGTCTTGTACTTCACCTTGTGCGGCTCAACGACCTGCCCCATGCCGAACTCGTGCGTGACAGCGTATTTCTTGAACAAATGGCCGATGCCCTTGCTGAGCTTGTCGGCGATGCCGCGGCTGCGCTGCACGCTTTTGCCGAAATCGACCTTGAGGTTCTCGTAGCTGATGCCCCAGTCGGCGGCGTGGTCGCGCACCTTGCGCACGAGGGCCGCGCCTTCGAGCAGGGCCTTCGTCGGGATGCAGCCCCAGTTGAGGCACGTGCCGCCGAGGTTCTCCTTTTCGATGCAGAGAACGCGCTTTTTGAGTTGCCCCGCGCGAATGGCCGCGGCATACCCCGCCGGGCCGCCGCCGAGGATGATGACGTCGTACTTGTAGTTCATCGACTTGGTCGCAGCAGGTGCCGCGGGCTTGCGTTGCGATTCGGTTTGCGGCTTAGCCGCGCTTTGTGTCGGGTTCGCCGAGGCCGGCGGGTTTGAGCCGGCGGTGGTGTTCTGGGCCGCTGAGCCGGGGGTGGTGTTGGCAGACATGGCCGCTGAAGCGGCCATGCCGGGTGGGGCTTTGGGTGTGGCTGTGGCGCGGTTGCCTGACTTTTTTACGTCATCGACCTTCTCGCCGGCCTTGGCGATGACCGCGATCACCGCGCCGACCGCGGCCTTGTCGCCTTCCTTCACGGTCAGCAGCGCCAGCGTGCCACTTTCGAAGCTTTCCATCTCCATCGTGGCCTTATCGGTCTCGATCTCGGCGACGATCTCGCCGGCCTTGACGGGGTCGCCTTCGGCCTTCTTCCACTTGACGATCGTTCCTTCGGTCATCGTGTCCGAAAGCTGCGGCATAGTGATTTCTGCGGGCATGGATGAATTACTCTTCGTTCGCGTTCGTCGACACCGACTCACCGCCGCCCGGCAACGAGCCGACCGTCAGCCTTACATATACGACGCAGCGATGATAGGAGATTGGCACCGTATTGTCTGTGGCGTCAGTGGGCTGCGGGCGTTGTCGAAGCGCTTTTCGCGGTCGCGGCAATGGCCTCGGCGATGGCGTCGGCCCACGCCGCGTATTGCTCGCCGCTGGGGTGCAGGCCGTCCTCGGCGTGCAGGGCCGGGCGCGTCGTGCCGCCGCGGCTGATTGGCGTGATGTCGACGAATACCGCGTGACGCCTGGCGGCTTCGTCGCGGGCGATGGCGTTGAATGCGTCGATCTCGCGGCCGATCTTCTCCCGCCGGGCGCTGCCGAACGGGGTGACGCCATAGTCCGGGATCGACACGACGACGACGCGTGACGCATCCCCACCGGCAAAGCCGATCGCCCGGTCGAGCAACGCCGCGAACTCGCCGCGGTACGCGTCGGCGCCGCGGCCACGGTATTGGTTGTTCACGCCGATCAGCAGCGTCACGCAGTCGAACGGGCCCTGCGGCTTCGCCGCGTCGATCGCCGCCGCAAGCTCGTCGGTGGTCCACCCGGTCTGGGCGATGATCTGCGGCTCCCCCGCGTCCACGCCCCGCTGCCGAAGCCGCTTTGCCAACTGCACCGGCCACCGCTGCGCCTCGGGCACGCTTTGGCCGATCGTGTAGGAGTCGCCGAGGGCGAGGATGCGGTACGCGCCTGCTTTTGGTCGCGGCGGTCCATCCGAAGCGGGCTTCTGCTCGCAGCCGGCCATCCAGACGATCACCGAAGCCAGCAGCGAAGCGGGTCGGACGAGTCGTGTCATACCAGCATCATTGCCGGTTCTTCGAGGAAGTTCTTCAGAGCGACCAGGAACGCCGCCGCGACTGCGCCGTCGATGACGCGGTGGTCGCAGCTGAGGGTGACGGTCATGATGTTGCGGACGACGACCTGGGGGCCGGTTGATGAAGGGCGGACGACGGCTTTATCTTCGCTGGCGCCGATGGCCAGGATGCCGACTTCCGGTGGGTTGACGATCGCGCTGAACTCGCGGATGCCCATGAGGCCGAGGTTGCTGACGGTGAACGTCGCGCCGCTCATCTCTTCGCGCTTGAGCTTCTGCCCGCGGGCGCGGTCGACGAGGTCGGCGCTGCGCTGGCGGATTTCCTTGATGCCCATCTGGTCGATGTTGCGCAGCACGGGCACGATCAGCCCGTCGGGCAGGGCGACGGCCATGCCGAGGTTGACGTCGCCGTAGCGGGTGACCGTCATTGTCTTTTCGTCGAACGTGCTGTTGAGTTGCGGCACGGCCTTGAGAGCGGCGGCGACGGCCTTGGCGACGACGTCGCCGATGCTGATGCGGATGCCTTCCTTCTTCTCGTACGCCTCGACGAGCTTTTTGCGCAGGGCCGTGGCGGCGGTCATGTCGATGTCGATCGTCTCGTAGAAGTGCGGGATCGTCTGCTTGCTCTGCTGGAGGCGCTGCGCGATCGTCTGGCGCATTTTGTTGAGGGTGATTTTTTCGGTCTGACCGGTGGGGACGCGGGTGGGGGGGGCGGCTTTGGGGGGCGAAGCGCTTGCCGCTGAAGCGGCAAGCCCGGGGGGGGATTTTTCGGATTTTGGGGGTTGTTTTTGGGAGGCGGTGACGACGTCAGACTGGATGATGCGGCCGCCGGGGCCGGTGCCTTGGAGGCCTTCGAGGACGACGCCGAGTTCGGCGGCGACGCGCTTGGCGAGGGGGCTGGCCTTGATGCGGGTGTAGCCGTTGTGGCCGTCCGCCTCGGGCTTGCCGATGGTGCTGATCGCTTCGGCCTGGGCGAGGGATGCGACCTTGTGCGGGTCGTCTTCCGCCGGCTCGGCCTCGCCGTCTTCGGGGTAATCTTCGGGGGCTAGGGTCGTGGTGCCGGTGCCGCCGGTGGTGGCGTCCGACGCCGACGCCACCGCGCCGACCGGCGCCCCGGCGATGGCGGACCGCGCCCGTTGCCCGGAGCCGCCGCTGGCCGATCCCTTCACTTCCGCGACCTTCTCCCCGGCCTTGGCGATGACCGCGATTGTCGCGCCGACGGCGGCCTTCTCGCCCTCGTGCACGGTGATCGAGGCCAGCGTGCCGCTCTCGAAGCTTTCCATCTCCATCGTGGCTTTGTCGGTCTCGACCTCGGCGACGATCTCACCGGCCTTGACGGGCTCGCCCTCTTTTTTAAGCCATTTGACGATCATGCCCTCGGTCATGGTGTCCGAGAGCTGGGGCATTGTGATTTGTGCGGGCATGGGTTCTCGGGAGTTAGGAGTTGGGAATTAGAAGTTGGAAAGTGATCGTCGGGATTTCGTCGGCTGTCCCACGGGCGGGCCTCCAACTCCCAACTCCTAATTTCCAACTCCCTGCCCGCTAGCGGTTCATCACTTCTTTGACGCCTTCAATCACCCGCTCCACGGAAGGGATCATCGCCTCTTCCTGGAAGTGATTGAAGGGGACGGGGATTTCGTCGCTGGCGAGGCGCTCGATGGGGGCGTCGAGGTCGTCGAAGCAGAGCTTGTGCAGCTTGCCGATGATTGCGTCGCCGATGCCGCAGTAGCCGTAGTCTTCGTCGATGATGACGCAGCGGTTGGTCTTCTTGATCGATTTGACGATCGTTGCCGTATCGAGCGGCCGCAGGCTGCGGAGGTCGATCACTTCGGGGTCGAAGCCGTTTTTGACGAGTTCTTCCACCGCCGGGCGGACCACGCGGCTGAGCGGGCGGCCGTAGCTGACGATCGTGACGTCGCGTCCCGGCCGCTCGACGTGGGCGACGCCGATCGGGAGGTAAAAATCCTTGTCATCCGGCACTTCGCCCTTCTCGCCGAGCATCTTTTCGCTCTCGAGGAAGATGACCGGGTCGTCGCAGCGGATCGCGGATTTGAGCAGGCCCTTGGCGTCGGCGGGCGTGCTGGGGCTGACGACGACGAGGCCGGGGATGCGGGTGTAGATCGTCTCGACGCGATGGCTGTGGGTCGCCCCGAGCTGGTGGGCGATGCCGTTGCCGCCGCGGAAGACGATCGGCACCTTCACCTGCCCGCCGCTCATGTAGCGCACGTTGGCGGCGTTGTTAACGAGCTGGTCGAGGCACACGAGCGTGAACGACCAGCTCATGAACTCGACGATCGGTCGCAGGCCCACCATCGCCGAGCCGATGCCCAGGCCGCTAAAGCCCGATTCGCTGATCGGCGTGTCGATCACGCGTTTGGGGCCGAACTGTTCCAGCATGCCTTTGGAGACTTTGTACGCCCCTTGGTACTGAGCGACTTCTTCGCCGATGAGGAACACGTTCTCGTCGCGCTCCATCTCCTCGGTCATGGCGGCACGCAGGGCTTCACGGAATTCGATGACGGGCATAATCACTTTCTAGAATCGGTCGCTGTGGTCGATGCTGCAGATTTGAAATAACGGGAACATGGTCCGCGAGCCGTTCGATCGGTAAATGAATACGACGTCGCCGATGACCGATACATCGTCGGAAGGGTTGATCGGGTACTGCTGTCCGTTCACCAGCCAGACCGTCATCATGCGGCCCGACTTTTTGATAAAGTCACTGACTTCGTCGAAAAAATTGACGTCTTCGTCCATAGGCTAGCGGGCGGTCACCGTGGGGTTTTCGATGACCGTCGCCTGATCCATCGGCAAGTGCCAGATCTTCTTCGTTTGCGGATGCTCAAGAAGCACTTCGGAGTATGCCGCCCCGCAACGAAGTGGGTCTTCGATCACCGCCCGCGTGCCATCGCTCGATACGATCGCGAACGGTTTGAACGGACGCGCATTCTTTAGCTTGACGATCAGCTCCCGTTTTTCGACGTTCGTCATCGCACGCCCTCCGGCAAGTACGGGTACTTCTCCGCCAGAATGTCATTGAACCGGTCATCGAGCGGCGGCTGCGGGTCGGCGTCGGCCTGCTCGACGGCTTTGACGATGATCTCGGCGGCTTCTTCCTCCATCGCCTCGAATTGCTCTTTGGTCACTAAGCCCTTTTTGATCAGGCGGTCGGAGTAGAGCTGGATCGGGTCGCGGAGGCGGGCTTGCTCCTGCTGCTCCTTTGTCCGGTAGGTGGCCATCGAGTCGCTCATCGAGTGGCCGCGGAAGCGGAAGGTGTTGGCCGACACGTACGACGGGCCTTCGCCTTTTCGGCAGCGGTCGACGAGCTTGCCGATCTCGGTGATGAACACGTCCACGTCGTTGCCGTCGACGTTGAGCGTCGGCATGTTGTACCCGAGCCCGCGCTTGGCGACGTCAGTCTCCGCGGAGTGGCGGTGGACTTCGGTGCCCATCGCCACGCCGTTGTTTTCGACCATGAAAATGATCGGCAGCTTCATCAGCGACGCGAGGTTGAGTGATTCGTTGTGCGTGCCCTGGTTGATCGCCCCGTCGCCGAGCAGGCAGACGGTGAAGCCGCCGGTGTTTTTATACTTCTGTGCGAACGCGAACCCCACGCCCAGGGGCAGTTGCCCGCCGACGATGCCGTGCCCGCCCATATTGCCGACGCTGGCGTCGAAGAAGTGCATCGACCCGCCCTTGCCGCCGCTGCAGCCGGTGGCCTTGCCGAACAGCTCGGCCATGCCCACGCGCGGGTCCATGCCCAGGGCCAGGCTGTGGCCGTGGCAGCGGTAGCCGTTGATGAGGTAATCGCGCTTCTTATCGAACAGCGTCGCCAGGCCGACGCTGATCGCTTCCTGCCCGGTGTAGAGATGGCAGAACCCGCCGATCTTCTGGCCCGGGCGGGTGTATTCCTGGTAAGTGCGCTCTTCGAACTTGCGGATGAGCAGCATCATTTTCAGACGCTGCCGTTCGAGGACGCCGTCCCCGGCGACCTCCCCCGTGACGCCGTTCGACGTGCCGTTGCTCTCTGCCTTCGCCGGTGCTGTTGCTACGCCCGCTGCCGCCATGGTTGGTGCTCCATGTTGTGTTTCGGTTGGTTGACCGCTTCGCTTCAGGCCGTGGAATCGGTTGCCCCGGCCGAGCAAACGAATCGTAGAAGAAAACGCGGCGTCGTTCAAATGCGGGATCGATGTTTCGTGACTGAGGAAATTCGCCCCTGCCGCCACGCTTTACCCCGCGCGGAGGGGCCTTTCATTGCGATCGGTGGGAAAAAACCGTTGCATCCCACCGCCGGGAGCGGTATTGGCTTAGGCGGAGAAGGAACCGCAATGAAAACAAGTCGGATCGGGATCAGCGGCATAGCGGCGGGCATGGGCACGGTGCTGATCCTGGCCGGGATCGGCATTGTCACGGCACAGGACCGACGCCCGCCTCCCCCACCTCCCCCGCCCCCGCGGCAGGACGACGACCGCCCTCCCGCCGAGCCTCGCCCGGAACGACCGCGGCAGGAACGATCGCGCGAGCCGCGGCCGACGTCGCGCCCCGCGCCGCTCGCCCCCGGTGAGACGCGCGTCCCCGTCACCTTCGCCGGTGGCCACGACACCGATCCCCGCGATGGCGGCCGGCCGGTCAAGCTCATCGCCGCGGCGCTGGGCGTGCCCGAAGACGTCTTCCGCGAAACCTTCACCCACGTCCGCCCCGCCGGTGAAGGCCGCGGGCCCACCGGCGAGGAGGCCCGCCGCAACAAGGCCGCCCTGCTCCGCGGCCTGGCCAAGTACGGCGTTACGAACGACCGCCTGGATGAAGTCTCCAACCACTACCGCTACCGCCCCGGCCGCGGCGAACTCTGGACCCACCGCCCGGCGGCGGCGTATGCGTCGGTCATCGACGGCGTGGTCACCGGCCTGATCGTCACCGACGGCGGCGCGGGGTATTCCACCCCTCCCGCGATCACTGTCGAAGGCCACCCCAATCTGCCGGCGAAAGCCGTGCTCGCGTTCACGACTGATCTCGACACCAACGGCGCCGTCGAATCGATTGCGATCCAAGCGCCAACCACCCGGCCGCGCTAATCGCCGGAAAATGTCCCCCGCGAATCCGTCTGCGCAAAACAAAGCCCACGCCGAACCCGGCGTGGGCTTTGTTCATCGGATTGGCAGTGCGTCGGGCTTGGCCGTGCAGCGCGGCATCAGCCCTAAACGGCTGTTACAGCTTCCCGTCCTTTTTGCCCATGTGCACCGTCAGATCGACGATGCGGTTGCTGTAGCCCCATTCGTTGTCGTACCAGCTCACGACCTTGAAGAACCGCTTCTCGCCCGGCAGGTTGTTCTGCTTGGTGGCAAGGCTGTCGTAGATGCTGCTGCGGTTGTCGTGGATGAAATCGGTGCTGACGACTTCTTCGTTGGCGTAGCCGAGGATGTCCTTCAGGTACGACTCGCTGGCCTTCTTCAAGGCCGCGTCGATCTCGGCGATGCTCGTGTCTTTGGTGGTCGTGAAAGTCAGGTCGACCACGCTCACGTCCGCCGTCGGCACGCGGAAGGCCATGCCCGTGAGCTTGCCCTTCACCGCCGGCAGCACTTCGCCCACGGCCTTGGCGGCGCCGGTGGTGCTGGGGATGACATTGATCGCCGCCGCCCGCCCGCCGCGCCAGTCCTTTTTGCTCGGGCCGTCGACGGTCTTTTGCGTCGCGGTGTAGGCGTGGATCGTGGTCATCAGGCCTTTGTCGATCCCGAAGCCTTCCTTCAGCAGCACATGCACGAGCGGGGCAAGGCAGTTGGTCGTGCAGCTGGCGTTGCTGACGATGTTGTCCTTGGCCGTATCGTATTCTTCGTGGTTCACGCCCATGACGATCGTCTTGGCGGCGTTCTGCTCGTCGCTTTTGACCGGGGCGCTGATGATGATCTTCTTCGCCCCCGCCTGCAGGTGGCCCTTGGCCTTGCCGGCGTCGGTGAACAAGCCGGTCGACTCGATGACGTACTCGACGCCGAGGTCTTTCCACGGCAGGTCTTTGGGCTCGCGCGTGGCCATCACGCACTTGATCCTGTGGCCGTTGACCACGAGCACATCGGCCTCGTCCTTGGCGGATTCGGACTTCTCGGTCTTGACCTCGTGCTTGAACCGGCCGTGCACGCTGTCGTACTTGAGCTGGTAGGCGAAGTAGTCGGCGTCGGTGCTGATGTCGACCACCGCGACGACGTCGATCTGCTTGCCCAGCAAGCCTTTATCGACGATCGCCTGGAACGCCAACCGCCCGATGCGGCCGAACCCGTTGATGCCGACTTTTAAAGCGGCCATGTCAGACTCCTGTTGTGCTAAATAAGTGATACGACCGCCCTGGAGATTCAGTTCAGCCGTGGAAAGGGGCGACAGTAGGGAGCGCGTCCGGCGGTGTCAAGATGCCACAGCGACCCCCGCCCCGCCGGCGGGCGGTGCGGGGGCAAAAATGCCACGTTGCACCGCCCCCGGCGTGGCGTATGATCCCCGGCGTACTGCCTCTGAACTG
>DASVSS010000220.1:0-7228 GCA_036387945.1 Tepidisphaeraceae bacterium | reverse complement strand
TTCGAGGTACAGATCGGCGGGAAACCGCAGTTCGGGTTCGCGCGCTTTCAGCACGCCCATCCATGAGGATCCGCTTTCGAACCAGACGTCGAAGATGTCTTTTTCCTTGCGAAGCTTGTCTTTCGGAAAGTTCGGACCGGGGTCGTGATCGTCGAGCAATTCCGCAGGGGTGAGCGTGAACCACGCGTCGCTCCCCTTTTCCGCGAAGACGCGAGCGACGGCCCGGACGCTCTCGGGCGTCAGCAGGGGTTCGTTTGCCTCGTTGTAGAATACGGGGATCGGAAGACCCCAACTCCGCTGGCGCGAGATGCACCAGTCGGGGCGCGATTCGAGCATGCCCATGATGCGGGCGCGTCCCCATTCGGGAACAAAGTCGACTTGGTCGTGTGTCGTCTGCAACGCGCGGTCGCGCAAGGATGAAGGATAAGGGATGAAGGATGAAGCGGGGTTGGCCCCATTTTTTTCATCCTTCATCCTTCTGCGTTCATTCTTTCGGTCGAGCGCCACGAACCACTGCTCCGTCGCCCGGAAAATGATCTTCGTCTTGCTCCGCCAGTCGTGCGGGTAGCTGTGGGTGATCGTCTCTTCGGCAAAGAGCACCCCGTCTTCGCGCAGGCGGTCGATGATCTTGCCGTTGCCTTCCCACACCGTCAGGCCCGTCAGCCACGGCGGGGTCGTGCTGTCGAAGCGGCCGGTGGGGAGGACGGGGCTGTAGACGTCCAGGCCGTATTTGACGCCGGTGTTGTAGTCGTCTTCGCCGTGCCCGGGGGCGGTGTGGACGAGGCCGGTGCCGTCGGTGGTGGTGACGTAGTCGGCGGTGACGATCCGGCTCGTGCGCTCGAGGAACGGGTGCGTGTATTCCAGGCCTTCGAGGTCGCCGCCTTTGACGATTTTGAGCGTTTGGAGTTTGAGGTTTGAAGTGTTGAGTTTGCTGAAGACGCGTTCGACCAGCGCTTCGGCGATGACCGAAACGTGCGCGTCGCCGTCGCGTTCGTACTGAACGAGCGCGTAATCGACGTCCGGCCCCACGGCGATAGCGAGGTTCGCCGGCAGCGTCCACGGCGTGGTGGTCCAGATCAGGAAGCTGACCTTCGCGTTGACGCGCACGTCGAACTTTGCCTTGAACGCGCCCGGGTTGGCGACGGGAAAGGCGACGTACACGCTCTTGTCTTCGACGTCCTGATACTCGAGTTCCGCGTCGGCCAGGGCCGTCTGATTGGCGATCGACCACGGCACGGTTTTGAGTTGCTTGTAGACGAGGCCGTTCTCCACCACGCGGGCGAAGACTTCGAGCGTCTCCGCCTCGTACGCGGGGCGCATCGTCAGGTACGGGTCGGCCCAGTCGCCGAGGATGCCGAGGCGCTGGAACTGCTCGCTCTGGATGTTGACGTACTTCTCGGCGTATTCGGCACACTTGCGGCGCACGTCGATGGCGTCCATCTCGCGGAAGGTTTTGCCGAGGTCCTGCTGGATCTTGTGCTCGATCGGCAGGCCGTGGCAGTCCCACCCGGGGACGTACGGCGTGGCGAAGCCCCGCATTGTCTTGTAGCGCAGGATCACGTCCTTGAGCGTCTTATTGGTGACGTGCCCGATGTGGATGTCGCCGTTGGCGAACGGCGGGCCGTCGTGCAGCACGAACTTCTCCGCCCCCGCCCGGGCGTGCTGCACCTGCTGATACAACCCCGCCGCCTTCCACTTGGCCAAGCGCACGGGTTCGTTGGCGACAAGCTTGGCCTCCATCGGGAAGGCCGTCTGCGGGAGGTTGAGCGTCTGCTTGTAGGTCTTTTTGTCGGTCGGCTGGGTCATGGTCGGCTTGGTCAAAGAGAACGGCAGATTACACGGAATCGGCGGATTCAGAAGTGTGGGCCGCTCTTCGGCACCTGTTATGCCCGCGGGGCTGGGGTCGTGCCGGCACGCTTCTACGGGAGAACGACGTCAAAGCCCGCGGAAACCGCCGGCACACTTCGCTTCCACCGCCCCGCCTTGAACCGCATGAACATATAGCTGCTGAGGATCACGCAGAACACCGCCCCGACGGCCCACGGCCCGGAAATGCCCAGTTGCGGCAGACAGTACGCGGTGGCGAGCCCGCCGCCGACGAGCACCGTCCAGCAGAGCGTGATCTGCACGACCATCGGCCAGAACGTGTCGCTCGCGCCGCGCAGGGCCGCGGAGTAAATGATGAACACCGCGTCGAACAATTGGAAGACCGCGCAGAAGACGGCAACGATCCCGCCGAGACGGATGACCTCGGCGTCGGACGAGAACGTGCCCATGAGGAGACGCCGAAAGGCGACGAACAGCACCGCCATCAGCAGCATGTAAATCGCGGCGACCTTGAAGCCCAGGTGCGCGCGGTGCTCCGCCACGTCCGGCTTTCCCGCACCGATATACCGGCCGACGAGCGCCGTCACCGCCACGCTCAGGCCGAAGGCGGGCATAAAGCTGATCTTCATGTACTGGATCATGTAGTTGTTGGCGTGCATCGCCTTTTCGCCGTAAATCGCAATGACGACGCCGAAGAAGATCGTCCACGCCGCGACGTCGCCGACGGTCTGGAACCCCGAAGGCAGGCCGAGGCGGAGCAGTTCGCGGAACTTCACGCGGTCGAATCTGGCGACGAGCGTGCGGTACTGCTGGGCGGTCGACCGGCGAAAGACGAAGCCCGCGACGATGACGAGCTCGATCGTGATCGCGACGTTCGTGCCCCACGCGGCGCCCGCGACACCCATCGCCGGGAAGCCCCAATTGCCGTAGATCAGCAGCCAGTTGGCGAAGATGTTGCCCACCATGCCGACGGTCGCGGCGATCAACACGAGGTTCGGCCGGTTCACCGCGAGGGTGAACTGCCCCAGCGCGATCGCCAGCATCTTCACCAGGATGAACGCGACCGAGAGATTGAAGTACTCGACCTCGAGCGGGATCAGGCCCTCGGAATGCCCCATCGCGCGGAAGATCGGCCCCGCCAGCAGCATGATCGGCAGGACCGCGATGCCGTAGACGATGGCGAACCAGATTCCCTGCCACAGGTGGCCGCCGCAGTCGGCCTCGCGGCCGCCGCCGTACGCCTGGCTGACGAGCGCGTTGACGAGCATCAACACGCCGAACCCGAACGACAGCACGCAGAAGCCCACCAGCCCTGCCTGCCCCGCGGCCGTCGCCGCGTCGTCGCTCACGCGCGAGAGCATCTGGATGTCAGTGAACTGCTCGATCGTGTACGAGAACATCTGCAACACCGTCGGGATCGCCAGCGTGAGCAGTTCGCGCAGCGGCGTCACGGGCCGGTCGAGAGATGAATTATCCAATGCCCCTGATTGCATGATTCACGCCGTTGAGTAATGAAAGTAGGATCGGACGGCCGGCTGGATGCGCGAAACGCGTGGTTAGCGCTTCGCGGCGGCGACGAACGGAGGAAAGATGCGACGAATCTTCATTGGCGTTCTCGTACTGGCGGCCGGCATTCTGCTCGGCTGTGATAAAGAAATCAAGGAAGCCACGAAGCCCGCGGCGCTGAAGACGGCGCACGTTTGATGGCGGCTTGCGCCTGCGTTCATGTGCGGCATTGATCGCGCGTGGCGGCGGGCTATACGACCGCCGTCGCCTGCTCGGCCACCTTCAACAGCGGGGCGATGTAGCGCTGGCCGAAGGCGTTGACGTGGTGCATGAGCGGGTAGAGCTGGTAAATCGGCTTGCGGATTTTCTGGTAACCATCGTCGGCGGCATGGCGGGCATAGTAAGTGCGGCGGAAGTCGCGCGTGACGGTGTCGAACAGTTCCATGTACGCCAGCTCGTACTCGGCGTGGCCGAAGCGCAGTGACGGATCGATCAGCGCAGCGACGTGCCAGTCGCCGCCGGGTTCCTGTCGGCAAAGAACGTTGCTGTTCCACAGGTCGCCGTGCAGCAGGCGCGGGCGGTCGTCGTGGCAGACGAAGTGGTCGAGGCGGTCGTGGAGCTTTTCGATCTTTTTGCGCGTTTTGATCGGAATGGCCGCGTGCCGGCAGGCGCCGTCGACGGCGGCCTCGCCGAGGGCGCGAAAGAATGCGGGCCAGTGCGGGGCATCGCACACTGCGCTCGGGCCGTCGAGCTTGCCGTACCCGCGGGCGGTCTGGTCGTGCAGCCGCGCGACGATGCCCGCCAACTCCGCCTGCAGCGCCGCGAAGGCCGCGGGCGTCGCCTGACGCCGGGCTTGGGCGAGCGTCACGCCGTCCATGAACTCCATCAATAGAAAACTGTTCGGCTGATCGAGCGACGCGAGTTGTGCGGCATACACCTGCGGCACTGGGACGCCGAACGCTTCCAACACCGAAAGCTGGTGCGCTTCCCCGAGCACGGTGCGGTCGACGCGGTGCGGCGTGACCTTGCAGACCGCCCGCTTTCCGTCGGCCATCTTGAACAACAGCGTGTTGCTGGTTGACCCGCCCTGCAACGGCACAATCTCCCTCAGCCCCGCCGACCCGCCGGCCCATTGGCCTGCGATCCGGCAGAGCTCGGCCCAGGAGATGTCATCACCGCCTTGCATGCGATTGCCGCCGCGGACAACCATTGTTCGCGCGCCGCGGCGTCCGTCGCAACAAAAATCGCGGAAAGTTTGCCGCCCGTCGCCGGGGGACTCAAGCGGCGGGCTCCGTCCCGGTCGCAAACGAAGGGTGGGCGTCTCGCCCGCGAGTCCCTCCCCCACCATTCCCGCCGATCGAGACCCCCGCCCCGGCGAACACTGCAATCCCGCCGCGTCCGTCGTACGATTGGCCCCGATGCCCCGCACGCTTTTATTTCTCGTTGTCGCCCTCACCGCCGTCGGCTGTCGCTCGTCTTCGTCGCCGTTACTGCCGCCGGGCGAGCAGCTGCGGGCGGACGTGTATTGGCTGGCGGACGACGCACGCGAGGGACGTCTCCCCGGCACGGCTGGCGCGGATGCGTCGGCGCGCTACATTGCCGATCGCTTCGCCGCGCTGGGCCTTAAGCCCGCGCCGGGGATGAATGATTTCCAGCAGCGGTTCGAGATGCCGGGCCCGCGCCAGGTCGATCCGTCGACGACGCTGTCAATCGACGGCCGGCCGCTGACGCGCGACGTAGATTTTCGTCCCCTCAGTCTAAGTGCCAATGCGACGTTCGCCGCCGGCGTCACATTCGTCGGCTATGGCGTCGCCGATGCAAAATCCGCTTACGACGACTACGCGGGCATCGACGTCAAAGGCCGGGTCGTCCTCGCGATGCGGTTCGAGCCCAAGCGCGACGGCAAGAGCACCTTCACCGGCGACGAAAGCTATTCGCCCGCCGCCCCCATCGCCGCCAAGGCCCGCCGGGCCGCGGCGGCCGGGGCTGCGGCGCTGTTGCTCGTCACGCCGCCGGGCGCGGCGGGCAGCGAGCCGCCGCTGCTCCCGTTCGGCGCCAGCGGCCCGCTCGATCCGTTCGGCAAAACCGCCCTGCCGGTGATGGGCGTTTCCGCCGGCACTGCCGAGCGACTTCTCGGCGGCGCTTCGCTGGTCGATCTGCAGAGGAAGATTGACAGCGAATTCAAGCCCGTTTCATACCGCGTCAACGGCGTCGCCGCCGCCGGGCGGGTCGAGCTGAAGTCGAGCGTGATCCACGCCGCTAACGTCGTCGGCGTCCTGCCCGGCCGCGGGGCGCTGAAGGACGAATACGTCGTCGTCGGCGCGCACTACGACCACGTCGGCCGCGGCGCGTTCGGCTCGATGACGCCCCGCGGCGGCATCCACAACGGCGCCGACGACAACGCCAGCGGGACCGCCGCGCTGCTGGCGATCGCACGGCACCTCGCCAATCTGCCACTGCGGCGGTCGGTGCTGCTGGTCGCCTTCACGGCCGAGGAATCGGGTCTCATCGGCAGCAACTACTTCGTGAAGCATTCGCCCGTGCCGGCCGAACGGATGGTGGCGATGGTCAACCTGGACATGGTCGGCCGTGTGCGCGACGACACGCTCTTCGTCGGCGGCGGCGGCACGCGACCGGGCTTTCGGCCGATGCTGACGCGCGCTGATACCGAATCGCCGCTCAAGCTCAAAAGCATCGGCGAAGGCGGCTTCGGACCGAGCGACCACCAGACGTTCGCCATGGCGAAGGTGCCGTCGCTGTTCTTTTTCTCCGGCGCGCACGCCCAATACCACCACCCCGACGACGACGCCGATCGGATCAATTACGCCGGCATGGACCGGGTGTGTGCGCTGGTCATCGACGTGCTGAAGCAGATCGATTCCGCCGGCCGTGAGGCGTACGTCGACAAGTTCGATGCGGCCGGCTTTATGAACAACCCGCACGCCGCGGCACGCGCCACGACCGGCCCGACGACAAAGAGCACGCAGTCCACGCAGCCCGCCGGCGGCGGCGGCGCGAGCCTCGGGGTCGTGCCCGATTACGGCTCGGACACCGCGGCCGCCGGCGTGCGCATCGGCGGCGCGCGGCCCGGATCGGCGGCGGAAAAGGCGGGGCTGCGCGACGGCGACGTCCTGATCGCCTGGGACGGGAAGCCGATCACCAACCTCTACGACCTCAGCGACCTGCTCCGCCAGGCCCGCCCGGGGGATGCGGTCGATCTCACCTACACACGCGGCGGACAAAAAACGACCGTTCGCGTAACATTGACCGCCCGACAAGGCCTGCAATAAATGAACCCCATCGCCTCCACCGACCCCCGCGCCGACACCGCCATCGTCATCGTCGACCACGGCTCACGCCGCATGGAAAGCAACCGCATGCTCGAAGAAGTCGCCCGGCTGTTCGGCGAGCGGTTCAAGCAGCACTACGCGATCGTCGAGCCGGCGCACATGGAACTGTGCGAGCCGTCGATCGCCACCGCCTACGCCAGCGCGGTGCGCCGCGGGGCCCGGCGCGTCATCGTCGCGCCGTTTTTCCTGTCGTTCGGCAAGCACTGGACGCGCGACATCCCCAGCCTGCTGAGCCAGGCCGCCGCCGATTTCCCCGACACGGAGTACCAGCTCGTCGAGCCGCTCGGCACGGACGACCTGATCCTCGACCTGCTGCAGAAGCGCGTCACGACCACGGGCGAACAGTTTTTCAGCAGCGGCGAGCCTGACCCGCGCATCGATGGCCTCGAGCCCACGACCCGCCGCGAGCAATGCACAAGCTGCCCGTTCAAGATCGAGCCCGACGGCAGCATCACCGACACGCGCAAGCGCGCGGGTTGAAGCGAGCGCAGTTCCGACCACCGTCGCTCCTCGTGGCGTGGGCGTCCCGCCCACGTTCGCGGCGT
>DASVSS010000219.1:0-7606 GCA_036387945.1 Tepidisphaeraceae bacterium | reverse complement strand
CCGCGGGCCGCAGCCCGATAAATAAGTCGATCGACGATCGGTACGAGCGTGGGCGAAACGAACACATCAGCCGAGTCGAGAATCTCGCACAGGCGCGCGTCCGATAAATGTCCGTGGAGGCGGACGATCGGCTCCAAGCCGAGCTCGCGGAGAAGGTTCATCAGCGGCGCCGACCCCGTAATGTCGCCGACGAGGTCGAGTTCGATCTCTGCCGACAGGCGCCGGGCCTGCGCGATCGCCTCCAGGACATGGTCCACGCCGGCCACTGCCTGCTCGCGGCCCACGCAGGCGACGCGCAGCACGCGCGACGGGGGCATCAGTTTGCGTCCGATTAGATCACTGTCTCGAATCAGCCCCGGCGGCAGGACGTGACAGCGGTCGTGCCACTCGGCGGCGAAGCGCGCGGCCACGGCGGGGGAGTGGGCGATCGTCGCCGCGGCCTCGCCGATGGCAGACTGGCAGAACCGCCCCAGCCGCTGCAGCGCCAGCGATTTGCCGTATCGCTTGGCGGGGTTGCGGCCGTTGGCGGCATGGCCGGCGCGGGCGGGGAACGGGTCTTCGCCGAACAGCAGTAGGCGCTTCGCGGTCGTGCGGCCGAGGGCATCCCAGGTGGCCTCGGCCATCGCCATCGGGTAGCCGCCGAGGCCCGCCTGGACGACGTCGGCCTCGCCCGCCGCCGCGGCAACCGTGCGCCGCAGCGCGGCGCGGCGGGCGAGGTACTGCGCCATCGTCCGGTAGGCGGGCAAGGCCACGGCGCGCACGCCGATCTCCGCGGGGCGGACGATTGTGTGATTCCCGGGGGCCTTGCGCGCCTTTCCTACGGGGACGGCCAGCGCGACGTCGAAGCCGGCGTGCTGCAGCGCAACGACCTGCACCTGCAGCGCCGTGGCGAAGGCGTCGGGAAGCAGCAAGTCGCCCGCCACGGTCGCGGCGGCGACGTGGGTGAGAACGAGGTATCGGGGGCGCAGCGGCACGGTCACTTAGTATCGGCCGACAGGGAGCGGCGGTCGAGAAGGCACGCGGCGGCGAGCAACTGCGGGAGGTCAACGAACACGCTGTTGCGCGCTTCGGCAAGCGCAGGAGCGGCGGCGAGCGCGATCGCCACGGCTATAGCGCAAGCGGCTAACGCCAGTCGCCGCCGACGCGATGGAAGCAGTGCGACAATGGTCGCCGCGGCAGCAAGCGTGCGCGGAAGCCACGCCAGGGGACTGCGTGCGTAGGGGTGATCGACGTCTAGCCAGAATGTCTTGACGAGCCGCGCGCCGCAGAGTTTGACGTAGGCGGCGGGGTGATCGCCGATCCAGGCCGTGGCCCACTGCCATAAGCGGCTGTTTCGGTCGGCCTCTGGACGGCCGCGGAGGGCGTCGAACTGTTGGGGCGTAAGATCGTCGGCCATGCGGTGCGGCCGTCCGCCGCGGATGTCGCGGTGGATCGAGCCGGTGGCCCGGTCGCTGTTGCCACGGAACAGGGCCGCGGCGAACGTGTTGGTGATCGGTGTTGGCCGGCCGTGGACGAGCGCGTTGCGGTAGAGCCACGGACCCACGAGCAGCAGCACGCCCGCCGCGAAAACGCAAAGCGACACCGGCCTGCGGCCGAGCAGAAGGAGGGCGGCGAGGGCGATCGGAAAGAGCAGGATTGGCTCGCCGAGAAGTGCGACCCCGGTACACGCGCCCGCGATGAGCGTGTAATGCAACCCCGCGTGGGAATCTTGCGCGCGCCGCGGGTCGTCGGGCAGGAGCAGGCAGATCGCGCCCAGGCTCAGTGTGATTGCAACCGACATCGGCTGCAGGTAGATCGCCGCGAAGACCTGCGTGGGCCACAAAGCGACTGCCGCGGCGAATGCGGTTGTCGCCAGGGTGCCCAGGGCAAGGCGCCGTGCAATTATGTATGCCAGTGCCGTTGCCACCGCGCCGGCGATCGCGTTGATCGCGATGGCAACCGGAATCACCGCCCGCTGCGAGAAGATGGATTCGATCGCGGCCAGCAGCATCGGCAGCAGCGGGCCCCGCACGCTCGTCGGGCCGGTATAACCGAAGGCGGTGAAGGAGAAGCCATTGCCGTCGAGCAAATGGCGGGCGATGAGCGTCTCCTCGCCGCCGGTACGGGCCGGTGCGTCGATCGCGTACGCCGCGACGAGGCGCGCGACGATCGCCGCGATGCAGAGTGCGACGACGACGAACTTTGCGCGGTTGTTCATCGGGTCGTTTCGTCTGACGTGCATCTTCGCCGGTAGGGTCGGGTTCTGGCCCCCTGTGCCGTGTGCCCGTGGGGGAGAGTTCGGGAAGGGAGCTTTGACTCAATGACGAACGGGTGCCCGAAGACCCCCACCCTAAACCCTCCCCGGCGTACCGGGAGAGGGGACCAGAAAAAATCAGCGCGCCATTGTCAGGCGCGGGTCCATCGGAAAGCCCTGCGGCATAGGGATCGCCGCCATCGGTGCGACGACAGGCGGGTAGCGGAAAAGCTGGTACATCGACGCGATCATGCCCATCAGCACGCACACGAGCGTCGCATATACGAAGCCGTAGTAGACCGTGTACATGCCCAGCAGCGACGCCACGAACCCCGCCATCGCCGCGGCGGCGGGCATGCGTTTTTCGGGGGCGCCGGCCATCCGCAGAAGCTGCGTGCCCTTCCACGCCACCGTCAGAGCCAGGACGACCCAGCACGCCAGGTACACCCAGCCGTACTCCATCACGAACAGCAGGTACGCATTGTCGATGCTGCCCGAGCCGATGTCGGAGACGTTGAGGTAGCGGCCCTTGCCGAACGCCCCGGCGTCCAGCGCCGCGGGCCACGCGTCCTGCAGCAGCTTGGCGCGAATCCAGGCGGATTCCTCGAGCTTGTCGGTCGGGCGTTCGCTCACGTCGCGCGTGAGCATCTCGCCCATCACCAATGAGATTCCCACGAGCAGGCACGCGACGGCCGGCACGACGAGCTTGTTGCCGAGCCATCGCTGTTGAAAGAGCAGGTACAAGACGATCGCCGCCGTCATCGCGCCAAACGCCGTGAAGCTGATCGACGAGACGACCATCACCCCGCACGCCCCGATGGCGACGAACGGCAGCGGTTCGGTCCACTTGCGGCCGACGGACGGCGCGAGGATGAGAATCATCGTCCCGCAAAGCGTGCCGCACAGGCCCAGATCGATCGAATGCCCCAGCGTCACCTGCGCCCGCATGAACCCGAACCGCGTGAACACCTGCCCCGCGGCCACGGTGTTAAGGCCCATCGGCGCGAGCGTGCGCGAGACGAAGTACGGCCGCAGCCGCGCCTCGAACACCGCGAGCATCGCGATGACGATGACCGAGACGCACAGCGTTTTCAGCGCCGCGCTGCGCGCCTGCACGTCCTGCAAGCAGATCCGCCCGAGAAAGTAGGGCACGATCCAGACGAAGAACTGATCGCCCGCCCGGCTGATGCCGTCCCACAGTGAGGTGTTGAGCACCGCGCTGATCGACGTCGGGATGAACATCAATGCCACGAACAGATCGAGCACGTTGAACCGCAACTGCCGCACTTCGCGCCAGCAGAAAGGCAGCATCAGCAGCACCGGATAGCCGACGGCAGTGAAGGCGTTGAGATTCGGCACGTTCGGCACGGAGACTTCCTTCACCCCGTAGAAGAACAGCACGGCGGGGAGATACACCAGCGCGAAGGTCCGGCCGAGCCCATAAGTGGCAAGGATCGCAAAGGCGACGACGGCGATGGTGGCGAGGACGATGACGTGCATGGGCGAAACGGGTTCCTGTGACGGATTATCGGCAAGATCGGTCGGGGTACAGTGTGGCAAAAACGGCGGCGGCCGCAAATGGTTTGTTCTGCCAAGACCGGGCGGGGCGACGACATGGTCAATGCGAACCGGTGCCCTCCCATTCCTCCCCCTCTGAGGGAGGAATGGGAGGAGGTGGCCAACAGGGGCTCGCGGTCGCCAGAGAAGCAAACCCCTCGCGGTACTCCCGGAGAAGGTAGGGGGAGGGCCGCGTGATTGCGCTTTGTTGCGATGATGCGGCCGCCGGCCCCCGCCTAACCTCCCCGGGGGGGAGGAACCGGACGAGGCACTTGATCGCGACGAGGCGGCAGGCCGCCCCGACTAGCCGCCCGTCGGGGAGGAACCGGCACGGGTGCCGTCTCGCGCCCGGGCGTCGAGCAGGGCGGCTTCGAACATCTCGCCGCAGCGGCCCCAGGTGTTGCGTTGGGCCGTGTCGTAGGCGGCGTCGGACAGGGCGCGCCACTCGGGCTTGCTCAGTCGGCACACCCGCTCGATCGCGCGGGCCATGTCCAGCGGGTCCTGCGGCTTGACCAGCACGCCGCCGGTCTTGCATAGCTCGGGGGCGGCGCCGGTCGGGGTGCCGATCACCGGCGTGCGGCAGGCGAAGGCTTCGAGGATCGGCAGGCCGAACCCTTCGCTGCGGCTGCCGAACAGCCAGGCGTCGCAGGCGGCGTAGATGTCCTTGATCCTGTCCTGCGCCGGGCGGTGCGTGAACCGCGCGCCGCGCGGCAACGGCAACGATTCGGTCGGCAGATGCTGCCCGAAGGCCACCATCTCCAGTCCCGCGACGTTGCGCGCCGCCATGTCGAAAGCCTTCAGCGAAATGTCCACGCCCTTGAACGGCGTCGGCGCGTACATCAGGCCGATCGTCGGCGTCACGTTCTTCTCACGCGGCGGGGCGGTGAACTGGTCCGTATCCACGCCGTTGGGCACGAGGGCGACCTGGTCGACGTGGTAATGATGCCGGCCCAGGTCGACCAGCCACTCGGCGATCGTGATGCGGTAGAACGGCATCTGCCAGGTCTTCTCGACACGCGCGGCCGGCATGTACTGGAAGCGCTCGTCGTGCTGGATGAAGTAAACCTTCGTCCCCTTCTCCGGCGGCAGGCGCACGACCCATTCGGCGGTCTCCCACCAGGTCGCGATGATGACGTCGGCGTCGGGCACGTCGCTGGCGACCACCGGCCGCCAGCGGTCGATCACTTTGTGCCGCACATTAAGGTGGTCGAAATGGCCCGGCTCGTGGCCGGCTTTCTTGGGCAGGCCTTCGGTGAGGAGCTTTTTCAGCCGCTCCTTCACCGTGCCCGGCCCGGGCTTGGGCGTGCTCACGACGGTGACGTCGTGCCCCTTGTCCTGCAGGTACTTGGCATAAATCGCCGCCACGCGGATGCCGCCGGCGAGGCCCGCGAAGGGAAGGACGAAGGTGATTTTCATCGGCTCATCACCCGCGTGATAAGGCCTTCGACGATGCCGGAGAACTTCGCGAATGAGAAGTCCGCTTCCACGACCGCGCGTCCGCGTGCGGCCATCGCGTTGCGCAGGGCGGGGTGCTGCAGCAGGTGCGTGCACGCCTCGGCGAAATCGGCGTCGGTGTCGGCCACCGCGACGGCGGGCGGCGTGCCCTCGGCCAGCGGGGCGTAACCGCGCATCGCGTGCGGCGTGGTCGCCAGCGTGCGGCCGAAGGCAAGGGACTCGAGCACCTTGATCTTCGTCCCGCCCCCGAAATACGTCGGCACGATCGTCATCGCGCAGCGACGGTAGCACTCGGTGAGGTCCTCGGCAAAGCCGATCACGTTCACGCCGGCGACGGCGGCCCAGCGCGCGCGGTCGCGGTCGGTCAGTCCGCGGCCGACGATCGACAGCGTCGCGTCGGGCACGGCCGTGCGCACGAGGGGCCACACTTTCTCGCAGAACCGGTCGAGACCTTCACGATTGGGCGGGAACTGCAAATCGCCGACGAACAGCGCCTCGCGGCTTTCGTCGGCCGGCGGCAGGGCGGGCAGGTCGCCGGCGCGGGAATCGCTATAGGCGACGTTGGGCAGGACGACCGCTGGCTTGGCGGCAGGGGGGAGATACGCGCGGTCTTCTTCGCTCGTAACGGTGACGGCCCCGAATGCGCCGACCGCGGTCGTCACGATCCGATCCAGCTTGCGCTGCACGAGCGTCGATCCGATCCTGCCGCCGAGCCCACCCCAGGGCTTCGCCGCCAGGGCGTGGGCGAAGGCGGCGTGGTCGATGTCGTCGAAATCGAGAATCACCCGTCGCCCGTGCCGCAGCGCGTCGCACTGCATGGCGGGCTGCAGGTAGCGGCTGACGATGAGATCGTACTTGCCCGTTGCCATGTGCCGGGCCATCAGCGCCGCGGCGGCGGGATCGGGCTCGTACGCCGATTCGTACCCGCGGACGGTGCGCCACAGGTTGCCCAGCGGGCCGGGCAGGTAAACCGGCGTCTTGCCGATGTGCGGCTTGACGACGACGCACGCCAGCACGCCCCACGCGGCGCACTTGCTGTCGAAGTGCGGGTCGGCCTCGTCGCGCAGCATCGGCCCGCCGACGGCCAGCACGTCGACCGGGCCGTGTTGTTCGAGAGCGCGCTTGAGCAAGGCCGTCCGCTGCGCCCCGCCGTTGCGCCGCAGCGGCCAGGGCAGGACGCTGGTGAGAAGTAGTGTCCTCATTGGGCTGCCTTCTTCGGGCCCCTCAAGACATCAACGGCGTGGTCGTGGCATCTTTCGCACGTCATGACACACGTCCCTCGCCCCATCCCTGTCCCGGCTTGCGCGGGCCGGGAGAAGGAAGCGGCTTCAAGAGCGCACAACCCAGCAACTTCCACCCGCCGGCCGCTTGCGGCTTGGCTTTGATCGCACTCCAGCCGTAGGCTCGCGCTGTCGCGCGGTACCCGCTGTTCCACGCCCACCAGCCGTACTTTAAAAGCTGTTTCTGCTTGCTGGATCGGTCGCTTCCTGCGCGCCACTGCGGGGCGTTCTCGAACTGGTATTTGCCCGTCACGCCGCGTCGTTCCCAGGCTTGGCGGCAGGCTTCCCGCATGTTCGCCAGTTGCACGTCTTGTTTGGATTCGCTCAGCGACCCGGCGTGCTGGCGGTAACTCAACAGCACGTCCGGCAGGCACGCGATCTTGCCGATCTCGCCAAGCTGCAGCCATAGGTCGATGTCCTCGGCTGGCGAGAATTCCGGGCGGTAGCCAAGCGTGCGGGCATAGGCATCGCGGCGGAACATCGCCAGCGGCTGGCAGATCGGGCAGCGGCCAGTGAGAAGGATTTCCTGAAGCGCCGCGTCGGTTTCGGGCTGGCGGATTGTGGTGAGGTGACGCGACTGTTCGTCGATGAGGTGGTAGGCGCCGCCCAGCAGCACCACGTCGGGATGCGCGTCCATGTACGCGACCTGCTGCGCGAGCCGCGCGGGCGTACATAGATCGTCGGCGTCGAGCCGGGCGATGAGCGGTGCAGTGCTGGCGGCGATGCCGTCGATGGCGGCGCGGACTTGGCCGGCGTTGGCCTTATGGATCACGCGCATGCGCGAATCACGGGCGGCGTAGTCGTCGAGAATCGCTCCGGTCGAATCCTTTGAGCCGTCATTGACGGCGATAACTTCAAAATCCGTGAACGTCTGCCGCAGCAGACTGTCCACCGTCTCGCGCAGGTACTTCTGCGAGTTGTACGCGGCGAGGATGACGGCGACCTTAGGCACTGCGCTGTTTCCTCGCCTTCTTGTGGCACGGCATTCCGACGGGGCTTCACCGCCCGGCGGGCCGGGAACCGGCTTGCTCACCGGGCCCGCATTGCCGTCAGGTAAAGGTGCCACGTCTGCTTCGACAGC
>DASVSS010000218.1:0-5491 GCA_036387945.1 Tepidisphaeraceae bacterium | reverse complement strand
AGCGTGCCCGCCTTCAGCGCCTTCGTCGCGCCGGGATGCGAGGAGAATGCCTCATACAGCGCAGGCTCGAGCGAGATTACGAGTCGTTTGCCCTCCACGATGGCGGTCACCGCGCGCTTCAGGTCCTGCTCTCCGAGGGCTAAGCCGTGCGTCTTGGCCGCGCCGAGGACGGCAGCCCTTACGCCTGCCGGCACGATCACGACGTCGCGCCATGCCGCCGCGCTGCGCGGAGAGGTTCGGTTTATGTGCCTAAACACCGCTTTCCATTTAGCGGAAAACTGCTGTTCGAGCCCGCAGAACTGGGCAATCTGTAGCTGCAGGAACGGTTCGGTCCCTTCCTGCAGCTCCGCCTCGAGCGTCTCAGCCAGCATTGCGCGGGGCTGCACCCGAAGGCGCCCGTCTTCTCCCACAAAGGCCCAGAGCGCGGGTGCGCCCTCGGTGACGCGAATGGCGGCGTCGGGATGATCCCGGACATGCCTGCCGTCGGCGAGTTCGCGAAATCCCGCGACCAAGTCTTGCTCGCTGATTAGCTGGACCATGGGACGGTTCGACGATGGTCCTCGGAAGACCGGCACGGCGAAGCCCGGTTTGCCCGTGACCGCCGACAGGTAGCCGGCGAGCTGGAACTCTGAACTGAAACCCTCGCTCACCAGCATTTCACCCTGCCGTGACTTCCCGAAAGCAGGTCGCGAACCAAGTCGTAGATCTGTGCGACCATGTTCTGCGGATCATGGCGATGGACGGTCGAGAAGGGCAGCGCCAGCGCGCCGAGCGCCTCGACTTGCCTGATGATCGCGGGCGTCGCGAATTCGGACGGCAGGATGACCGCGACGGTGTTGCCCTTCAACTGCAGAGGCGCGTCAAGCTGCGCCTCGATCGCGGACGCGCGTTCGTCGAAAGGCGCGCGGCCGGTGCTCGCGATCAGGTCGCAATAGGCTTTCACCTCAAAGTCGAGGGCTTCGGCGTCAAACGTCCTAAGCCCACGCCTTGTATCGGCGTCGTAGTAGGAGCGCTCGTCCCGCCAGAAGGCGCCGATCACGCGCGGCGGCGAGATCGGATCGCCGTCCACTTCGAAGTCTTCCTTGATCATGCGGTGATAGACGTGGTCGGCGTACATGCCGCGTTGGAAGGCGCCGCTGTCGAAGGGGAAGCAGCGGGTCGGGCTCACCTTCGCTCCATCAAGGACGAAGCAGACCGGCCAATAAGCGTCGATCCCGTTGCTCTCCTCTTGCTGCGCCGCCCGATATGCGGGTCGGCCGTAGAAGAGGTAGAGCAGGTCTTCCTCGAACACGCGGCAAGGTGTCGGCCTGAGCTCCCCTGATCCGATGACGTCGCGGAACGCGTAGGCGTCAGTCACGTGGGTGTAGGGCAGCACGTGGCGTGATGGCGACGCGGCTGCAACCCGCTGGGCAAAGTCGCGCCTGCCGGGCCGAATGGCCGGACCGTGGCCGGCGTGGCCGAGGTGTTTTGGGCTACCATTACGCCGCATGGAGGCGTCTTAACACAGGACGGATGTTCGAAAATGCCTCGCCACCGCCGACCAGCGGTAGCCTGTGGCTCCGCCAGTTCGAGTCGAACGCAGCCTGAGGCATGGTAAGTAAGGAGTTGGCGCCTCGAACCAACGTCGACTGCGATCGCAACGGCCATGCCGACTTCGGCCGGTGTTGCTCATGCCGATCCCGGCTTTGGATCGTTCCGGCTAATCACAAGATCGGTGGCGCAGACGGCTTGCCGCCCTTCCAAGCCACCGAATTCGTCCGGGCGCTGCTGTGAGCCGCATCAAGTGCGGGCCCCATGCAGAGGATTTCGGTGATGCGGCGCGCCGTCTGCGCGAAGTGGAGAATCTCGTCGCCGCGAAGCGCGCGGCCGAGCACGTCGCTTTCGCGATAGGAGAGCCACTTCTTGAGAACCTGATGGCCGCCAAGCTCGTAGTTCCAGACCTTCAACGGCACGCCCAACCATCTGCTTTCGTGGTTGATGTGCACGTCAACGGCCTGTGCGCCAATGAGGCCAAGCAGCACGTCCACGTTCACCTCATGTCGGCTTGCAAGTGCGCCGAGGCCCTCCCGCTCTTCGTCCGTCCAAGGACGCGCGACTGCCTTTCCGCTTCCAGGCATCACGATACGGCTGCCGGCCTTGTTGATCTGGACGTAACCCCAGCCGAGCGCGACTTTGTAGTCCTGACCTTGAGGCAGCGCGATGACGCCGAGGCCATTCATGAGAGCGCCTACGCTCACGCCTGGCACGTCACGCTGGACATCCAGCAGGCGGCTTAGCTGCTCGCCCAAGGCGGCGGACGCCTTGAAGGTGTCGGTGTCGTCGGGCAGCGGAATGCGTGGCCAGCCGCTGCGAAGCGCATCGTCGTTGTCCTTGCGGTACTCGGGCGCGTGGATCGTCGCGACGCAGTGGTAGAAGATGTCCGTGTCCGCCAGTCCTTGCTCGACGCGCCACGTGTCGATCGTCTGACGGAGGTTTGGGCGCTCGAGAGCGTTATGCCCGTCGTCGAGCATCGCCGGATAGAAGGTGGAAAGTCCGTTGCCGAAGTTGTCGGCTAGGCCGCCGACGATGGCGCCGCGTGTGAACACGTTGCCCACTTCCTTCTCCCGGGCCTCAATCAACACGGCACCGGGCAGCGCGTGCGGCTTAAACTCGACCCGCTTCTCGTCGAGCAGTTTGGTGTCGGGGTCCCAATAGACCCACCGACTGTCGAACGGTCGGTAGGCGTATGGCACGACCTCGCCGAGTTGGTGTTTTCGGCTCAGCAGCGACTTGCGGGTTGCAACCGGATCGTAGCGACCTGACGGGTTCATCAAGGATGAATGAGCCTTGGCCAGATCCGCGTCGCTGACCGTCGGGTCGAAGTAGCTAGCGATCCTCTTTTCCAGCGTTTCGCACCACGCGGGCGGCAACGTGGATCATCGGTATGCGCCCGGCGCTCACGAAAGATATTGCCGGCAACATGGTCGGAAGGCCCGGCGATAATTGGCTATGCGTGAACCGCAGTCGGAATGACACCAAGCCGATGTTGAACATACCAAGAACGCGGACTATGCAGACTAGCTATCATCTTTGACGGAGCCGATGCGGAGGCTATGAGAGCAGCAGGGCTCAGGGGATGTATGGCAACGAACGCGAAGTTCTCGGCGGCTAATGACCATTCCGCCTCGAACATCAATGAGATTTCTCCGAAATCCAAGGAGTTGGTGATCGGGGTGGTCGGGCACGCAGGTGCGGGCGCTTCGACCGCGGGCAAGCGGATCCGCGTCATGCTGGGCAATGCCGGTTACACGGTAGTGTCGGTCAAGCTGAGCGACCTCATCATCAAAATCGACAATCCCACGCTACCTGAGATCGACGACGGCGTAGCCGCCGGGGTCACCCGTTTCGATCGAGCGTGTGAGTTGCAGAATCTGGGCGACAAGATCCGCAAAGCGCATGGCGGACACGCATTGGCCGTCGCCGCCATCGGGCACGTAAAGGCGCGGCGCGGCGCGGCCGTGCCGGGCGAGTCGAAGCTTGCCTTTGTTCTCGACTCCCTCAAGCATCCCGACGAGGTGCGGCTACTTCGCCAGGTCTACGACCATTCATTCCGACTTGTGGCGATCCATTGCGACGAATCGAAGCGCGAGGCCCGCCTTATCGGGGCTAGCATATCTGACGCTAAATTCGGGGGCGTAGAAAGGAAGAGGGTGCTGCAGTTCATGCAGCGCGACGCAAAAGACGACGAACATAAACACGGCCAGCGCGTCCGCGACGCATTTCACCTCGCTGACTTCTTTTTGGACAATACGACCGATTCGCCGGGCGGGTCAGCGATGAACGGCGACATCGACCGTTTCGTCCGGCTGCTGCTCGACGAGCAGCTCGTCCGCCCCACTGGCGGGGAGCGCGCTATCTACCACGCTTACGCTGCATCGCTCCAAGCCGCCTGCCTTTCCCGTCAGGTCGGTGCGGCTCTCGTAGCTTCTGACGGCACGCTGATCGCCACCGGCGCAAATGATCCTCCGAAGTTCGGCGGCGGGATCTACGATGAGGACTCTAGTCCCGATAATCGCTGCTTCGCATGGAAGTTCGACACCGAGACTGGTGATTTCTACGGTTGTCACAACGACCGCAAGAAGCACGAACTGTACGCGAGCATTGCCTCTTGGATGGCCGATAACCTTTCCGAGGCAGTCGCCGATCAGTTGGTCCCGGTCAACGAAATGATGGGCAAGGATCTAGCCGTCGAGACGAGGGCAAAGACGCAGGACAGCATTCGTAAGGCTCTCGCGATTGTGGCGCCGCAGCTTCGAGAGATGCCCGGCGTGAAAGACGCGATCGAATACTCGCGTGCTATCCACGCCGAGATGACGGCACTCCTTGCCGCAGCGAGATCGGGCGCGAGCACCAGCGCTTCCTCCCTCTACGTTACGACCTATCCCTGCCATAATTGCGCTCGACACCTCGTGGCCGCTGGTGTGTCGCGGGTGTACTTCATTGAGCCTTACGTGAAGAGCCTCGCTTGTGAACTCCATTCGGATGCCATCGTGAGCGAACTTCCCGCTCCTGCGTCGGACACCGGCCAGAAGCAGACCAGGATGGCTATGGTACCCTTCACGGGGGTCGGTCCGCGAATGTACGAGGACTTCTTCGTTAAGCGTGGTGAGCTCAAGAGCATAGGCGGAAAGTTCAATCCGAAGAGCGGTGGCACCCCTTTCTTCGCGGTCCGGCTTCGCGAACTCGAAGCCGTCGAACGCGAGGCCGTGAACCTGATCCCCGAGTTCGCCAGTGACGAGACAGTCGATGCGTGACGGCAACGTCCTTCAGTTTCCAATCGTAACTTTGGACTCCAGTGGCACGAAGCGCACACCGTCTGTAAAACAGCTTGACCTTTTCACCAGCGATCATGAGAAAGTTTCTGCAATCACCTTCTTCGGTCTTGACGGGATTGATCAGAACGTTCTGCTGGCATCGTTTATCAGGCATGACATCAAGACTATTATTGATCTTCGCAGTAAACCCGTTTTTCCCAAGCCCTTCTTCGATCATAAATATTTGATGAACTACTTTTATCTGCGCTCTGTGGATTATATCGAGTGCTCAATGTCACGATCTCCCTCTTTCGAGCGGCGCCCACTTGGTCGACCGGGCGATTGCGATCGTTTCGAGCAGTGGATCGCGACCGACATCTCAACCGGGATCACGGCGTGCATTATCGACGCTGCCGCGATCGAACACGGCGCCGTCGCCTCCTTCCGACATTGTATTGCTACAGCGTCGAAGTGCATGATCGAGATACATCCGCGATCGCTGCTTTAATTGCTAAGTTAAAGGCTGAAACTTCGTCAGCTATCAGGACGGGCTTTCCTGACCGGATGTCTTTCATGATGTTGTGTCGGACGCTTATAAGCGGTGCTCCTGTGTCGCCGATCGAGGTCGCGAACGGCGCCTGGTCGCTTAGCTGTCGAGTCGGCGTCCTGAGTGAATCGCAGCGCACCTTGTCTCGCCG
>DASVSS010000217.1:0-1845 GCA_036387945.1 Tepidisphaeraceae bacterium | reverse complement strand
CGGCCGCGGGGTCGGACGGGCCGGGGCGCGTGAGGTCGGCGGGGCGGCCGGCGGCGGCGTGGATTGGCGGGGCGGTGGGGGGCGATGAATCGGTGACGGGATCGGACGCCCGGCGTTGGTCCTGGAGGTCGCGGATGACGGGCGTCGCGGGGGCGTCGGCGCGACCAATGCCGCCGCCCGGGCGATCGGCAGTGCGGTCGGCGGCGGGGCGGGCACTGCCGGCGGCGCGGTCGGCGCTCGTCGGATCGGCACGGGGCGACAGGGGGGCACGCTCGACGCCGGCCGGGGTGCGGACGAGCGTTTGGGCGACGGCTCCGGAAGACGGATCGCCCGGCAACGGCGAAGCGGACGCGGCATTGGCGGCCGGGGACGGCGGGGCGCTTAGCGCCAGTATCCCGGCCGCGGCGGCGAGCAGGAGGGTTGCGACGTGGGTGCGCACGCCGAGCCGCCCGGGCCACGGCGGGGCGGGCAGGGCGGCGCACGCCGCCGACGCCTGCCGCCGGACGACGGCGACGAATGCGTCGTCGCCGCGGGCGAGCAGGGCGGTCGAGAGCAGGTCATTCAACCCGCCGGCGTCGTCCAGCCACGCCGCGGCCGCCACCGGGGTCGGCCGCCGCGTGATCGCCCACGCGCCCGCCACGGCGAGACACGCCGCGACCGCGGCCCACGCCCAGATCATCGGCAGGTTCATTCCCCACGCCGCGCCCGCGCCCAGCAGGCCGACGCCGATCGAAAGCCACCCGCCCATGAACAGCGCGTCCGCCGCCCGCGCGGCCCATAAGCGCCGGCGGGCCCTGCGGATCGTGCGGGCGAGACGATGGTCGATGGCATCGGGCATGGGACACTCGGACTTACGCTGAAGGGCGATCATACAGTGATCGTGGCGTGGGCGTCCCGCCCGCGTTCCGGCGGAGCCGGAAGAATTTTTCGCCGCTTCGCGGCGAACGTGGGCGGGACGCCCACGCCACGGACACGCCGTCCGAAAGCCGAACACCGCCGATCAAGGGCTCGATTAGGCGGCAGAGTCGCCCTGGTGTTTGAGTTCGTCGACGAGCTCGACGATGCATTCCAAATGCGGGTTGACGGCGATGGCCTGTTCGTACGCCTTGAGGGCTTCGGGCAGCTTGTTCATCGCCAGGTAGCAATGGCCCAAGCCGCTCCAGGCGCCAAAGTGCAGGGGCATCATCGTCACCACCTGCTCGCAGTCGGCGATCGATTCGGTGTACCGCTCGAGCATGTAATAGGCGATCGCCCGCTGGTTGTAGGCCTCGGGGAACTCGGGGGAAATCTTGATGGCCTTGTTGAGGTGGCAGATGGCTTTTTCGATGTCCTGGCTGTTGAGCAGCTCGGCCCCGCGGGCGAGGTGCTTGTTGGCTTCGTCGGTGCCGCCGCGGAACCAGATCTGCCACATCGCGTGCTCGGCCATTTCGATGACCATGCGGTCGGGGTCGCGCAACCGGCGGGCGAGCTCGGGCAGGGTGCAGGCCTGGCCGATGAGGCCGATCGACAGGGCGGCGACCTTGCGGGCGTCGGCGTCGTCGCCGTGGAGCAGGGAGATGATCTGCTCGGGCGTCCACCGCTTCTTGAGCAAGGTCATCAGCCGCCCCCAGTCCTGGCTGGCCAGGGCCGGCTGAACGGCGGCGACGAAGTCTTTGGCGTCGATGTACTGCACGGCGTTACCGGGGGCAAATCCGCGGGATTCTAGGCCCGCGGGCCGGGGGAGTCCGTGAGAATGTCCGTCCGGGAAAAGGCTTGCGCAACCCCAGGCGGCGGGGCCGCTTCAGCGGCCCCGGCTTTTTCCCCGTCGGATCAAGCATCGAGTCCGGTCCTGGTCTCGTCTCCAGT
>DASVSS010000216.1:0-13372 GCA_036387945.1 Tepidisphaeraceae bacterium | reverse complement strand
CGACGAAGCCCTCAAAGTCGCCACGGGCGTGAAGAACGTCATCGTCCTCAAGCGCACCGGCGATGCCGTCGACATGCACCCCGGCCGCGACCTCTGGTGGCACGACGTCGTCGCCGGCCAAGCCTCGGCCTGCCCGGCGGAACCGACCGACAGCGAAGACCCCCTCTTCGTTCTCTACACCAGCGGCAGCACCGGCAAGCCCAAGGGCATCCAGCACACCGCGGGCGGCTACATGGTCGGCACCTACCTGACGACGAAGTACGTCTTCGATGTCCACGACGAAGACGTCTACTGGTGTACCGCCGACGTCGGCTGGATCACCGGCCACAGCTACGTCACGTACGGCCCGCTGCTCAACGGCGCGACGGTGTTCCTGTACGAAGGGGCGCCGAATTTCCCGGATTTCAGCCGCTTCTGGCAGATGGTGCAGCGGCACAAGGTGTCGATCTTCTACACCGCCCCGACGGCGATCCGCGCGTTCATGAAGGCCGGGCGCGAGCTCGTGGACAAATACGATCTCTCGACGCTGCGCGTGCTGGGTACGGTGGGGGAGCCGATCAATCCCGAGGCATGGATGTGGTACCACGAGGTCATCGGCCGCGGGAAGTGCCCGATCGTCGACACCTGGTGGCAGACCGAAACCGGCGCGATCATGATTAGTCCGCTGCCCGGCGCTACGCCTACCAAGCCGGGCACGGCGACGCTGCCGTTCTTCGGCGTTGACGCAGCGATCGTCGACCGCGACGGCAACGAGCTGCCGCATAATCAAGGCGGGCTGCTCGTGATCCGCAAGCCGTGGCCGAGCATGCTGCGGGGCATCTTCAACGACCCGGAGCGCTACAAGAAGACGTACTGGACGGACGTGCCGGGAGTGTACTTCACCGGCGACGGGGCGCGGCGGGACGACGACGGGTATTTCTGGATCATGGGCCGCATCGACGACGTGCTCAACGTCAGCGGCCACCGCCTGGGCACCGCGGAAATCGAGTCGGCACTGGTGAGCCATCCGAGCGTCGCCGAGGCCGCGGTCGTCGGCATGCCGCACGAAATGAAGGGCCAAGCCATAGCGGCGTTCGTCACCCTGCGCACCGGCCAGACGCCGTCAGAGGAGTTGAAGAAGGAACTCGTCAAAACCGTCCGCAGCCGGATCGGCGCGCTGGCGGCCCCCGATCAGATCCGCTTCACCGAGAGCCTGCCAAAGACACGCAGCGGCAAGATCATGCGGCGACTATTAAAAGAACTCGCCGCCGGCGGGACGGTGAAGGGCGACACGACGACGCTGGAAGATTTCAGCGTGCTCGCGAAGCTGCAGGCGGGGGATGAAGGGTAGGTTCGGGGATGTGAACGCGGAGACACGGAGGCCGCAGAGAAGAACGATTCGGAGAGAGGAGGGCGGATGTGATGCCGTATGACGACGAAGAGATTTCGTGGCAAGAGCCTGACCCTGCCATGAACGCTTTAACGAGCGACGTCATCGCTGCTGCGATCGAAGTCCATCGGCACTTGGGTGCGGGTCTGGACGAAGGGCTTTACGAAACGGCGATGGCGAAAGAGTTATCGGCCCGGGGTATTGCGTTCGCCAAGCAAGTCGTGCTTCCCGTCTTCTACAAGGGCGAACAGATCGGCCAGAAGCGACTCGATTTTATTATCGACGAACGGCTTGTGCTGGAACTCAAAGCCGTTACCTAGCTCAACCTGTTGCACCGTGCTCAACTCAGAACCTATCTAAAAATCACTGGCCTGAGGCTTGGCCTCCTCATCAACTTCAACGTCGCTTTACTCAAAGACGGTATCGCGCGCGTCATCCACCGTCAGTAACCCAATCCCACTTCTGCGTATTCTCAGCTCCTCCGCGTCTCTGCGTTCATCAGTAGCCGGCGCGTTTTGTCACAGAGAATGATCGCCAGTGTCACCCCGCCCGCCGTGTGTTAGTCTTTGATGAACGAGGCCTGGCTTATGAGCGAATTGCGACCCTTCGGCGACGGCGTCTGTCCGGCCTGCATGCAGCACCTGCCGACGGAATCCACCACCCGCTTCCGCACGGTCCTGCTCTTCGGCGCCCCCGGCAGCGGCAAGGGGACGCAGGGCAAAATCCTCGGGTCGATCCCCGGGTTCTATCACAGCAGCACCGGCGACATCTTCCGCCAACTCGATCTCCAATCGGAGATCGGCCGGCTGTTCTGGGAATTCGCCGGCAAGGGCCAGCTCGTGCCCGATGACGTGGTCGTGCGGGTGTGGAAGCAGTTCATCAAAGGTGCGGAATTCACGAACCGCTTTTTCCCCGAGTCGCAGATCCTCGTCCTCGACGGCCTGCCGCGCAACGTGCACCAGGCGACGCTACTGGAGGACACGATCGAAGTATTGAAGGTCATCCACCTTCAAAGCGATCTGAAGAAGATGGTCGAGCGCCTTAAACGCCGGGCCTTGCGGGAGAACCGCTTCGACGACGCAAACGACGCGGTCATCCAGCGGCGGCTCGAAGTCTACGAGCGCGACACCCGCCCGATCCTCAGCTACTACCCCGAAGACAAGATCGTCCGCGTCGACGCGATGGCGACGCAGATCAAAGTGCTGACGACGATCCTGAACGTGATGGCCCCGCTGAAAGAGCAAGTCGACGCCAGCCCGCAGGCGGCAACGACGGCGGCATTATGAGGGAGTACGCGTAAGGGGTAAGAGCCCACCCGGAGCGGGCTTGATTCCGGTCCCTCCCCTGCGGGGGAGGTTAGGTGGGGGCGTAGAGCGTGGTCACGCCCCGTCAGATTTAAGATCGGGCAGGGCGACAATGCCGAGGATGAAGAATGTCAATGTCTACGTCGATGTCGACTTGACGCTGATCGATCATCGCGGCGTGATGTTGCCGAATGCAGTCGCGGGGGTAATTTCATTACATGCCGCGGGCTGCCACTTATTTTTATGGTCAACCGGCGGAAGCGATTATTGCAAATCGATCGCGGAGCGACTGCAGATCGCCCACCTGTTCGAGGCATTTCTGCCGAAGCCGGACATTTACGTCGACGACATGCCGGGAACAATTTTCAACGGTCTGCTCTTTGACGTGCAGGATGGTGGGTGGAACGACGTCGTAGAAGCGATCAAGCAGCACATTCATCCGGCCGAGAAACGGAACGCGTTTTGATACGATGCCGCGCATCGACGTTCCACGCCCCCACCTAACCTCCCACGCACGGGAGGGACCGGAGGGGGAGGCAGACTCGGCGGATTCGGATGACGGACATTCAGGCGCGCGACATGTAGTTGCCGCCGTCGGTGCTGATCCGCACGACTTCGCCGACTTCGATGAATGGCGGGACGCGGGTGTTCAGGCCGGTCTCGAGGGTGGCGTCCTTCTGCTGATTGGTGGCCGTCGCGCCTTTGATCGCCGGCGAGGTTTCGGTCACCTTCAGGTCGACGGTCTTGGGCAGTTCATAGCTCACGAGCTTGCCGTCGTGGTACATCGCCTGCAATTCGGTGTTGGGCTTGAGGTAAAGGGCGTCGCTGCCGAACACGCTGGCGGGGATGGCGGCTTGCTCGTAGTTCTCGAGGTCCATCAGCCAGAGGCCTTCGCTGTCGGTGTAGATGTACTCGACTTTGCGGGTGTCGAGCGTGGTCGTCTCGATGTCTTCGGTCGCGCCCACGCGGCGGTCCATGATCGTGCCCTTGAGCACGTCGCGCAACTTGAACTGCACCTTCGCCCGCAGGTTGCCCGGCGTGTTGTGGTCGGCGTTGGTGACGACGAACAATTTCCCGTCGATGAGGACGGCCTGACCTTTTCGAATGTCGCTGGCGCGCATGTTGCTCCGAATTCTGGTGAACCTGAAGAGGGGACGAAAGGCTATCGACACCGCAAGCGCACGTCAATCCGCGGCCCGGGGATTTGCCCGCCGAATCGGGCGCGGGATTGCGACGGATTTGTGCCGCGCGGCGGGCGAACCGGCGGCGGCGTGGGGCGTACCATAGCTCTTGCCGCACGCGCGGCGGCCGTGCTTGGCGCGGGGGCCGGCGGGGGCGTATTTTAAGGCCCGCGGTGGACGGTCGAAGCTTCGACAGACTTGAACGGATTCGTGCATGAGACGTTTGACCGAAACGGCCGCCTGTCTGGTATCGCTGGCGCTGCTGGCCGGGTGCCAGTCCCGTCCCAGCGCCGCCCGATCGGCGGCGATGCAGACGCCGATCGGGTACATCAAGCGGCCGGCGATCGATTTGTCGCACGGCGGGGCAGGCTTTCCGGTGAAATCGCCCGCCAAAGGGTCGGCGGTTCCCGCGAACCCCGCCGATCTGGCGGCGCAGGTCAAAGCCGCCTATGCCGATCGCCTTGTGAACGGCGGGACCGTCGTCGTGACCGCCGAGGGCGACTCGCCCCGGCGGCTCGACCGCTTGGCGATCGACCTGACAGGCAGCACCGTCAAGTCCGAGCTTATGAATCGCACGGCCAGCCCCGTCCCCGGCGGCCCGCCATCGAAGCTGCACGTCCGCCGGCTCGAATACGTCGCCGACCCGCTCAAGTACGAGTCCTTCACCGCGGGCATCACCCTTGAAATCGACAGCGCCGATCTGGCGATCCTGCCCCAAACGGACGGGAATCATACGCTGGCCCTGTATGACTGCGCCCGCGGCCGGGCCAGGCTGCACATTAGCGAGAGCGACCTGGCCAGTGGGTTGCTCGCCGTCGCGAAGGCGAAGTTCAAGAACAATCTGACGTTCGGCATCACCGGCGTCGACGTTCGCCTGCAAAGCGACCGCAGCAACACCCTTGCCGCGGACGTGGACGTGCACGCGCGGCTGCTGTTCGTCCCGGCGACGATCCGCCTCCATGGCCGCGTGACGACGGCCGGCAACAATGTGCTGTTCACCGAACTCGAAGCCACGGGCGGCGACCCCGGCGGCGCGATCGCCGCCGGCTTTGTGCAGGAGAAGCTCGATTCATTCAACCGCAAGATCGCTCGCCTGCTGAAGCTGCCGGGGGATAAAGTCCATGTCACGGAACTGGCCTTCCGAGTCCAGGAACGGCTGACGATTGACGTGAAATTCGCAGGCACGAAAAAGCCGACGT
Organism: Tepidisphaeraceae bacterium; assembly: GCA_036387945.1. Lineage (GTDB taxonomy): Bacteria > Planctomycetota > Phycisphaerae > Tepidisphaerales > Tepidisphaeraceae > DASVSS01. The sequence continues at coordinate 8,319 of DASVSS010000216.1, read as the reverse complement.
CGGCGAGGCCTTGAAGCAGTTAGACGTTCTTCGCTGCGTTTCCGGTTCCTCCCCTGCGGGGGAGGCTAGGTGGGGGCAGGCTGGCGCCTCATCTCTATTAAGCGCAGGTCTGGTTCCTCCCCCTTCGGGGGAGGTTAGGTGGGGGCGGGCGGGCGCCACATCGCAAACAAGCACCTTCACGCTCGGCCCTCTCCCTACCCTCTCCCGGAGTACCGGGCGAGGGTTTGGTTCTCTGGCAGCATCCATCCGCTGTTGCAGGTCTGGGGCCGCCCCCACCTAGCCTCCCCCGGAGGAGGAGGAACCGGAGTCCGGCACTTCATCGCAATCACTTACACGCCTGCTCCGGCAGCGCATGAAAAACCCACGCCGGCGGGGCGTGGGGTTCATTCATTGGCACCTACCCGCAACCGCGCTTACGCGCTGATGCCGGTGATCTTCACTTCGGTGTAGTGCTGACGGTGGCCGATCTTCTTGTGATAGCCTTTGCGGCGGACGTACTTCTGCGTCACGACCTTCGGCCCGCTGACTTCGCCGAGCACGTCGGCGGTGACGGTCGCGCCGCTGAGCAACGGCCCGCCGATTTTGGCGTCGCCTTCGCCGCCGCCGACGAGGAGCACGCGGTCGAACGTGATCGTCTTCGTGCCTTCGTCGATCGCCCGGTCGATGCGGATGCGGTCGCCTTCGGTCACCTTGAACTGCCTGCCGTTTTCGTCAATCACTGCGTACACCTGCGTCTCCTGAAAAATTCGAGCCCGGCATTGTGGCGGCGGCGAGGGATTTGTCAAGCTCCACGCGGCAAAGGCGTGCGACGCCAAGGCGATCGTTCTCGAGGCGGCGCGGCCGGCACTTTCGCGCCGCGGCGACGGGAGATCGTCTTTGGGGCATCGCCTCTGCTTGCAAACCCAGGACGGCACCGATACAACCCGCCACAAAATGAAGTACCATCTGATCGACAGAGTCGAGCAGATCACGCCGCAACGGATCGTGGCGGTCAAGAACGTGTCGCTGGCCGAGGAGTATCTGGCCGACCACTTCCCGACATTCCCGGTCCTGCCCGGGGTGTTGATGCTCGAAGCCCTCACGCAGGCGGCGGCCTGGCTGTTGTACGTCAATTCGTCGTTCGCCAAATCGGTGGCGGTGCTGAAGGAAGCGCGCAACCTGCGGTACGGGAATTTCGTTCTCCCCGGGCAGACGCTCAAGCTGGACGTGGAGCTGTTCAAGACCACCGAGACCGGCGCCACCTTCAAGGCCGCCGGCACGGTCGACGGCGAGCAGGCCCTCACCGGCCGGCTCGAAATCGCTTACTTTAATCTCGCCGACAAAGAGCCCGAGCTCGCGTCGTACGACGGGCGCATCACCGCCCACAACAAACGCCGCTGGGAAGCGCTCACGGCGTCCAACCCCATCGCCCTTTAAGGACCGAAGATGACTCACGACGAAATCTACGCCAAAGTCAAAGACGTGCTGGTCGACGCCCTCGGCGTGGACGACGACGAAGTCATGCCCGAATCGGTCATCAAAGACGACCTCGGCGCCGAATCGATCGACTTCCTCGACATCATGTTCCGCCTCGAAAAGGCGTTCGGCATCAAGATCCCCAAGGGCGAGCTCATGCCCGAGAACGTCGCCAGCGACCCGAACTTCGTGCAGGACAACCGCCTCACGCCCGCCGGCATCGCGATGCTCAAAGAGAAGATGCCCCACAGCGATTTCACCGCCTTCGAAACCGACCCCACTGTCGACAACATGAGCAAGCTGTTCACCGTGACGGCAATCACGAATTACGTCGAAGGAAAGCTGAAGCAGGCGTCGTAGAAGGAGACGGGAGTCAGGAGACCGGAGATAGGAGTAGAAGGGGAATGTTTTCCTCCTGTCTCCTGTCTCCTGTCTCCTTTCTCTCCCCCGCCCCATGCGCTGGAACCTGATCGACAAATTCATCGACATCGTCGACGGCGAATCCGCCGTCGCGATCAAGACGTGGTCGCTGGCGGAAGACCATCTGCACGACCTTTACCCGGATTTCCCGATCGTGCCGCACGCGCTGATCGTCGAGGGCATGGCCCAGACGGCGGGACTGCTGGTGGGCGACGCGCGGGGGTTCAAGGAAAAAGTGGTTCTTGCCAAGGTCGGCAAGGCGGTGTTTCACCGCATCGTGCGGCCGGGCAACACGATCCTGCTGATGGCGAAGGTGGACCAGCTCAACGACCAGGGCGCGTCGATCACCGGCCGGGTGGTGTTCGGCAATGCCGCTTCGGCGAAAGTCTCCGGGTCGGTATCCGACGCCGGCCCGGGCGACGACCTTGTGGCCGAGATCGAGCTGATGTTCAGCCACATCGACCAGAACATGAGCGGCACGAAATTTCCCGAGCACAACTTCGTGTTCGTCAACTCCTTCAAACGCCTGCTGAACGACTACCGTCTCGGCAACGCGCTCAAGCTGTAGAAGCGTCCATCGCGCGACGCCGCCCGGAATCAGGCGGTCCAACATTCGCACATCGGGGGCGGCGCCATGCTGGATTGGTTGATGATCGCCGCGGCCGTTATTGCGATAGCGCGCATCGCCGACGCCGAGAACCGTTCTTCCCTGATCTGGGGCGGCATCACCCTGGCGGCGTGCGTTCTCTGCACCATGCTCGTTCCGATTGCATTACTCGGCATCGGTTTGGGATTTCTGCTCGCCTTCGCGGCGATGTTCGTCGTGAAAATGATCGAATCGCGATAAGATGCGCATCGGCATTGCCGGCTTCGGTCGGCCGTTGCTTGCGGCGGTTCCTCGCACGAAGTATTTTCGACCGTTCACATGGATCGACGCGTTGTAGTCACCGGCATCGGGATCGTCTCGCCCATCGGCATTGGCGCGGCGGATTTCTGGTCGCAGCTTCTTGCGGGCACGAGCGGCGTGAAGCCGATCAGCGCCTTCGACCCCGGCGGCTTCGCCTGCCGGATCGGCGCCGAGGTGCCGGCATTCAAGATCGCCGAGTACGTCCCCAAGACCTACCGCAAGGCCACTAAGGTGATGGCCCGTGACATCGAGCTTGCCGTCGTCGCCGCCGACCTGGCGTTCAAGGACGCCGGCCTGCAATCCAAGGCCTACACCGAGTCGCCGGACATCGACGTCAAACGCTTCGGCTGCAACATCGGCGCCGGCCTGATCAGCTGCGAGCTCGACGAACTCACCAGCGCCATGCACGTCGCCCGCGGGACGGGTGAAGAAGGCAGCGGTAAGCTCGATCTCACGAAGTGGGGCGCCGAAGGCATGACGCAGCTCACGCCGCTGTGGCTGCTGAAGTACCTGCCGAACATGCTCGCCTGCCACGTCACCATCATTCACGGGCTGATGGGCCCGAGCAATACGATCACCTGCGCCGACGCCTCGTCGCACCTGGCGATCGGCGAAGCGTTCCGCACGATCAGCCGCGGCAAGGCCGACCTGGCGATCTGCGGCGGCGCCGAGTCACGGCTGAACCCGATGGGCCACATCCGCCAGCAGCTGCTCGGCCGCCTTAACGACACCGCCAACGACGACCCCGCCGAAGCCGTCCGTCCGTTCGACGCCGCCGCCGCCGGCACCGTCGTCGGCGAGGGCGGCGGGCTGCTCGTGCTCGAAGAATACGAGCACGCCAAGGCCCGCGGCGCGAAGATCTACGCCGAGCTCGTCGGCTTCGCCGCCAGCCAGAACGCCAACAGCGTCACCGACCCCGACCCCACCGGCCACAGCTACTCCAAGGCCGTCGCCAACGCCCTGCGCGACGCCGGCGTGTCGCCCGCGGAGCTCGACCTGGTCATCCCGCACGGCCTCGGCATCGCCAGCGCCGACAAAGCCGAGCTTGAAGGGCTGAAAAAGGCGCTCGGCGAGGACCTGAACCGCGTCGCCTTCGCCCCGATCAAGGCCCAGACCGGCAACCCCGCCGCCGGGTGCGGTGTCGACGCCGCGGCGGCAGTGCTTGCGATCCACAGCGGCATGATCCCCCCGTCCCGCAACACGCTCGACACCGGCGGGGTCAAGCTCAACGTCTCGAACGTCGCCCGCACCCGGCGTGTCAGGACCGCCCTTAGCAGCGCGTCGTCCCTTGGGGGGCAAAACGCGGCCTTAGTATTCCGGGCCGTCGAGTAAGGACGGACATGGTCGATCCGCTGGCGAGGCACCAAACTGGCTCAACCTACTGTCGGGATGGCGTTGCTTGGTTTCTGTTTTAGCTGATCTCATGTCGGGAGCGAATGGGTGCGGGCAAGGGGGATCGGCCTTGTGCTATTTCTCGCCGGCGTCATGCTGAGCGACAAGGGCGATGGCAATAACTTTTAGGCATCGCGAGAACAGCAAAGGTGAGCGGAGCGTTCATGTCGATCGATACGCAAATCATCCCACCGGGCGTTGCAGCATCGCTCGTTGCCGTCTGCGAACGTCATCGCGTGGCCCGTCTCCGGTTGTTCGGATCGGTCGTACGTGGCGAGCCGACCGATGCCAGCGACATCGACTTACTGGTCGACTACCGCGACGACTTCGTGCCCGATTTGTTTGAGGTCTTTGACCTGTCCGAAGGCTTGAGCGAAGTCTTCGGCGGCCGTCCGGTGGACTTGGGCCGCGAGTCGTCGCTGCATTGGTATCTCAAGCCGCGAATTCTTAAAGAGGCGCGGACGATTTATGAAGCGTGACGAACTCGCGTATGTGATCGACATCTTCGAGCGGGCCGAGCGCCTGCACGACCGGATGCCGACAATCACGCGCGAGCAGTTCGATGCGGATTTCATTATCTTTGATGGCGTCGCGCACACGCTTCAAGTGATCGGCGAAGCGGCATCGAAGCTCGGTAAGGATTATCGAGCGTCAATCCCCCAAGTTCCGTGGCCTAAAGTCATTGCCATGCGCCACATCATCGTTCACGGCTATCACCGCACCAACCCCGACACAATTTGGAAGACGGCGAACAATCAGATGCGGCCGCTGGTCGATGCTTTGCGTCCGCTGGTCGAAGCCGCCAGGCGGGCAATCGCTGCGGGCGATCCAATAAACGGAGACTCCAAATCATGAACCGAGTCGTCATCACCGGCATTGGCTGGGTCACTCCCATGGGCCATGCGATCGAGCCCGTGTGGAAGCGGTTGCTCGCGGGCGAGAGCGGGATCGAGCGCACGACGATCTTCGACGCCAAGACGTTCCCGACGCGCATCAGCGCCGAGGTCAAGGGTTTCAAGCTCGACGAGCAGGGCGGCGATTTTTCGAAGCACGCCACGGCCGGCCGCAGCACCGGGTTCGCCCTGGCCGCGTGCCGGGCGGCGTGGGGGATGTCGAAGCTCGACGCGCCGTCGCTCGATCTTGATCGCGTGGGCATTTATTTCGCTTCCGGCGAAGGGTCGCTCGATTTCGACGCCTACACGCAGGCCGGTCTTTCGAGTTGGAGCGAAGGGGATAACCGCATCGACGCGGTAAAGTGGGCCCAGACCGCGATGGCGATGATGGACCCGATCCGCGAGATCGAGCAGGAGCCGAACGCGGCACTGCCGCACCTGGCGATGCTGACCGGCGCGCGCGGCCCGGCGCTGAACTGCCTCACCGCTTGCGCCGCCAGCACGCAGGCGATCGGCGAAGCCACCGAAATCCTCCGCCGGGGAGATGCCGACGTGATGATCAGCGGTGGGGCGCATTCGATGATCCACCCGTTCGGCGTCACCGGCTTCAACCGCCTCACCGCCCTTTCGACCGCCAACGACGAACCCGCCAAGGCGTCGCGGCCGTTCGACAACAACCGCGGCGGGTTCGTGCTCGGCGAAGGGGCGGGGGTGGTTATTTTGGAGACACTTGAACACGCGCTAAGCCGCGGAGCGGCGATCCTTGCCGAAGTTGTGGGGTACGGGTCGACGGCCGACGCGTTCCGCATCACCGACCAGCACCCCGACGGCGCCGGCGCGGTCGTCGCCATGCGCGAGGCGCTGAAAGACGCCGGCCTCTCGCCCGCCGACGTCGGGTACATCAACGCCCACGGCACGGGCACGCGGGAGAACGACGGCAACGAGACCAACGCCATCCGGCAGGTCTTCGGCGAGCGGGCGCGAAAGGGTGAAGGGGGGGTTCCGGTCAGCAGCATCAAGAGCATGATGGGCCACCTCATCGCCGCCGCCGGCGCGGTCGAATTGATCACCTGCGTGCTCGCCCTGCGCGACGGCGTGCTGCCGCCGACGATGAATCTCGACCACTTCGATCCCGAGTGCGATCTCGATTACATTCCCAACGCCGCCCGGAAGGCGAACGTCACCGTCGCGATGAGCAACAGCTTCGGCTTCGGCGGGCAGAACGACACGATCATCGTCAAGAAGCCTGCGTGAGGTCGTCGCACGCACGTCAGTGGATGGTTCGGAGAAGCGGCTGCTGAGCTACGCGCCCACACGCCTGCGCGGTCGGCGGCCGTGGTGGCACTGCATACCGATCACGCTTCTGATCGGTGTAGTGGTTGCTTGCGGCGTCTACTTCCTCTGGTGGAGGTTAGACGACCCATCTTCGTGGCGATAATCGGTTTGAGTTGCCGGGTGCCACGGGTCGCGGTACTCCGAGACCCGTGGCACCCGGCAAGTCCCGTTCCACCAGTGATCAGGCCCTTTGCACCGGTGGTAAGACTCTTTGCACCGGTGATCAGGCTCATTCGACCGGTGGTAAGACTCATTCCACCGGTGGTAAGGCTCATTCCACCGGCGTTAAGAGGCGTTCCACCGGTGTTAGGGCTTGTTCCGCCGGTGGAACGTGTCGCTAGACCGGCTGGAAGACTCTGTTTCGTGGATGACAGGGCGTCTGTCGGAGGACAAACGCCGTTGGCGTAGGTGGATGAGGCCGGGAAGGCGGCTTTTATCGGCCTGCGATAGACTGCGAGCATGATCGAATCAAAGGAATACGCGAAGCGCCGGGCCGCCTTGCTCAAGCAACTCAACGGCGGCGTCGGCGTCGTCTTTGCCGGCGAGCACACGGCGCCGGCGATCGGGAAGTGGCGGCCGGACCTGAACTTCCTCTACCTCACCGGCATCGACGCCGAACCGGGCGCGGCACTGATGTTCGACGGAGGGAACGAAAACCCGCGGCGTCGTGTGACGCTCTTTCTCAAGCCGTCGAACCCCGAAGCCGAGCAATGGACAGGGCTGCGACGGCCGATCAACGGCGCGCTGAAGAAGGTCGTCGGCATCGAGACGATCCTGCGCACGAGCCAACTGCCTGCCTTGCTGACGGCCGCGCTGCGCAGGGCGAAATCGGCGGCGTGTCTGCACCCGTTCGCAGTTTATCCCGCGGAGGCGTCGCCGGATCTCAGGGCGTTTCAGCAGGTTGCCGGGCGCGTGCCGGGCGTGCGGATCGAGGATCAAACGTCGCTGCTGGCGGCAATGCGGGCAACGAAATCGCCGGCGGAACTGAAGCTGATCGAGAAGGCCGCGGGCATCACCATCGCCGCCTACCGCGAGGCGATCAAATACATCCGCCCGGGCATCAACGAGTCGCAGGTGCAACTCGCGCTCGAAACGATCTACAAACAGCAGGGCGGCGAGATCGCCTACGGCACGATCGTCGGCAGCGGGCTCGGCGGTACGGTGCTGCACTACATCAACAACGACCGCCCGCTCGAGAACGGCGATCTCGTCGTGATCGATTCCGCCGCCAGCTTCGGCGGCTATGCCAGCGACATCACCCGCACGTTTCCGGTCAGCGGAAAGTTCACCCCCGATCAGCGCGAAGTGTACGAAGTGGTGCTGAAGGCCCAGGCCGCCGCGATCAAGGCCGCCCGCCCCGGGGCGCGGATGTTCGAAGTCGATGCCGCCGCCCGCGACGTGATCGACGCCGCCGGCTTCGGCGATTTTTTCATCCACTCGATCGGCCACCCCCTCGGCCTGCACGTGCACGACGTGCAGCCGGATCATCCGCTCAAAGAAAACATGGTCCTGACGATCGAGCCCGGCGTCTACCTGCCCGACCGCAAGCTCGGCGTGCGAATCGAGGACGACATCGTGCTGACAAAGGGCGGTAACCGGAACATCACGGACGCCGTGCCGAAGACGGTGAAGGAGATCGAAGCAGCGATGGCGGGCGGGATGGGGTTTGGGGTTAGGGGTTTGGGGTTAGCGGGAGGGATGGATGAGTGGTGAGATAAAGTCGTTTCGGGATTTGATCGTTTGGCAGCGGTCGATCGGGTTGGCGAAACAGGTATATGGCCTGACGCGCGTATTTCCGTCGGATGAACGATTCGGGTTGACGAATCAGCTTCGACGGGCTGCGGTAAGTGTCTCGTCCAACATCGCCGAAGGCCATGGTCGCTCTGGCCGAAGCTTTCGTTCGTTTCTATCGATTGC
>DASVSS010000215.1:0-14344 GCA_036387945.1 Tepidisphaeraceae bacterium | reverse complement strand
GCTTGGTATCGGCCGTAGAAATCGATCGCCATGCCGACCGCTGCGTCGCCCATGCTCACGTCGATCGGCACCTTGCTGGCCGAGTCGGTGAAGTAGCGGGCATTGGCGCCGATCTTCTGGATCAGGTGCAGGCCATTGGCGAAGCCCTTTTCGAGCGCGGCTTGGTACTCCTTCAGGTCGTCCGGCACGTCACCGCGCTGGTATGCTTTGCCTTTATCTTTGATGTAGTCGGCAATGCGTTTTTCGTTTGCCGCGATCAAGGCGTCCATCGGAAGACGCCCGTCGCCAAATGGGTGAGATGCGTAAGCCACGACCGCTTCATGCATCTGCTGATGCACGATCATCTCGAACGCCTTGGCGATCGACCCGCTCTTGGTCGGGTCGGCGAGGCCGACCTGGCGGAAGTACCGCGGGTCGGCCAGGTCTGTCCACTGCGAGGGAGGTTTTCCGATCTTCAGATCCGCGAGTCGGTCGTTGTTGTAGATGATGCCGAAGGTGCTGACGGCGTTGCCCAGCAGCGACGCGGTGCGCCACGTCTCGCCGCTCTGTTTTTCGGGGATGCGGACGACGCCGTCGACGGCGAACAACTCCGGCGGCAATTCTTTGAGAGATTCGACGGCGAACCCCGACCGGAACGCGCCGCTGTGGTCGAACTCCCCGCCGCCGAAGAACAGGTCGATCTTGCTCGTGATCGCGTCGGGGGCGTCGACCTCGCGGTACGCCTTCCAGATCGCCGCCGATTGCGGGTCGGCGGGGGCGGCGGGGCGGACGAGGTCGTCGGCGGCCGCGGCGGGCCAGCGGAATTTGAGCGAATCGCCGGCCTTGTCGGTGTCCTTGCGCGACGTCCACCACGCCTTCGTCGACGCCGAGTATTCACTGGCAAGGTAGCGGCTGATCTCGGTGGTGCCGCCGATGTTGCGCCAATCGATCTTCACCGGCTTGCCGTACTTGGCCTTATGCCAGACCGAGAACGCCCGGCCGAATTCGTAGCGAATCGCCTCGTTGTGCGGCGAGACGATCACGATCGTCGGGTCGCCTTCCCGCCAATCCCCCTGCGGCGCCGGCCGGCGGAAGACGAACGGGAGCGCGACAATCACGGCGAGGATCGCGAGGATGGTGATGTTCTTGGCCATAAGACAAAGCACAACGGAGACACGGAGATGAACGGAGATGGCCTCGTGTGGACAGGGTGAGCGTCGCGCTCGAATGTGTTTATTCAGGTTTCGATTCCGGGTGGATTCGCGATCGACCCGAAGACGCCGAAGCGCTCTCCCAATTTCTCCGTGTCTCCGTTGTAAAACCTAATTTGAATCCTGAAGAACGATCACGTCCGCCGGGTCGATGTGGATCGTCGCCTGCTCGACCGCACCGTCGCGGGCGACGACTTTCGGGTTCATCTCGAACGCCAGCAAATCGACATGCTGCCCCCCGTCGACTCCGTTGCCCCCGACACGCACGCGGTGCTGCGCCACTTCGCCGAGATAGATCGTGTCATGGACGGCGGCGTTGAAACGGTTCGGCCGGTCGGCGGGGGCGTCGCCGATGCGGACGGTCTCGGGCCGCAGGCTCACGACGACGTTGCCGCCGCTCGTCACGCCGTCGCCGGCGACGCCGGTGATGGGGCCGATGGCCGTTTGCACGGTCGCGCGGCCGTCGCTCATCGCCGTCACCGTGCCCGGCACGAAGTTGGTTTCACCCATGAAGTTGGCGACGAACTTGTTCGTCGGCCGCAGGTAAAGCTCCTGCGGACGGCCGATCTGTTCGATCTTTCCGTAATTCAGCACCGCCATGCGGTCGGCGATGCTGAGGGCTTCTTTCTGATCGTGCGTGACGTAGATCGCCGTCAGCCCGCTCGCCCGGCAGATGCGGCGGATTTCAGTCCGCATCTCCAGCCGCAGCTTCGCATCGAGGTTGCTGAGCGGCTCGTCGAGCAGCAGGCAGTCAGGCTTGACCACCAGCGCCCGGGCGAGGGCGACGCGCTGCTGCTGTCCGCCGGACATTTCGTTGGGCTTCTTGCTCGCAAACCGGCCGAGTTGCACGAGTTCCACCGCCTCTTCGACGCGACGATCGGCCTCGGCGGCGGGCACTTTGCGGATCTCCAGGCCGAAGCGGATGTTCTGCCGGGCGTCCATGTGCGGCCAGAGTGCATAACTCTGAAAGCACATCACCGCGTTGCGGTGCTCGGTGCCGAGGTCGGTGACGTCGCGGTCGCCAAAGAAGACGCGGCCCTTCGTGGGCGATCCCAGCCCCGCGATCAAACGCAGCAGCGTAGATTTGCCGCACCCGCTCGGCCCGAGCAGAAAAAACAGCTCGCCGGCGGCGATGTCGAGAGAGATATCGTCGAGCGCCGTCTGCGTCCCGAACTGCTTGGTGACGTGGTCGAGCCGTACTGGGGTCATGCCGGGCGCGGATGCTACCCAACGACTCCGCTTTCGCCTAGCGCACGGCCGGAAATGGCGTTACCGGGCAATTCCTGCACGGCTTATCCACAGAATATTAAGTGGATTTAACGTGGGTTTCAGTCCGTCCACATTCGGAGTGCCGATACTTTACATGTCAGGGGCAGCAGGAGTTCGGGCATGCAGACATACAACTCAGCGCCGCGGCACGAGGCACGGTATGACAAGATTGACGTGCTCAGCCTGGTCGATCCGCAATGGCTGGAACAGAGCCAGGCCAGCCGCCTGCTGCAGATGGTCGCCGAAGCCAAGTGCGAAGCGTTGACCGAGAAGCACGCCCCGACGCCGAATGGTTCGCTGGCCTGATTGGGTGTTTGGCCGTCTGCCGCGGTGACGACCTGCCTTGGATCCAAAATTTTTTGCCGACGAAGCCAGGCCTTTGGCCCGGCTTGTTTTGTCTGAGGATCGCATTCGTTGCGGTAATGCCAGCCGCCTTGCTCGCACTCGGATTCCTTCCCCGCGGGGAAGGTTAGGTGGGAGCGGGGGATGCCACGCCCGCCGAGGACCGGCTGCCTTGAAAACCGCCATTTTGCGCTAAAACCTGATGCCCCGGCCCGCAGGCGTTGCCTACCGTCGGCCATGATTGACGCCGCCACCATCAAGCCGTTGCCGCAGTCCAGCACTGTTGACGGGAAAAAACGCCGTGTGCTCGTTACCGGCGCCAGCGGAAACATCGGCCGGTACTTCGCCTTGCACAATAAGGATCGTTATGAGCTGCGCCTGCTCGCGCACGGCAGCACGCAGGAAGACCCGGAACTCGCGGCCTGCGGCGAGATCGTCGATGGCGACATCACCGACCTCGACGCCATCAAAAAGCTCTGCGCCGGCATCGACACGATCGTTCATATGGCTGGCAACCCGTCAGCCCTGTCCACCTGGGCCGAACTTCTGCAGCCGAACGTAATCGGCGTCTACAACACGTTCGTCGCCGCCAAGGCCGCCGGGTGTAAGCGCGTGATCTTCGCCAGCAGCATCCACGCCGTCAGCGGCTATCCGGCCGACGTGCAGGTCAAGCCCGGCGATCCCGTCAATCCCGGCGACATGTACGGCGTGACCAAGTGCTTCGGCGAAGCCCTCGCTCGCTACATGGCCGAGCAGGAAGGGCTCAGTAGCATCTGCCTGCGCATCGGCGCATTCCAGCCGATGGAAAGCGCCGTCGCCGAGCAGGGCGTCAAGATGCTCGACGCGTGGGTCTCGCAGCGCGATCTCAACCAACTCATCCAGCGCTGCGTGGACGTGGAGAACCTTCAGTTCGCCATCTTTAACGGCCTGAGCGACAACCGCTTCAAGCGGCTTGACATCACAAATGCCCGTGAACTGCTGGGCTATTCCCCGGTCGACGACACCACGCGCGCCAATCCCGAGCTGAAGGACCTCAAGCTCGCCGATCGCGTGATGGCCCACAGCGTGCAGGACAGTCCCGATAAGAGCGGCATTCGGGACGACGTGAAGTGATCACAACGTAACCCGCCGCAAACGTTCATTTAAGAAGGAGCACTACCGTGGCCAACGCCAGCAAGATCGGTCAGAAAAAGCAGATCAACCCGCCCCAGCACCAGAGCACCCAGCCCGGCCGAGAGAGCCAGATGGACCCGCCGCCGCAGTACGAGCAGCCCGGCGCGCACGGCAGCAACAAGCTCGCGGGGAAGGTGGCGCTGATCACCGGCGGCGACAGCGGCATCGGCCGGGCCGTGGCGGTGGCGTTCGCGCGCGAAGGGGCGAGCGTGGTCATCGTCTACAAAAACGAACACGAAGACGCCAAGGCCACGCAGCAGGCCGTCGAGCACCACGGCCGCCGCGCGCTGCTGATCGCCGGCGACATCGGTGATGAGAACTTCTGCAAAAGCGTCATCGAGCGCACGGTGAGCCAGTTCGGCCGCATCGACATTCTCGTCAACAACGCCGCCGAACAACACGTCGAGCAGAAGCTCGAAGACATCACCACCGAGCACCTGATGTCGACCTTCCAGACGAACATCCTGGCGATGTTCCACCTGACCAAGGCGGCGATGCCCTACCTGAAAAAGGTGGTCGGCAACATCATCAACACCACGAGCGTGACGGCCTACCGCGGCGCGCCGCAACTGCTGGATTATTCGTCGACGAAGGGCGCGATCGTCGCCTTCACGCGCAGCCTCAGCGGCATGCTGGCCAAGGACAAGATCCGCGTGAACGCCGTCGCCCCCGGCCCGATCTGGACGCCGTTGATCCCCGCGACGTTCCCGGCCGAGAAGGTCGCCAGCTTCGGCGGCGACGTGCCGCTCGAACGCCCCGGCCAGCCGTGGGAAGTCGCCACGTGCTACGTCTTCCTGGCCAGCAGCGACGGCAACTACATCACCGGCCAGGTTCTGCACCCCAACGGCGGCGAGATCATCAACGGGTGATCGGGCGCCGGTGCACTGGATAGGAGGGCGGCAAGGCTCCTGCCGGGCCGCGGCTTCGCAGAAGCCGGCGTGCGCCACCAAATCGCCTTCTTGTTCGTAACGATCCGGCCCTGCGGTGGCCTTACCCTGAAGAGTGCGGCCCGCCGGGGGCGGGCAGCGCTTACTTGTTCCGCTGCGCTTCGAGATACCGGCCGTGCTTGCCTTGGTTACGGCGTTGCAGGAAGTCGAGCATGCGCTTGACGTGCAGGTTGACGCCGTCGTTGGCGGCGAGTTCGGCGAGGGTGACGCTGAAGGGCTTTTCGCGGCCGAAGAAGAGTCGGCGGGTGGCCGATTCGAGGGCGTCGATGTCGCCGTCGCTGAAGCCGTTGCGCTTCAGGCCAAGGGCGTTCAATGCGCGCACTCGGTCGGCGCCGTCGAGCTTGATGAACGGCGGCACGTCGTGGTGCACACGCGAGTAGCCGGCGATGTAGGCGTACTCGCCCACCGTCACGAAGTGGTGTACGCCCACGCCGCCCATCATCGCCACGCCGTCGTGGCATTCGACGTGGCCGGCGATCATCACGTTGTTGCCGAGGATGCAGCGGCTGCCGAAATTCGCGTCGTGGCCGATATGGGTGTTGACCATGAGCAGGTTGTTGCTGCCCAGGCGGGTGACGCCGCTGCCGGTTTCCGTGCCGGCCTGGATGGTGACGCTCTCGCGGATCTGGTTGTTGTCGCCGATTTCGACGCGCGTCGGGCCGCCGCGGTATTTCAGGTCCTGCGGCGGGGTGCCGATGACGGCGTTGGGGTAGATGACGTTGTTGGCGCCGACGCGCGTGTGGCCGAGGATCGTGACGTTGTTGTAAATCCGGCTGCCGTCGCCGATCTCGACGTGCTCGCCGATGACCGAGAATGGCCCGATTTCCACATCGCGGCCGATGCGGGCGGAAGGGTGGACGGAAGCGAGGGGGGAGATGGAACTCATTTGCGGCTGCGGGAATCGTTTGGTGTTTGGCGTTTAGGCGCTGGCGTGAACCCGGTCATCCGAATACGGCTTTCTTTTTGAACTTCAAACTCCAAACTCTCTCGTCCTCACGTCGGTTCGGCGTCGACGAGCATGAACTTGATGTCGGCCTCGGCGGCCACCTTGTCCCCCACAAACGCCCGGCAGCGGACGTGTCCGGTGCGGCTCTTGACCCGCACGGCAATGGCTTCCAGCAGCAACTGATCGCCGGGGACGACGGGGTTGCGCATTTTCACCTTATCCATGCTCAACAGCACCGCAAGTTTGCCGGTGTGTTCGAGCTTCTGGCTCAGCAGAATGCCGCCGAGCTGCGCAAGCGCTTCGACGATCAACACCCCAGGCATGATCGGCATGCCGGGATAGTGGCCCTGGAAGAAGATGTCGTTGTTGGTGACGTTCTTGATCCCCACGGCCCGGGTGTCCCCAACGATCTCGAGCACGCGGTCGACGAGCAGCATCGGGAAGCGGTGCGGCAGGATCTGCTGGATCTTGCGGATATCCAGGGCCGAGTTCTCGCGGCCGAGCAGGTTCTGGCGCCAGGTGTTGTCGGCGTGCTCAAGCAGCTTGCGCGCCATCAGGTGGTTAAGCTCGTGGCCGCTCTTGTGCGCCACCAGCCGGCCGAAGATCGGCCGGCCGGCGAGCGTGAGGTCGCCGATGAGGTCGAGCACCTTGTGCCGCACGCACTCGTCGGGGAAGCGGAATTCGTTCTCGACTGGGCCGTTGTCGCCGAGGACGAGCAGATCCTTGGTCGTCAGATGCTCGCCGAACCCGCGTCGGCGCAGCTCGGCGACTTCGCGCTCGAACACGAACGTGCGCGCGGGGGCCAGCTCTTTGAGAAAGTCGTCTTCGCCGAGATGGAAGCTGAAGATCTGCCGCCCCACGGGGGCGTCGGCCTCGAAGTCGTAGATGATTTCGAGCTTGTCCGTCGGCCCGGGCAGGGCCGCCAGCGTGGCGTCGCCGAAGCTCACGTGCACGGGCTTGCGGATGATGAGCGGCTCGATCGGCGCGTCCTGCTCAACCAGTCCGCTGTCGTGCAGCAGGTGGACGAAGTCGTCGCTGCTGCCATCGCCCATCGGCACTTCGCCGGTCTTGGACTCGCTGACGGTCACCGTAGCGTTGTTAATGCCCAGGCCGGTGAGGGCCGCCAGGCAGTGCTCGACGGTCTCGATCTGCAGCGTGCCGTTCTTCAGGCAGGTGCGGCGCGGGCGCTTGATGACGTTGTGGACGAGGGCGGGGATCGTGGCGACTTTTTCGCCCAGCCGCCGCACGAAGGTGATGCCGGCGTTGATGTCCGCGGGGGTGAACGTCAGCACCGCCGGCTCGCCGGAGAATAACCCCCGGCCGGCAAAGCTTACTTCGCGTCCGATCGTACGTTGCAGCCGCTCACTCACTGGACTGCCGAATATAGCGTAAACGGCCCCGGAGGGGAGTAGAGCGCGGAGAATGAAAAAAGACCGCCGCCGCCGGGCGGCATCTTCGGTCGGCCTGAACGCTGCGCCCGGTCGGCGCCAGTTGCCGGCGCCATCGACCGTGCCCCGAGCGTCCGATAATCGTTCGGCGACAAGTTTTCGCGCCGCGGCGGTCGATGTTGCTCATTCATGGCGATGGCTCTGCCGCACCTTCTCCGACCAGCCCCGATGCGCAAGCGTCTGTGGCAGGCGGCGGTGCTGCTGACGATCGTCACGCTCGTCTTCGCGGGCGCGAACCTCTTCCTGCCGAAAGATAAGTCCCTCAACCGGCACATGCTCGGGCACGACTTCATCGCCTTCTACACCGCCGGTACGTTCGTCCGGCAGGGCCGGGCGGGGGATTTGTACGACCTGCCGCAGATCGCCGATCACCAGACCGAGATCGTCGCCGCCGCCGGGCTGGACACGCGCATCGAGTTCGACCGCCAGCGGTTCGGCCCGTACTGGAACCCGCCGTTCTACGCATGGCTGTTCGTGCCGCTATCGCTGCTGCCGTTCAATCAGGCGCTGGCGGCGTGGATGCTGCTGAACCTCGCCGCGCTCGGCGGGGCGACGTGGATGCTCATGCGCATGCTCGCCCCGCGCGGCGCCGATCTCGACACCTCCGGCCGGGCGGTCGACTGGAAGACGATCGGCCTCGTGCCGCTGCTGATCTTTCTGTCGATGCCCTTCGTGCAGGCGATGAGCCACGGGCAGAACACGCCAATCTCGCTGTGCATCCTTTGCGGCGTCGTTACCTTCTGGCGCAACAAGCGGGCCGTGCTGGCCGGCGGATTGTGTGCGCTGCTGGCGTACAAGCCGCAACTGGCGGCGGTCGTGGCGGGCGTGCTGGTGCTGAGCCTCGGCTGGCGGGCCCTGACGGGATTGTGCTTCGCCGGCTCGGGGATCGTGCTGGTCACGCAGCTGACGATGCCCGGCGCGATCGTCGATTACCTGCACCGCCTGCCCGCGAACGTGCGGTGGATGCAGGTCGAGCACGCCTACATGTGGGAACGCCACGCCACGCTTAAAGGGTTCTGGCGACTGCTCGTGCAAGGCCGCGAGGCCGGAGACCTGAGCGCGACGTCGCTGGCGGTGATTGGCGGGTCGATGACGATCGTCGCGGCGCTGCTCCTGCGGGCCGTCGTCCGGCAGTGGCGCTGCCCGCAGGAAGACGCCTGGTCGCAGGTCACCGCCCGGGCGTGGCGCGACCGGCTCATCGCCGCGACCGTGTGCGCCGCGCCGCTGCTTATGCCGTTCTATTTCGATTATGACCTTTTGCTGCTCGCGATCCCCGCAGTGCTTATGGCGGCCGAAGAGATCCATCGTCCGGTCGGGACGCAGCGCGCGGCATCGACCCGGTGGCTCGGCCGCGCGTGGATCGCCATGTACGTCTGCATGATCCTGAACCCGGGACTGGCCGCCGGGACGCGGGTGAACCTGAACGTGCTGGGCCTGGCGATCGTGGCCGTCTTGATGACGCTGCGCGCCACGCCACGGCGGGCGCCGATGGCCGCCGAGACGCCGGTCGCCATCGCGGTCACCGTGTCCCGACGCGCGGCATGAGGGCGTGTCCTGCGTTTTGGCGTTCATCCCACTCGTCGGGTAGAAACAAGCGGCGCACCCCCGCAGGCAAACGATGAAAATGAATTTCTGGCAAATCGTCGGCATCACCCTTCTCGTGATCGGCCTTGTGGGCGTGCTGTACAACCGTGTCGGGCCCGAGAGCCCGCCGGTCGTTGCGCCCGTGAGTGACCCGGTCACCACGCAGCCGGCGACGCAACCGGCCGCCCCGTGAAGCGCCGGTTGTCGGCGGCCTTCGCCCGTGATCTCGCCAGCAGCTACGCCGCCAGCGTCGCCCGGGTGGCGAGCTGGCTGATCGTCTCCGCCCTCGTCTTCCGCCGCGGCGGGGCCGACGATTTGGCGCTGCTCATGCTCCTGCGCGGTACGGTGGGCCTGCTCTCGTACGCCGGGCTCGGGCTCGCGCCGTCGCTGGTTCACCTGCTTGCCCGCCCCTTGCCCGCAATCCCCGTCGGCCCCGCCCCGGCGGCAGCGGAATCACTTGGGTACGCTCCGGCGGCGCTGCCGCCGACCGTTGCGAAGACGGACCGCGTGTTCACCACAGCGTTATTGCTCGTCTGCGGCGTGGGGGCGATCGCGGTCTGGGCTGGGATGATGTACGTCGTGGCTGTCCCCGGCCTGCATGGCTTCCGCGGGCTGCGCGCCGAACGTGCCCAGTACGTCGCGGCGTGCTTTGTCGCCGCTGTCGTTCTCAGGCTCATCGGTGACGTGCTTGGCGCGCGGATGCAGGCGACGAACCGTCTTTGGTTCGACAATGCGATTCTCGTCGTCGGCGAAGTCGCGTTCGTTGCCCTTGTCCTGGCGTCGACCGGCACGGCGACGCAGGCGGCCCTCGCGTTCGGCATCGCGACATTCATCACCACGGTCACGCGGGCAGTGGCGACCATCGACGGCGCTAAGGTGTTCTTCAGCCGGTTCGATCGGCAACTTGTCGTACCCCTCTTGGGCGGCGGCGGGCTCGTGCTGGTTTCTCAATTGGCCGACTGGTTTTATGGCCCTCTGAATCTGGTGTTACTGAAAGCGCACCTGTCTCTGGACGCTGTCGTCGTATACGTCCCTGCGCTTCAGGTCGACGCGGCGTTGCTGCTGCTGACGGCGGGGCTGACGAACGTGCTGCTGCCCAAGTCGGCACTCTATGCGGCCGCCGGCGATCGCGCCGGATTGCGCCGGGCGTTCGTCGGCGGTTCGGCCGCCTCGCTGGCGGCGCTGTCGACGGCCGCCTTCGTTATCTGGATCGGCTGTGACACGCTGTTTCGTTGGTGGTTCGGCGACCCCCTCGTCGGCACGCAGGCGATCCTGCCGTGGGTGCTGCTGCATACCGTGCTCGGCAGCGTCGGCGGGGTGGGCCGGGCGGTGCTGCTGGGGATGGGGCGGATCAAGCCGTATGCCCTCGCTGCGATCACCGCCGGGGTGGCGAACGCGCTGTTGGCGATCGGTTTCGTCGCCTTCACCGACTGGGGCCTGCGCGGCGTGGTCTTGGCGACGATCATTTCGGTCGGCGCGCGCAGTCTGATTTGGACGCCGTGGTATACGCTCCGCGCAATCCGCCAAGTCAATGATCGACCGCGGCCGCTTTACCCGGCGGACGCCAAGACGGCGTGAAAATCCAAAGCAGCTTCTCCTCCCCTGTACCCGGGGGAGGGCAGGGAGGGGGCGGACGCGGATGCCCGATCGCAACGAATCGCCTCTCCGGTCCCTCCCTTGCGGGGGAGGTCAGGTGGGGGCGGGCGGCCGCCTCATCGCAATCAAGTGCCTTGCGATCTAAAGCTAAGCCGCAAGCGATCCCGTGATGTCTGCCGGCGTCGGCCGCCTGAACGCTTCGACGACGAAGCGCCGAATTGGCAATGATCTGTCCGCTAGTGCCCCCTCCCTGCCCTCCCCCGGGTGCGGGGGAGGATTCACGCGCGCATGGGGCGAGACGGCATCCCTTCTTTGCGACCATTGCTCGCGATCGGCTGCAAGACCCAGGCCGCGACGACCCGCGGCTTGCCCGGCGCGGCGGGTTCGTCTACACCCTCGCCTCGCCATGAACGTTTGGCTGATGAGCAGTTTCTTCGCCGCCGCGGCGGTGCTGATGGCATTGGAAAGCACCGGCGTCCCCATGACGCTGCGGCTGGCGTTCAAAGGCGACATCAAGCGCGAAAGCCAGTGGCTGGCGCAGTTCGGCCAGTCGGTGGCGACCGCCGTGGCGGTCGCGCTGATCTTCTGCTTCGAGCGCGCCGGCGACGCAACGCCGTGGCACGGGTTTCCGGGGTACCTGAAGCGCCCGGTCGCGGTGGCGGCGGCGGTGGTGGGGTCGTCGCTGTGCGTGTACGTCATCAAGCGCCTGTCCGGTCGGGTGCGGCCGCTGCACGAACGGGCAGGGCGGTTCCTCGGCCCGAGCTGGAAGCACGCGAACTGGCGCGAAAGTTTCCCGAGCAGCCACAGCACCTGCGCCATGGCGCTGGCGGTGGCGCTGAGCGTGCTCTACCCGCAGGCGGCGGCGGTCTTCTGGCCGCTGGGGGTCATCACCGCGGCGCTACGCTATGTGATGGACGCCCACTGGCCCAGCGACGTGCTCGCCGGCATGGGGGTAGGGTACGTCGTCGCGCACCTGGTGATGCGGTCGTTCGGCCTTGGCAATTGAAGTCGTCGAGATCACGCACAACCGCCGCCACGATGCACTGGGATTTTGTCAACCTCGTCGAAGTGCTCGCGCAACAGCTTGCCGCCGGCGAACAGGCGTTGCGGGAGGAGCAGGCGGTTTACGGCCTCGACTCACTCGACGAACTACAGCTTCACGAACGCCTCGCGGCGGGGCTGGTCGGTCAGTACGCGGTAGCGCGCGAAGTGCATTACCCGTCGACGCGCGGCCGTAAGCTCACGCACCGCAAGCGGTGCGACCTCGTGCTCGCCCCGCTCGGCCGCCCGCTGCGGCTCGACAGCCGGCCCCCCGACCTCTTCGACCCGCCGCAGATGACCGAGCCCGCCGACGCGCTATGGCTGGAAATGAAGTGCGCCTATCAATACCGCGAAGGCGGCCGGCGGCACGGCGGGTACGGCGCGCAATGGCGTGGGGGTGTGGTGCGCGATCTGGAAAAGATGGAAAACGAAACCGAGATCCGCCACGCCGCGCTGGCGATGGTGGTCTTCACCCATTCGCGCGAGATGTTCGACAAGGACGTCGAGCTGCTCGAAGACGTGCTGGCGGTGAAGGGCGTGCTCGCGGGCTTCCGGCAGACGCGCAGCGTTCCGATCTGGGAGCGCATGGGCCACCGCTTCGCGAGCATCGCCGTGTGGCCCACGATCCAGCGGTAAGGCCGACTGCGCGGCGCGCGATCGGTCCGTCCTTCGTCTCCCGCGCCCCCGCCCGTATAACCTTGCCATGAAGCACGAGCGATCCGCCGGCATCGTCGTTTTCCGGGACCCGCCGGGGGCGGAGCGCCTGTTCCTCCTGCTCGACTACGGCCGCCACTGGGATTACGCCAAAGGCCACGTCGAAGCCGGCGAAGACGACCGCGCCGCGGCGGTGCGCGAACTGGCCGAAGAAACCGGCATTACGCAGGCGGATTTCGTCGACGGGTTCTCGCGCGAGATCACATATGTTTTCAAAAACCGCCACGGCGGATTCATCCGCAAAGTCGTGATGTTTTTCGCCGCCCGCACGGAAGAAGAAACCGTCGAGCTGTCCCACGAGCACGTCGGCTATGCCTGGCTGCCAGGTGAGGCGGCGCTGAAGCAGTTATCGTTCGCCAATGCCAAGGACGTGCTGCGCGCCGCGATCGAATTTCTCGGCCCCGGATGAGAGGCCGGCCTTGGAGCGGACGAGACGGACTGAAAAAATCTGAGCTTTCAGACATTTCGACACGTCCCATGATATTTCTTGCGTTCCATACGAGTTGTGCGAACAATCGGAAGTCGAGCGACCCCGGCCTTGCAACTTCTTACCTCCCGACAACTTCAAACCCTGCATCGGCACATCGACCTGACCACCGCGCGGCTGATGTCGGCCGAAGGGCTTTCGTCACTCTCGCAACTTTTGCGGACCTACGTCCGCCGTGGCGGCAAGCGCGTGCGGCCGCAACTGGCGGTGTGGGTGCACGAGTACGCCGGCGGCGGTCGGCTTGACGAAACACCGCCTGCCGTGCTCGACGTCGCGACGGCGTGGGAGCTGTTCCACGCCTTCCTGCTCATCCATGACGACATCATCGACGGCAGCGACCACCGCCGCGAGCACCTCTCGCTGCACCGCGAGCTGCAAAGCCTCGACAGCGACTCGCCGCGCTTCGGCGTCAATCTCGGGATCGTCGCCGGCGACTTGATGTACGCCGCCACGCAGCGCGTGCTGGCCGACCTGGACGTTTCGGACTCGGCATACCGGGCGCTGCACAAGCTCTTCGCCCACGTCGCCACGCTGACCGGATTCGGGCAGGCGACCGACGTGATGCAAAGCCACACGCCGCTGCCGGCATGTGACGAGTCGACGCTGCTGCGCGAGTATCACTGGAAGACCGCCGCCTACACCTTCGAGGGGCCGATGCTCTCGGGGGCCATCCTCGCGGGGATGGACGGCGCGGGGCAGGACGCGCTGTCGCGCTTCGCACTGTCGCTCGGGCAGGCGTACCAGTTGCAGAATGACCTGATCGATCTCGCCCGGCCGGCGGCCGACGGGTGCGATCTGCGCGAAGGCAAGCGCACCGTCACGCTGTTGCACGCCCGCGCCGCGCTCGGCGACACTGCCCGCGGCGAGTTCGATCTCGCCATGGCCGCCATCCAGGCCGGCGGCCACGGCGCGGTGCAGCGGGCCGAGTCGTTTCGCCAGGACCTGCTCGCCAGCGGCGCAACCCACCGCACGCGCGACACGATCGAAGATCTCCTGAGCGCCAGCGAAACCGCCTGCGGCGATCCCTCCCTGCCGACAACACTTAAAACCGCTCTCGGCGGGTTATTGCAGACGCTGCGCACTCAATACTTTGCAGCGGTTTGACGGGTGCCCCGACTTCAGAGACCGCGACACCTGATGTGGGTGCCCGGCCCTCTCGTTTCCCTGACGGGGAGATAAGAGGGGGCGAAAGTCGCCACGGCCCCCACGAACTTTCTTTCTCTGGTTCCTCAAAGGGGAGGAACCGAGCGAGGTGCTTCGCGCGAAGTGACGCCCGCCTCCCCACCGCGTCTCCGGACAGCGTGGCGCGCAGCGACCTCGCCGTCGCTGCCGCTTGCCGGGACAGCGGGCTTCGGCGATGCTTCCGCGGCGTTGAGGCAACTCTTTTCAGGCGGGTTCATGCTCCGAAAAATTCTCGTCGTCGTCTTGTTGTTCGCTCCCTTCGCTATCGCGCAGCCGCTGGCGGATCGTGTGCCGGGCGACGCGGTGGTTTACTTCGGCTGGCGCGGCACGCGCGACCCAGGCCCCGGGTTTGACGACTCCCACACCGCGGCGATTCTGAAGGAATCGAAGATTTCCGAATTGATCGACAAGACGATCCCCGCAGC
>DASVSS010000214.1:0-5764 GCA_036387945.1 Tepidisphaeraceae bacterium | reverse complement strand
CAGGAGCCTCGCCCTCCCAATGCCTTCCCGACGCACGGGGAGCGAGAGCAGGACGCGCCACCCAGACATTGTTGAATAGAGGATGACCGCCCGTGACGTGCTAACTGCCCCCGCCGCTCATTCGCGATCGAGCGTGCCGCGGGTGACGCCGAGTTGGTTGAGCACCCGCAGCGTGCGGATCGCGGTCCTCGGCGGCTCGCGGCCGATCAGGATAGCGCTGTAGCGCGTGACGAGCGGGGCCACTTCGTCGCCGCCCTCGCGGAGCAGTTCGACGCGGAAGTGCCGGATGCCCAAGGCCGTCATCTCGGGCACGAACTCCGCGGCCGTCTGGGCCTCGGCGTTGTAGAGCGTGTTGCGGCAGCCGCTGTCGGCGACGAGCGGGTGGGGCTTGCCCATGCGGTCGCGCAAATCCACCCGGTGCGTTTCGCACGGCCGGCCGCAGTCGCGGTAATCCTTGCCCGTCGAAAGCGTGTGGGCGAAGACGCAATGCTCCATGTGAAACATCGGCATGTGCTGGTGGATGACGCACTCGAAGAACGTCGGGTCCGACGCTGCAAGCATTGCGCTCATCTGCCGCCAGTTGAGGTCGTAACTCGGCACGACGCGGACGAGGCCGGACTGTTTGAAGACGTCGGCGGTCAGGTGGTTGGCGACGTTGAGCGCATAATCGCCCACGAGCGGCAATGCCGGCGCGACGTCCTGGTAGAACTCGATCGCGGCGAGGTTGCGCACGAGGATCGCGTCGGGCTCGCTAGCGAGGATCTGCCGCAGCCATCCTTCTTCGCCGGGCTTGAGGATGCGCATCGTCGCGACCGTGCAGGGGACGCCGGCGGCGCGACAGAGATCGACCGCGGCCTTGTAGCGACGGACGTCTTCAAAATCGCAGTAGACGCCGGCGGGCTTGTCGGCCAGCGTGACGAGGGCTTCGACTTGCTCAAGCGTGCGGGCCATGACGTGCAGCGCGGGCTTTGTGGTTGCGAGGCCTGCTTCGATTTCGATGCTGCGCATCGAACGCGATGCTGGCGTCACCACTGCATCGGCAGCCGATTCGGTGATGAGGTGCGATTTCTTCCGCAGCTCAATGAGCCGCTCCACGCCCCGCCGCCGCACGTCGGCGAGCATGCTCTTGGGCGTGATCGGGTCGCCTCCGATCGTGCACGCGAGGTCGCGCAGCGCGAACGGCGTGGTGAGGAGCATGCCGAGCTGGTCGCGGAGAAGGCGCTCGGTGGCGGGGTATTTGTCGGCCTTGGGCAGCGGCTCGGCGGATTGCACGTCAACGGTGTGCGTGCCGTCGGTGACGGTCAATGCCAGCGGCGCGCCGGTCCGGGCGACGATCGTCATGTCGATTGGCACGCGGCGGACGACGCGGTCTTTGGCGAACGATTGCTCGAGCCGCCTGGTCACCGCGGGGTCGTCGGTCTTCCACACGATCGCGCGGGGCTGGATCGCGCTCGGGCGCGCGTCGCGGTTGCCGAGTTCGATCTCGATGCGGTTTTGTTGGTGGGCGGCGGGGGCTAAGCCGCGAGCGGCTTGGGGGGGCAGCGGCTTGACACGGTAGACGCGGCCACCTTTTTCCTGCGTGTCGGGGCGGCCTTCGTCGAAGACGACGCCGTCGCCGGGCTTGAGGTCGGCACCGGGTTCGTCACCGCCTTCGACGTCGATGACGAACCCGTGGCCGGTGGTGTACGCCAGCGTGCCGACGCGGCGGCCACGGCTCTTGGGGAAGCGGCCGGGGACGAGCACCTGGTGATTCACGCCGTCGAGAAAGCCGTTGGACAGGCCGCGCGAGAAGACCTGTTCGAGATCGCCCTTCCCTTGCGGATCGATGGCGAACGGCCGATCGATCGCCGCGGCGTCGAGGGCGGCGCGGTAGGTTTGCGTGGTGGCGGCGACGTAATGCGGTTTCTTGAGCCGGCCCTCGATCTTCAGGCTCGCGACGCCGATCCTGGCGAGGCGGCCGACAAGATCGAACGCCGCCAGATCGTTCGGGCTGACGAGGTAGCGCACGTCGCCGAGGTCGCGCGGCACGCCGTCGACGACAAGCTCGTACGGCAGCCGGCAGGCCTGGGCGCACTGCCCGCGGTTGGCGCTGCGCCCGCCGAGCGATTCGCTCGTCAGGCACTGGCCGCTGTAGGCGACGCACAGCGCGCCGTGGATGAACACCTCCAGCGGCATCGCGGTGCTGGCCGCGATCTTTTCGATGTCGTCGACGGAGAGCTCGCGCGCCAACACCACGCGCCGCACGCCAAGGCGCTGAACGAACGCGATGCCGCGCGATTCGGTGAGCGTCATCTGCGTGCTGCCGTGGACGGGCAGCGTCGGGGCGATCTCGCCGATCAGTTTGGCCACGCCGAGGTCCTGTACGATCACCGCGTCCACGCCGGCGGCGGCGATCGTGCGGACGTACTCGACCGCCGCGTCGAGCTCGCCTTCAAAAATCAGCGTGTTGAAGGTGACGAACCCTTTGACGTTGTGGCGATGGAGGTAATCCATCGTGTCCGCCAGCGCGTCGGCAGTGAAGTTCGTCGCGCGGTGGCGGGCGTTGAAGTTGTCGAGCCCGAAGTAAACCGCGTCGGCCCCGTTGGCGACGGCGGCGCGCATGGCCTCGAAATCGCCGGCGGGCGAGAGGAGCTCGGGGACGGCGGACTTCGTTGAAACTTCAATCTGCATAATGGGTTGGCGGCCGTTTAATCAAGATGAAACACTTCTTCGAGCGTTACCATTGCCTGGTCCGCGCGCAGGCCGGGGGTGATTTCGAAGAAGCCGTCCATGAACGCCTGCCATTTGGCGTTGATGGGCTCGCCTTCCATGCCCTTGAGCGAGGCCGCGAAATTGTCGGCGACTTCGACATAGCCGAAGAGCGTGCCGTCGTCGCGCATGAACAGGGAGTAGTTGTGCCACCCCTGACGGGTCAGCGCCTCGCGCATCTCCGGCCAGACGGCGGCGTGGCGGGCGTTGTATTCGGGAATCCGGTCGGGTTTGACCTTCAATAAAAAAGCGACGCGCTTCATGAGTGGTTCCTCGCAGGCGGTGTCGGGTTCGTCGCGTGGGCTTTCTACGCCGGCCGGGAGCGGGTCGTTCGCCACGCGATTGCGAAAGCGATCCCCAGAATCGCGTCGATGCACGCGGCGGCGAGCATCGTGGTGTTCAGGCGGTTCTGCGCGTGCAGGATCACCGCCGGAACGAAGAATACCAGCTTTTCGCCGACCGCAATCAACATCAGCGGCCGATACCGCCGCGGGTCAGAGGCGATGAGCAAAAACGCCAGCTGCCAGACGACTACAAGGCCGGCAAATCCGTAGTAAAACTCCGGGTGCGTCACCTCCGGCGGGAAGTCGATGCCGTACTGCTTCTCGCGGAAGTAGAACGGCACGATCGCCAGCAGGCCGTAGACGGCGGCGATGCGGAAGGTCCAGCGTGCGAAACGCATACCTTGTGCCATCACTCGCTCAGTTTCTCGGCACTCCGCCTCGCCGCCACGTACTCGGCCGTCGGCTCCTCAATTTGGTACCGGTATCGGGCCACGGTCACTCCCCCGGGATGTAACTGATCACGCCCTCGAACGGGCTGCTTGCGGTCGCGTAGCGCTTCTTCGGGATACGGCCGCTGCGGTAGCTCAAGTAGCCGGCTTCGAGGCCGGCCTTCATGGCGGCGGCCATCGTTACCGGGTCGCGGGCGTGGGCGATGCCGGTGTTCAAAAGGACGCCGTCGGCACCGAGTTCCATGGCGATTGCGACGTCGCTGGCGGTGCCGACGCCGGCGTCGACGATCACGGGGTAATCGCCGTCGCCTTCCTTGAGCAGTTCCAGGCACAGGCTGATGTTGAGCGGGTTGAGCACGCCCTGGCCGCTGCCGATCGGGCTGCCGGCGGGCATGACGGCGGCGGCGCCGGCGTTCTTGATGTGCACGGCGGCGCGCGGGTCGTCGCTGCTGTAGGCCAGCACCGTGAAGCCTTCTTTGACCAGTTCCTTCGTCGCCTCGATCGTGCCGACGGGGTCGGGCATGAGGGTCTTCTTGTCGCCGAGCACTTCGAGCTTCACCCAGCCGGCGCCTTTGTTCTTCTGCTTCTCGAGCAAATCGCGCCCGAGCAGCGCCACGCGCACGGCGTCTTCGGCGGTGAAGCAGCCGGCGGTGTTGGGCAGGATCGTGTACTTGCTCAGATCGAGATGATCCAGCAGCGACCGGCCTTTGGCGTCGATCAACCGCTCGCGCCGCACGGCTACGGTGACGACCTCACACCCGCTGGCGGCAAGGGATCTGGCCATCACGTCGTAATCGGCGTACTTGCCGGTGCCGACGAAAAGGCGGCTTCGAACGTCGAAATTGGCGATCTTGAGCACAGTCATTTGGGCCGGATTGTAAGGGGCCCGCTGAGCGGCTGCGAATTGCAAACAAGTAAAGTGGTTTAGCCACGAATTTCATGAAGGAACACGAATAGAAGAAGACGGCCACAGATGGCACGGACGTGCACAGATCGTTTCTTATCTGTGCACGTCCGTGCCATCTGTGGCCGTTTTTCCTGATTCGTGCTCCTTCGTGAGATTCGTGGCTAAACCGTACCCAGTACGCAAAGGCTCAGGCCGCTTTGGGTAGAAACGCGGCCAACGAGTGCGGCAAGGTCTTGATGCCGCGGCGCATGGCTTTGGCGACGGCGTACTCCATCGAGCGCTCGAAGCGGGTGTGCACCCGGGCGTCGGGTTCGACGCCGAGTTTTTTCATCTCGCGGATGGCGAAGAGCCAGGCGTGGTATTCCTCTTCGCAGCGCTTCTTGTAGGTGCTGAAGCCGATGACGTGGTGGCCGACTTCGTGGAGGAAGATCGACAGGCTGATCGGGCTCTTGGGCACCGGCGATTCGATCCAGTTGATGCACCGGCCGTCGTGGAAATAGACGCGCCACGCGCAGCCGGTCATGCTCGTGCGCCACTTGCGCACACGGATGTCGTAACGTCGTTTGATCTGCTCGACGAGTACAGCGTAGTCGGCCATGTGTGTATGCCTATCGGCACAACAGGCATACGGCCGCAACCGCGCGTCGGGTCGGCCCGAAGCGCCGGCGGCGCGGCGATGGCGTGTATCAGCGTTGATACCCCGCATCGCCCCCGGGCGGGGTCGCGGATAGACTCGCGGCGTGTCGGATTATCGGCTCATCTGGTTGTCGCTCCTGGCGATCCTCGTCGCTTCGTCGCTCATGCTGATGCAGTTGCTGCGCCGCCACACCGGCGGGCGCGAGCGGTTCAAGAAGTGGGAGTGGTCGATCAACCGCGGTTTCCGGCGCGGCGAGCCGGGCGTCGTGCAGATCGAAGGCCTCGACGACATCCGCCATCACACGCTGCGCGCCCTCGAGCATTACGTCCGGCGGCGCGACGGCGTGGCGATCTACAAGATCCACAGCGTCGGTCCGAACGATCGCGTGCAGACGTGGCACCTGCTGACGCACGTCGTCGACGGCTACAGCGCGCCGATCGCCCTGCGCCCCACTGCGGCGACGGTGAGCGTGATCGATCTCATGGGCCTGACGCAGTTCCCCAAGCTCTCGACCGAATCGCGCTTCGCCGTGTACGGCCTGCGCGCCACTGACGCCCGCGAACTCGTCGCCGGCCCGGTCCGAGCGCTGATCCCGCCGGACATCGGGCTGATCCTGTCGGCCGATCAACTGATTCTCGACTTCACCCTGCGGCCGTTCGATACCGTCGAATTCAGCCGGGTGCTGGCGGTGGCGGAGCAGTTGAAAACGATCGTCTAGAGCGTTTTCCACCTCGTCGGC
>DASVSS010000213.1:0-3870 GCA_036387945.1 Tepidisphaeraceae bacterium | reverse complement strand
GACGATGGCACCTGCCTGATCTATATCGACCGCCATCTGGTCCATGAGGTAACCAGTCCGCAGGCGTTCGCCGGGCTGGCCGCGGCGGGGCGGCCGGTGCGGCGGCCCGACCTGACGCTCGCGGTGCCCGACCACAACCTTCCGACGACGCCGCGCGTCGATGCGGCGGGCCGCATGCTGCCGATCGAAGACCCCGAAAGCGCCAAGCAGCTGGCGTTGCTCGAGCGGAACACCACCGATTTCGGCATCGACTATATCCCCGCGACAGCGGCGGCGCAGGGCATCGTCCACGTCGTCGGGCCGGAGCAGGGCTTCACGCTGCCCGGCACGACGTTGGTCTGCGGTGACAGCCACACCGCCGCGCACGGCGCGCTCGGTGCGCTCGCGTTCGGCATCGGCACCAGCGAGGTCGAGCATGTGCTGGCGACCCAGACATTGCTGCTCACCCCGTCGAAGACGATGGAGATCCGCGTCGATGGCACGCTGGGCTTCGGCATCAGCCCGAAGGACGTCATGCTGGCGATCATCGGGCGCATCGGCGCGGCCGGCGGCACGGGTCATGTGATCGAATATACCGGCGAGGTCATCCGCGCGATGTCGATCGAGGGACGGCTGACCGTCTCCAACATGTCGATCGAGGGCGGGGCGCGCGCCGGGCTCGTGGCACCGGACGAGGCGACCTACGCCTATCTGAAGGGCCGCCCCATGGCGCCGCAGGGCGACGCGTGGGATCGGGCGGTCACGGTGTGGCGCCGGCTGCCGAGCGACCCGGGCGCGGTGTACGACAAGACGGTCGTCATCGACGGTTCGGCGATCGCGCCGTCGCTCACCTGGGGGACGAGTCCCGAGGACGTCGTGCCGATCACCGGCGTGGTGCCGCACCCCGACAGCTTCGCCGATCCGTCGAAGCGCGCCGCGGCGGCCAAGTCGCTGGCGTATATGGGCCTCACGCCCGGCATGGCGATGCAGGACGTCGGCGTGAGCCACGTCTTCATCGGTAGCTGCACCAACAGCCGGATCGAGGATCTGCGCGCCGCGGCCGCGGTCGCCGACGGGCGACAGGTGGCGGACGGCGTGCGCGCGCTGGTCGTGCCCGGCTCGGGCCTAGTGAAGCGGCAGGCGGAGGCCGAGGGGCTCGACCGCATCTTCCTGTCGGCGGGATTTGAATGGCGCGAGCCGGGCTGTTCGATGTGCCTGGCGATGAACCCCGACAAGGTGCCGCCGGGCGAACGTTGCGCTTCCACCTCGAACCGCAATTTCGTAGGGCGGCAGGGACCGGGCGCACGCACGCACCTGCTGTCGCCGGCAATGGCGGCGGCGGCGGCGGTCACGGGGAGGCTCGCCGACGTGCGCGAGCTGATGGGGGGACGGACGGCATGAAGCGCGCACTGATTCTGTTGATCGCCGGCACGATTCTGTCTGCCGCCGGCGCATATGCCGCGCAGGGTCAGGCAGGTGCCGCGAGCAAGGTGACGCTGACCCGGCTCGATTGCGGCACCGCCAAGACGCCGAACCCGATCGCCGCCTTTTCCGACACGCACGCCTATGATGACGTCAAGAAGGCGCTTGTCGGCAGCTGCTACCTGATCCGGCACGGCGATGACGTGATGCTGTGGGACACGGGCTATCCGGCCGAAGGCACGCCGACGATCACGATCCGCCAGTCGGTCGTCCAGCAGCTCAGGACGCTGAGCCTCGATCCGGCGCAGGTGGGCCGCGTCGGCATCAGTCATTATCACGGCGACCACGTCGGCCAGGCGAAGGATTTTCCGGCCGCGACGCTGATGATCGGCGCGGGCGACTGGACCGCGCTCACCGGTACGCCGCCTGCGTCCACCGCGGCGCAGCTCGCACATTGGGTCTCAGGTGGCGGCAAGGTCGAGCAGGTGCGCGGCGACAAGGACGTGTTCGGCGACGGCAGCGTCGTGATGCTCGACACGCCCGGCCACACGCCGGGCCATCATTCGTTGCTCGTCCGGCTGAAGGGCAAGGGCGACGTGCTGCTGACCGGCGACCTTGCGCACTTCACCGAGAATTATGCGACCAACGGGGTGCCGAGCTTCAACACCAATCGCGCCGATACGCTCGCCTCGCTCGACCGGTTCAAGGCGATGGCAAAGAACCTGAAGGCGACCGTGGTCATCCAGCATGAGCCGGCCGACGTCGCCAAGCTGCCGGCGTTCCCGGCCGCCGCCGAATGAACGAGCCGGTCGTCCGCGTCCACGGGCGCGCCTATCCCTGGGGGCAGAAGAACGTCGATACCGACGTCATCATCCCCGCGCACTGGCTGAAGACGACGACCCGCGACGGCCTGGGCAGGGGCGCGTTCGAAAGCGTGCGCGCCGAACCGGGCAACCTGTTCGACGATCCGCGCTACGCCGGCGCGCCCGTGCTGATCGCAGGCGAGAACTTCGGCTGCGGCTCCAGCCGCGAACATGCCGCCTGGGCGCTGGGCGACCTGGGCATCAAGGCGGTGATCGCGCCCAGCTTTTCCGACATCTTCTCGGGCAACGCGTTCAAGAACGGCATCGTCACCGTCGTCCTGCCACAGGCGGCGATCGACCGCCTGGTCGAGGTCGCGCGCGACGCCGAGGTGACGGTCGATCTCGAGACGATGACGGTCACGACGCCGTATCAGGATCGCTTCGTCTTCGAACTCGACGCCTTCCGCCGCCAGTGCCTGATGGAAGGGCTGGACGAGATCGGCCTGACGCTGGCAAGGGATACCGCGATTTCGAAATTCGAAACCGCGGATGCGGCCAACCGCCCGTGGATCGCTGGGAGAGCGTATGATGCGGGCGTTGCTGTCGGAAACACCGGGCGGACCTGAAACTCTGAAACTCGCCGAGCTGCCCGATCCGCAGGCGGGCGCGGGGCAGGTGGTGGTCGCGGTCAGGGCGTGTTCGATCAACTATCCCGACGTCCTCATCATCGAGGACAAATATCAGTTCAAGCCGCCGCGCCCCTTCGCGCCGGGCTGCGAGATCGCCGGCGTGATCGACAGCGTGGGCGAGGGCGTGATCGACTGGGCGCCCGGCGACCGCGTGATCGCCACGACGGGCAGCGGCGGGCTGGCCGAGAAGATCGCGATGCCCGCCACCAGCCTGTTCCACCTGCCCGAGGGGCGCAGCTTCGAGGAAGGCGCGTCGCTGCTGCTCACCTATGGCACGACGATCCACGCGCTGCTCGATCGCGGGCGTCTGAAGGCGGGCGAGACGTTGCTGGTGCTGGGCGCGGCCGGCGGCGTCGGGTTGGCGGCGATCGAGCTTGGCAAGGCGTTCGGCGCGCGCGTCGTCGCGGCGGTGTCGTCGGACGAGAAGGCGGCCGCCGCGCTTGCGGCCGGCGCGGACGAGGCGATCGTCTATCCGCGTGCGCCCTTCGACAAGGATCAGTCCAAGGCGTTGGCCGACGTCTTCAAGGCGGCGGGCGGCAAGGCCGGCTATGACGTGATCTACGATCCGGTCGGCGGCGACTATGCCGAGCCGGCATTGCGCGCGATCGGCTGGGAGGGCCGCTATCTGGTCGTGGGCTTCCCCGCGGGCATCCCGCGCCTGCCGCTCAACCTGACGTTGCTGAAGAGCTGCGACGTGTGCGGCGTGTTCTGGGGTGCGTTCGCGGCGCGCGACCCGGCGGCCAACCGCGCGCATATCGACCATCTTTTCCGGTTGTG
Source organism: Tepidisphaeraceae bacterium (assembly GCA_036387945.1). Taxonomy (GTDB): domain Bacteria; phylum Planctomycetota; class Phycisphaerae; order Tepidisphaerales; family Tepidisphaeraceae; genus DASVSS01. The sequence continues at coordinate 200 of DASVSS010000213.1, read as the reverse complement.
GGCCGACGGCCGGATCGCGCCGCGCGTCACCGAAACCTTCGCGTTCGCCGATGGCGGCCAGGCGATCGCCAAGATGGCGGCGCGCGGCGCGATCGGGAAACTGGTGGTGAAGGTCGGGTGACGGCCCGTCGCTGTGGAAAGGCGAACCCACATCGGCACCGTTGCACCACCCCATCGCGCCTCCTATCTCGGCCCATGCA
>DASVSS010000212.1:0-2908 GCA_036387945.1 Tepidisphaeraceae bacterium | reverse complement strand
GGCGTGCCGCCGCCGCTCTCGAGGACGTAGATGTCGAAGTTGTTTTTCTTGGCCTCGTCGTCCTTGGCGCGGTCGCTGGCGAAGGCGATGCGGTTGCCGCTGCCGTTCCAGGTGGCGTCTGCGTTGTCGAAGTCGGAGTTGGTGAGGTTCTCGGCGCCGCCGCCGCGCTCGCTGACGCGGTAGATGTCGCGGCGGCCGGTCTTTTCGTTCGGCAGGGCGTAGACGACGTAATCGTTCTTGGGGCTCACGCGCGGCACTTCGCCGCCGAGCGAGGTGAGGTCGGTCTGCAGCACGCTGCCGATCTGCACCATGAACAGGCGCGGGTCGGGGCGGGTGTCGATGTGGGCTTGGTAGACGAGGCGCGGCTTGGGGGCCGCGTCGACGTTGGGCCAGAGATCGTTGCTGTCGCTGCTGGTCAGTCGCGCCACCCCGCCTTCCCCGCCGGCGGCGAAGGCGTGGATCTGGTAGCGCCGGCTGGCGCGGTTGCTGGAAAAGACGATCTGGTCGCCCGCGGCGGTGTACGACGGGGTGAGATCGATCGAGCGCCCGTCACTGAGCGACGTCGTGCCCCCGCCGCCGTCGGTGCGCGTGCGGTACATCTGGCACAGCGCCTCGGGCTTGGACGGATCGGCCACGCTGTAGACGAGGTACTGCCCGTCAGGCGAGGCCGACAGCGATGCGATCGTCGCGCCCGGCGGGAGCTTGACGATCTGCTCGGGCTGCGGCTCGCCTTCGGGCTCGGCGACGAACTTCATCCCCAGTGTCGTCTGCGGCTCGGCGGTGAGCTGCCACTCGCTCTTCTCGCGCTTCATCTTCAGCGCCGTCGCCGGCACGTTCTGGCTGAGGATTTCGCGCAGCTTGATCGAGTACGTCGACTGGCCTTCGTCCCACGCGAGATTCGCCTGCGACGGGTACCACTCGGCGTCGGCGGTCTTTTTGGTGGCGCGCACCGTGTAGGTCGGCAGCTTGCCGGCTTCGTCGACGGGGCGGAAGGTCAGGTCGGCGGCGTAGCCGTTGGGCGTGGACTTGCCCTGCACGCCGTCGATCGAGATCTCACCGCCGGGCGGGTCGGTGACGATGCGGACGCTCTTGGTCTTGGGCAGCAGATCGATGACGTAATCGCTCTGGCCGTTGTCCCAGCTGATCTTTCGCTCGACCGGGTCGTAGCCGGGCTTGCTGACTTTGATCGTGCGCTCGGCCCAGGTGTCGCTCGTGGTGTCGTATTCGAACGGCCGCTGCGGGTCGGTCAGCGGCGCGACGCCGACGTCTTCGCCGTCGATGTTGATCTTGGCGCCCGGCGGGTTGCTCGTGATGCGCAAATCCTTCTTCATCGCGCCCAAGCGCAGCGTGTAGATCGGCGTGCCGTCGGTCCAGGTGACGAGCTGTTCTGCGTTGACGAAGCCGCGGCGCTGGGCGACGACTTTGTGATTGACCCAGTTGTCGTTGGCGTCGACGGTAAACTCCACGTCGGTGCTGATGCCCGAGACCGGCTCGGCGTTGAGCGGCTTGCCGTCGACGCTGATGATCGCCGGCACGGGCGTGGTCGTGATGCTGATGCGCCGCGTGAAGGGCTTGAGATCGAGCGTGATCGCGTTCTCGTTGCTTTCGCGCAGGATCGAGACGGTGCGGTCCTGAAAGCCCCGGCGCGACGCGGTGACGTAGAACACGTCGCCGGGGCGCTCGAACGTGAAGCGCTCGATGACCGTGCCGCGGCCGCGGTCGATGCCGTTGATTTTAACGACCGCGTCGGCGGGCTTGGTGGTGATCGTCACGACGCGCTGCGTGGCACAGCCGGTCGTCAGCAGCAGCAGGGCCACGAGAAACAGGACTTTCATGGACGAAGATAATACCGCAACCCCGGCGGCGGTGCGCGGTCGAAGGCGTTCGTCGCCAGCGACCGACGGCCCGCCCTGCCCGGCCCGCCGCGCCTGACCGCCTCATCCGCCCGCGGCGGTCAGAATGAATCGGTGGGCGACCTTGCGCTGCACCTTCACGTCCCTCAGGCCGGCGGCGACGGCCAGGCGCTCGATCTCCACGAGCGTGAACGATTGCCGCACGCTCACGCGGGCGTCGTGGCGGATGAGCTTCGGCCGCCCGAGCGTGAAGAGCGTGATCCACGCCAGCGCCCGCCGATTGCGGATGAGGTCGGCGACCACGACCCGCTCCCGCGCCACCCGCCCCATCTCCGCCAAGGCCGCCACCACCAGTGCGTCGGGCAGGTGGTGCAGGAACATCGACGCCGTGACGACGTCGAAGCTGTTGTCGGCGAACGGCAGCGCGACCGCATCGCCGCGAACGAGGGGGATCGCACCACTTGTGAACGCCCGGGCGTGAGCGAGCGTGGAGGCGTGTAGATCGAGCCCGACCACCCACGCGGCGCCCCCGGCGGCATCACGCACCGCCTGCGGCACGTCGCCCGAGCCGGTGGCGACATCGAGCACCGTTGCCGGCCCCGCCGCGGACGCACCGCGCGACGCCGACTCGTTGAGCGCGCTACGGATTTCGGCGACCGTCGCCCGGGTGTATCCCAGCCGGCGGTTGACCGTGCGGATGTAGCGCAGCGCCGCGTCGAGCTGCCGCGGGGGCACTTCCGCGGCGTCCATCCATTCGGGCGTGGTGAACGTCCGTTGCCGCCAGTTCATCGCACCGGCTCTTCGGTGGGGACGGCCTTGACGCGAAGCCGGCGCGTGCGGTCGTAAATCTTCGCCACCGCCTCGGCCTGCCGCACCAGTGGGCCGGGCATCTCGCCAACGGCTCGGCGCAGCTTCGTGTAGTCGTCGGCGATGTCTCGGCAGGATTTGGCGACCGATTCAACCGATTCCGCCGGTTGTGTGGCGGCGCCATTCTCGACGCCGACGGCCGGTTCGTGTGCCGCAAGGGAGGCGGTGGATTCGTCGATGAACGCCGT
>DASVSS010000211.1:0-5279 GCA_036387945.1 Tepidisphaeraceae bacterium | reverse complement strand
GTCCCGCCCGCGTTCGTCGCGCAGCGGCGAAGAATTCTTCCGACTGCGCCGGAACGCGGGCGGGACGCCCACGCCACGAATGCACCCACGCATGCCACCGATGCTGACGTCGGCCTGATCCGGGTCAGATCTCGACGAACTCCATCGCCGGCTCGTCGGCCTCGGTCGTGGTCGGCAAGGTGACGGCGGCCATGTCTTCTCCGAGTTCGGCGCGGATCGCGGCGGCGTCGTAGCGGCGGTTCAGCAGGCGGGCGTAGACGTCCCCTTCGGGCATCGCGCCCTGGCGGGGCGGGAAGGCTTGGCCGAAGGCCTGGATCACGCCGGCGTGGTTTTCCCAGCTGCCGGATTTTTCGACCCAGGCCGCGGCGGGCAGGACGACGTCGGCGCCGGCCGAGAGCGTCGTCGGCAGCATGTCCTGCACGACCCGCACGCCCTTCTTCAACACCGCCGGCACGTCGGCGCCGATCCAGTTGCTGTGGTAGCCGCCGGTGATCCAGCCGCCCTTGACCGCCGGCTGCGGGCCTGCCGTGAACTCCGTCCAGGTCGAACTCGGCCCGCCCGCGGCGGCGATCACGCGCTCGATGCCACGGCGGTTGGGCACCTTCTCCGCCTGCACGCGGAAGGTCTCCTGCTTCGTCAAATAGTGCGTGTAAACCTCGTCGCTCGGGGCCCGCGGCACCGGCCCGAGCACGAGCACGGCCTGCGGGTCGATCGAGCGGACGTACGTCGCCAGCAAATGGGCCTCTTCGGTCGCCAGCATCGGCGACAGCACCGCGTACAGGCTGCCGTCGCCGCTTTCGGCGTGAACCCGTTTCAATTCCGTATCGGCGTGGGCGATGGCCTCGGCGTAGTCGACGTCGATCGGCGCGCCGTACTGCGTGCGCGTCGCGCCGTACATCCGCCGCTCGTCGGCGACGATCTTATGGCTGAAGCGCGTGTCGTCGCTGATCCACCACTGGTTGATCCCGGCGTTGTACCGCGGCTTAAGGCGGTAGACCGTGCCTTCATTGTGGTGCACCCAGATGTTCTCCCCGCCGCTGTCGGCGGGGCTGACGCTGGGCACGCTCTTGAGGAACCAAACGCGCTGCTTGTAGAGAAAATCCTTGTCCAGCAGCGCGCCCACCGGGCACAAATCGACGACGTTGCCGCTCAAATTGTTGTTCAGCGGCTTGCCCGGGAAGATTTCGATTTCTTCCTTCGCCCCCCGGCCGTCGACGAACAGCTCGCTCGTGCCGCTGACTTCGCGGGTGAAGCGCACGCACCGGGTACACATGATGCAGCGGTCGTTGTAGAGGATGACGTTGAGGCCGATGTCCTTCTTGGGCTTTTTGTACTTGGCTTCTTCGAACCGGCTCTGGCTGCGGCCGAACTTGTAGCTGTAATCCTGCAGGTAGCACTCACCGGCCTGGTCGCAGACGGGGCAGTCGAGCGGGTGGTTGATGAGCAGGTATTCCATCACCTGCTTCTGGTTGGCAATGGACTTGGTGCTGTTGAGATGCACGACCATGCCCTCGCGGACTGGCGTCTGGCACGTCGGCACGAGCTTGGGCATGCCCTCGACTTCGGCCAAACAGATGCGGCACGAGGCGACGATGCTCAGCCCGGGGTGGTAGCAGTAGTGCGGCACGTCCATGCCGGCGTCGAGGCACGCCTGCAGGATCATTTGCCGGTCCTTGGCTTCGATCTTGGTCCCGTCAACGGTGATCGTGGGCATAAGGATGGAGTGTATCGGTTTGACTTAATGCGTCTACCGGGACAGCGAAGGCGCACCGATTTTGAAAACGCCTGGAACTGTCAGATCGTTAAACCAGCGCCCACCACGCCGCGCCCACGATCAGCGTCTGAACGACCCCGATCGTGCAGAGCGCCATCCGGTTGGTCAGAACCATGGGCGTCGGGACGATCGGTTCAACCGCGGGCGCGATGCCGGCCCGCCCCGCCTGTCGCTCGGCGATGGCGATGAGCAGGTTGGCCTCGAAGCGCCCCAGCCCGAGGAGCGCCGCGCGGGCGAACAGGCGTTGTCGCCGGTCGTACGACAACGGCCCGGCCGCAAGCTGGTCGGCCACCCCGGCGGCGAACCCCCGGACGACCGGCGCGCCCGCGGGCAGGGCGGCGGCAAGGGTGTCGATTGCGGTGAAAGGGGGTTTCGTGGCGTGGGCGTCTCGCCCACGTTCGCCGCGCAGCAGCAAGGAATTCCGCCGGCTGCACCGAAACGCGGGCGGGACGCCCACGCCACGCGGGGAAGGCAGCGAAGCTGGTCGCGGCGATGCGTTCACGACGATCTTATGTTAGCGCAATTCCCGCGCCTCGCCGAAGGCAAGGCGGTTTCACGACAGTTTCACCAAAGTGCGCGTACACTCTTCGGTAATGAAGTGGCTCAAACGGCTGGCCGTAGCACTCGGCGTGATTCTTTTATGTCTTGCTGCCGTCGCCAGTTATGCATGGTGGAAGGCCGGCCGCGAGCCGGACTGGTACGTTCACGCCCGGGCCCCGCTGGCCACGCAGCACGCCGACAATGCCGAGCAGAATCTCATTCGCATGCAGAACTGGGCCACGCAGACCACGGCCGGCCCGCTCGACGCTAAGCCCGTGGCGGTCAAGCAGTACACGATCGAGCTCACCGACCAGCAGATCAACGGCCTGATCGCCAAGTGGAGCGAAGCGGCCGGCATCAGCGAAAAGCTCAACAGCCAGGTGGGCGACATCCGTGTGCGCCTCGCCGACGGGCAGATCACCGTCGCCGGACGGCTGATCGAGCAGGACCGCGTGCTCAGCGTCGTCCTGCGGCCGAGGCCCGCCGAGGACGGCTACACGCAGATTTCCCTCGAAAGCCTGCGTTCCGGCGACGTCCCGCTGCCCCTGGTCGCCGTCGACGGCCAGCGCGAGGCCTTGGCCCGTAAGCTCAAGGTCGATCCCGCCAAGCTGGGGATCGATTCCCACAACAACGCCACCCGCGAAACCGCCGGCGTCTATTACCTGGCCCTGCTGGCGGATCTGCTGGGCGGAAAGTCCCCGGATTTGTACAGTTTCCTGCAATACCAACAGCTCGGCCCCGGCATGATCGTCGCCACCCGCGTCCGCAAGCTCGACATCGAAGACGGCAAGTTGGCTATGACCGTCGAACTGCTGTCGCCGGAGCAGCGTATGGCCGTCGTCGAGCAGTTGAAAAAACTGGCGAACTAGAACGCTTTCCGGTCCCCTCTCCCACGCGGGAGAGGGGACCGGACATTGGCCTAAGGCCCGGCAGGCTTGCAGGGTGCGGCAAACCGAATCCTATGGAATGCCTTCGACGGCGAACGGTTTTATCGGCTCCGCTTTTGGCGTACCATGCCGCGCGGACTCGTATTATAGTTCGATGACGGTTCCGGACCGATCGGGTTAATGCCCGGACGGCCAGCGGACGATGATGGCTAGCAGCGAGGTGCCGTGTAAAGCGGCACCGGATGTTTTGGCGCTCCCAGGCGGGGCGAGGATTGAAACGCAACATGGCCAACGGCATGAATCGCGGTAACGGCGGCGCCACTCCCCCCGGCGGAAACACTCCCGGAGGCGGGGGCGGGAACGGCGGCGGAAACGGGGGCGGCGGCGGATTCCGCGGCCGCCGCGTCACCACCTGCAGCTTCTGCGGCAAGTCCAGCCGCGATGTCGGGCCCATGGTCGAAGGCCCCAGCGACGTCTACATCTGCTCCAACTGCGTCGACCTGGCCCACAACATCATCCGCCAGGAAAAGCGCAAGCTCAGCACGAGCGCGCCGCTGTTCAGCACCATCCCCAGTCCGCGGCAGATCAAGGAATTCCTCGACGCCTACGTCGTCGGGCAGAATTACCCCAAGCGCGCTCTCAGCGTGGCCGTGCACAACCACTACAAGCGCCTGAGCATCCAGCAGCAGGCCGCCGACCCGCAGAACGTCGCCCAGCCGGGCGATGACATCGATCTCGATAAATCCAACGTTCTGCTCATCGGCCCCACCGGCAGCGGCAAAACGCTGCTGGCCCGCACGCTGGCGAAGATCCTCAACGTGCCGTTCGCCATCGGCGACGCGACGACTTTGACCGAAGCCGGCTACGTCGGCGAGGACGTCGAGAACGTGCTCCTGCGCCTCCTGCAGGCCGCCGATTACGACCTCGAAGCCGCCCAGCGCGGCATCATCTACATCGACGAAATCGACAAGATCGCCAAGACCAGCGGCAACGTCAGCATCACCCGCGACGTCAGCGGCGAAGGCGTGCAGCAGGCCTTGCTGAAAATGCTCGAAGGCACCGTCGCCAACATCCCCCCCCAGGGCGGCCGCAAGCACCCCGAGCAGCAGTACATCCAGATGGACACGAGCCAGATTCTGTTCATCTGCGGCGGCACGTTCGTCGGCCTGGAAGACATCATTCGCAAGCGCCTCGGCAAGCGCATGATCGGCTTCGGCAGCGAGATCGTGAACGGAGACAAAGTCGAAGGTCGCGGCGAAACCCTTCGCCAGGTGCAGCCCGAAGACCTCGTCGAGTTCGGCATGATCCCCGAGTTCATCGGCCGACTGCCGCTCATCAGCACGCTCGAGCCGCTGGACATCCCGACGCTGATCAACATCCTCACCGAGCCCAAGAACGCGATCACGAAGCAGTACCAGCGTTTCTTCCGCATGGAAGGCAGCGAATTGGAATTCACCGAAGGCGCACTGCGCATGATCGCCGAAAAATCGCTCAAGCGCGACACCGGCGCCCGCGCCCTGCGGGCGGTGTGCGAAGAGATGATGCTGGAAGTGATGTACGAACTCCCTGACCAGCAACCCGGCCAGAAGTTCACCATCGACGAAGCCATCGTCAGCGGCGGCAAACACCTTTTCGGCCACCGCAAACCCGAAAAGAAAAGCGCCTAACCCCCGCCCCATCGACCCAAACCCGGCCTGGCCACTTCAGTGGCCAGGAACCCCGAGCTACCCGCCGCCGCGTCCCCGACGCGGCGGCGATTTTTCACACCACACTGACACCGCCCACCCGGAGTGCCCGCCTACAGCCGCCCGGCTACGCGTCGCAAGACGGACCCCGTGATAATCGGCCTGACGGCTAACCGGACCGGCGCACACGCTTTGCTTATTGCGGCCGCGGGCGACTGCTGGGAGACTACGCGGCAGTTCACAGCAGGAGAGATTCAGCGTGGCCCGATTGATTGCTTCGTTCCTTATGCTCGCGTTCGTTCTTTGCAGCGTGGCAGTCGCCCAGACGCCCCAGCCGCCGGCCACGCAACGGGCCGGCGCCGAGCCGCTGGCCAAACACCGGGCCGATCCGTT